>DASZZU010000060.1:0-60702 GCA_035544855.1 Gemmatimonadaceae bacterium | reverse complement strand
TTTGCTCTTGACGGCGGCCCAGCTGAGCGGACCTGGCTCTAAGGTCTTTTCCCCAGGCTCCAGATTTCCAAACAGTACGCTCCGCGCGTGGTCCTTCTCAGGTTTGAAGCTATAGGCGAGAGTTCGATAATCTCCGGTCGTGTCTGCTTCAGCAGGCCTGAGTGTCTTGGGTAGATCAATAAGCAGGTAGGCCTGTCCGGATGGCCCTTTTACCCGTCCGTTGACGCCGATGGAATAGCTCGCTGCAGTGTCTTGTGAAATCGCATAGGTGATAGAGACTGTGTCGTTCTTCACCAAGGCATCGTAGGTAAGCGCCTCTTCTCCTCCCGCGTTTCTCGCGCGCGAAAGAACGAATGGAACCTTCGATAGATCGATGGTGTCGCTGGGCGTTACAACCCTGTACCAGAGCAGCGGAGAGCCTTCGGCCGCCAGATCTACCGGACCTCCCGAGGCAGTTCGGTTCAGATAGTCGCGCATCGCGATCGAAACCGGCGCGGCACCGATGTTGGTGAACTTGTAAATCGCCTTCGGTGTGTTGACAGTCGTCGTCTCCACAACTGCTTGACCCGCTGTCCGCGTTGCCGTGGGATTTACTCGACTCACCAGTGGAGCAGTTGCCGGATTCGCACTCGGCAACGAGGATGATGCGGCCGCTGGCACCCCGGTGTTCTTCAGTCGAGAGCTCGAATCTCCAGCGGGTGGCACGCGAGAATCTGGAGTTGGCTTTGGCGCCGGAAATAGCAGCTGCGAAACCGCGATTACAATGAGCGAAAGAAACAGAGCGAGGAAGAAGCGCTTATCCATTCAGGGAACCGGATCGTAGCCGCCCGGCCGAAAGGGATGACACCGAAGAATTCGACCAACTGTAAGTCGGATTCCTTTGATCACCCCATGTCGCTCGAAGGCTTCAAGCGCATAGGCCGAGCACGTTGGATAGTAACGGCAACTGGCTGGAAAGAGTGGTGAGATTGCCAGCTGGTAACCGCGAATCAAAAGAACGAAAACCGACCGCATGATTAGGGTGCCGCGATTCCAGCTGCCCAGCTGGCAATGGTATCCACTTGGACGGCAAGTTCATCGAAAGTCGAGCGGTACGCTTCAGGCTTGGCGCGCACAAGAAGGTCTACTCGCCCGATTACAGGCAACAGCCGAAGCCGGACTAATTCTCGTAGACGTCGTTTAGTACGGTTCCGATCGACGATGTTCCGCCCATGCTTCGGAACAACCACCCCTACTCGCGGATGAAGCAACAGGGAAGCAGATATCCGGGCTTCGAGACACTCGGTTTGCATCCGCTTCCCTGCACGTCGTACCAGCTCCAGGTCGGCTTCTCTCGTCAGCCGCTGGCTGCGAGGAAAACCGAGGCTCTTATGCGCCGGCGTACTTGGAGGGCAACTGAACGGTAAGCCGTTTACGTCCTTTCTTGCGGCGGCGGCTTAGAACTTCGCGTCCCCATTTAGTAGCCATTCGCAACCTAAAGCCATGTGTGCGGATACGGCGCTTGTTACGGGGACGATATGTGGGCTTGCCCATTACAATACTCCAGAAACCAAAAACCAATAAAGATGCTGTCGAGAGCCGGTAAAACTATTCCAGCATTGAAGATAGATCAAGTCACATAAAGGAGTTCGCTTCTCGCTGGTTTGACTTTTCCACATAAAACGGCTAGGGTAGCGCGTCATGTCCCTGAGTCCCGCCGAAGTCTGGAACCGCCTACTCGATCGTGCCCGCCAAGAACTCCCGGATCAGACTTTCCAGGCGTGGCTCGAGCCCACAGAGGCTCTTTCCATTGAAGGCAACACTCTTTTTGTCGGCGCTCCGGATCAGTTCACCGCAGACTGGAATGATTCCAAACACGCTGGCTTACTGTCAAGCTTCTCTCCGATTGTTTTGGGACACCCAATGAATGTGGTCTTTCGTGTCCACGAGGAGCGGAAGAAGCGTTCTCAGATGGATTTTTTCGTCGCTCCACCCGCAGTTCCCACCAAATCAGCATCGATACAAAACGGTAGTAGCTCCCCACCGCTTAGCCAGCGCTACACCTTTGACCTCTTCGTCATCGGCAAATCCAACGAGTTGGCTGCGGCTGCCGCACTTACTGTAAGTCAGGCTCCAGGAAAGGTTTACAACCCACTGTTCATCTACGGTGATACGGGACTTGGCAAGACCCACCTCATGCAGGCAGTTGCGCACGAGACACTACAGCGTAGTCCCAATACCCGCATCATGTATGTAGGCGCCGAACAGTTCATGAACGAGCTCATAAGCTCGATTCTCGAACGTAGTGCAGCCGAGTTTCGCAGGCGGTATCGCGAAACCGACCTCTTGCTCATCGATGATGTTCATTTCCTCAAGGGAAGAAAGGAAGCAACCCAGGAAGAGTTCTTTCATACCTTCAACGCCCTTTATGAGGCAGGTCGTCAGATCGTTCTAACCAGCGATCGTCCTCCTTCGGAGATTACAGGTCTCGAGTCAAGACTCATTAGCCGCTTCCAATGGGGCATGGTTGCAGACATCAGCTTACCGGATTTCGAGCATCGTGTCGCTATTCTAAAACAGAAAGCACAGGTGGACCGGCTCGAACTTACGATTCCTGACGATGTAATTCATTTCATCGCTGAACATATTCGCTCCAGTGTCAGAGAGCTCGAAGGATCCATAATCAAGCTTCTCGCCTACGCTTCTTTGAAGCACAAGGATATTACTGTCGAAGTGGCTCGTGAGGCGCTCAGAGACAAGCTTCGGGCAATCGAAGGACTTGAGCCTGAAGCCAATGGAAAGCTCACGATTCTCACCATCCAGCAGGCGGTCGCAAAAGAGTGGGGAGTGACCGTTGATGGTCTTCGCTCCAAGACGAGAACAAAAACGCTCACTATTCCCCGTCAAATCGCGATGTATCTCGCCAGGGAGCTTCTCGCCACCCAACTGGTAGAGATCGGAAATGCGTTTGGTGGACGCGATCACTCCACCGTAATTCACAGTATCGATAAGGTTCAGGAATCCATCACCGAAGATCCTGACCTCAAAACCCGCATCAATCGACTTCGTACCATGTTGGAAACCTTCATATCACAGCCAATTCGTGTGGGAAGGACTACCACTTCATAAAGCCGATGTCGACAACACTCATCTACTCGCGTTACCAACATCCTACCACACATTAGCCGACGTAGCGGAAATCAATCTCCTCTCATAACTTAGACCCGATTCAACACAGCTCCACACTACCTACTACAACTACTAGTTTCAATCTCTTTAAAAGAGACTATTAGTACCTCACCGGAATTCCACAGAGGGAAGGGAATGCGCTTCACGATCTCTCGCGAAAAGCTTCAGGAGGGACTTGCAGCTGTAGCTGCTAGCATCCCAGCGAAGACGACACTCCCTGTATTGGCAAATATTCTGCTCGAGACCACAGAAAAAGGGATTAAGCTGTCTGGGACGGATCTCGATATTGCAGTGAGTACAGAGGTGATGGCGGATGTAGATGTTCCTGGTGCTGTTACAATTCCTGCAAAAAAACTGAGTGAGATTGCGCGGGAGTTGCCGCCCGCTCCAGTGAAGATCGGTGCAGCTGGAGAACAAAGAGTGACAATCGAGTGTGGCCGCTCGCGGTTTAAGCTTTTAGGCCTTCCACGGGATGAGTTTCCAACATTTCCGTCCGTTCGTTTTAACGAGAGCTGGCGGATCCGCTCGGGAGACCTGCAACAATTAATTTCTCATACTTCGTTCGCTGTATCGGCGGAGGAAAGTCGGCCGATTCTGAACGGCGTATTATGGGAGTTAAGGCCAGATAAGATGCGCATGGTAGCCACCAATGGGCATCGCTTGGCAAAGATGGATGTTCCGATTGACTCCGTTAATGCGCCCGCCAGTGATTTGATCGTTCCGCCGAAAGCGCTGGAACAGGTAAGGCGGTTATTTCCTGCCGAAGAGGAGCTCGAGATCGCACGTGGGGATAACCATATTGGTTTTCGGTCACCCTTCACGGCGGTTTTCACGCGCCTTATCGAGGGTCCATACCCGAATTATGAACAGGTCATTCCGAAGGACAATGACAAGGTGGCCGTCGCTGATAAGGTAGCTTTGGCAAGCGCACTGAAGCGGATGTCGGTAATTGCCTCGGACCAGACGCATAGAATCCGGCTGTCTTTCAATTCTGGAATGTTGAAATTCAGCGTGCAGACTCCAGATCTTGGCGAAGCCCAGGACGAGCTCCCAATCCGTTATACAGGAGATCAACTCGATATCGGCTTCAACGCAAGCTACCTGCTTGAGATTTTGCGCTACATCCCGACTGATGAAGTACGGATGACGTTCAAGGCGCCAGAAAGAGCTGCGACGCTAGAGCCAGAGGGCTGGAAAGACCCAGCATCGTACATGTGTCTGGTGATGCCACTGCGCCTCGTCGACTAGGGAACGATCCGGAAATCCTGCTTGGAATTCTGCTTGAACTGAAACTGTCTGGCCGAGGTTGTTACGCCGAGATTCAGGAGCTGGTCGACTGCCAGGTGTACAATTCGCCCAGCTGTCGTGTCGAGGTAATAGAGTGCGGTTCCAGTTCCGGTTGCGTCGATCGACACGCGATGCTGCTGAAGCCCCCCCTCCCCCTTAGCCCGGGTAGTATCAGCTCTCAGAATCACCAGTACTGGACTACCTTCGTACGAAGCTTCTCCTGAAACGACGTACGATCTGGTAATATGTGCGGATGTCGGTACTCCGGCTTGACAACCTTTTACGTCTGCCGAGTCTTTCCAGCTCACTCCTGACGACAGCTGTCCCGGAAATGCAATCAGCAGATTGTGGAGGTCCGTTACCAGCATCGAGCTGATTGCGTTGCACTTCTCACCGGTGGTCTCAGCGTCGATCGTTAGGGTCTTATCCGTAAGTGATCCAGAGATCTGGACAGGTAGCTGGACAGATTGGACCGAGCCAATCAACCCTTGTGTCGTTATCGCGAAAGTGTCCACCACAACGGTGAAATTCGTTGCTTGGTCTACCGGCTCCAGGGTCAGCAGCTCGTGGGTGATGTTGGTGGAAATTTCCCGATGGCCAACGGAATCCGGACTGCTGCTCTCGATAGCTGCACTTCTCGAGATTCTGTATGTGACTGTGCCGGGTGCGTACTTGAAGGACAATGACTCTGTAGTAGGCGCGACAAGTACCGTCGGTTGGGAGACTGGGGAGGTCGGCATCGGTGAAGGAGCTGCTGGCCGCGAGCTTCCAGCTCCGCTACAGGCAAATGCGAACCCGAAGAGGAGACACCAACACCTTCTTCGATCTGGAATATTCATTTATTCTCGCCTGATATTCTTCGGAGAAAATGAACAACCTCCGGCGATACATCGCCGGAGGTTGTTCATATTAGCGGAGCAACCGGTCTATAAGCCGGGTCCTGTCGGACTACGCAAATAGTCCGGACGATCATTTCTCTACGAGCATGGTCACCCATGCCCTCTAGCAGCCTACCCGCGGTGTCTTGATCGAGGTGGACGCCTCTCGCCGCATATTTGGCCTTGCTCCAGCCGGGGTTTGCCGTGCCGCTCGTGTTGCCACGAGCGCGGTGGGCTCTTACTCCACCGTTTCACCCTTGCCGTCCCGAAGGATGGCGGTCTCTTCTCTGTGGCACTTTCCGTCACGGGTGACTCTCGCCACCCGTGCCCAGGTGTTACCTGGCAGCCTGTCCACTGGAGCCCGGACTTTCCTCGAATAGGTATCAATGCGATACCTATTCGCGATCGTCCGACCGATTGCTCTCTTCAAAATATAACTAAAATGACGAATGAGACGATTTCTGTGTTCTGAGCATGTCAACCTGTGACGATCATCTGACGTGCCCTCGTATCCTTCCTCAGCGGTCCGGTTTTCCCACCCTCAACCATGAGGATCATATGCCCTCAGATCCAAAGCGCAGCTCGCCGCGTATTCCTGTCTCGACCATTCTCACTCCACTCGAGCGATCGAGGGTGGACGCAGCAGCACATGGGTTGTGTGACGCGTTGCATCGGGAATCACTGGAGGAAGTTCTTTCTGATCTCAGGGAACAAAAAGCAGGTCTGGTCCTGATATCCGTCACGCGGTATGGCTCCCAAAGCTCCGCACAAGTGGCTGCAATGGTTCGGGAGTTCCCGAGAATTCCGGCTGTAGCGCTGTTGACTGAAACCCAGAGCTCGACCCCGCATAGTACTCTGGCTCTTGGACAGCTTGGAATTCGAACGCTCGTTGATGCGAGAATGCCGGCAGGTTGGCAAACTCTCAGAAACCTGCTGGCATCTCAGGGGTCAACTGACTTACAGCGGTCGGCTCTTACCCAGATCGGTCTGGACTTACCGGGAGTGTCCAAGGATTGCTGGAGATTCTTCGAGCTCCTTTTTGATACATCTCCGCGGATCTCGACGGTGCGCCAACTTGCGCGTCACCTGAATATTCTTCCGAGTACTTTGATGAGTCGCTTCTTCAGGGCAAAGCTGCCGGCTCCCAAGCGCTATCTGTCCCTCGCGAGATTGATACGAGCCGCTCGGCTTTTCGAGAACCCAGGACTATCGGTAGCTCGGGTAGCAAATCACTTGGATTACTCGTCACCACAGAGCTTCGGCCGGCATGTACGCACCGTGATGAAAATGTCTCCAGTCAGGTTCAGAAGCACCTACGATGGACAGGGCATGCTTCAGTTCTTTAGAACGGACCTCGTCCTCCCTTACGTAGAGGTGCTTTGCACATTTCGCCCATCGGCAGCCTACCCGGGCTGGATTCCGAAATCACATAAACCTATACGTGGGGACAGTGCTAGCCAGTGAGGGCAGCGATGATCTGATTCGCGGTCACGAGGCTTATAACACTAACGCCAGCCTTTTCGATCGCCTGTCGCCCACCCTCCTCACGGTCTACCAGCGCTAGAACACCAGCTACGGACGCTTTTGCGCTACGCACAGCTTCGATCGCGCGCAGCGCGGAACCGCCCGTGGTTATTACGTCCTCTATCACTGCGACGCGGTCTCCTTCCCTGATAGGTCCTTCGAGAAGCTTTCCCGTGCCGTGAGCCTTTGGCTCTTTCCGCACAGTGAATGCACGCAGTGGATGGTCTGAAGCAGCACTGGCATAACTGATCGCATAAGAGATCGGATCAGCGCCGAGTGTGAGGCCTCCAACGGCGTCGACTTTCCAGCCGGATTCCCGGAGTGTCGAGAGTGCGAGAGAACCAATGATCGACAATCCCTCAGGACTCATTGTCGTCAAACGGGCATCAATGTAAAAGTCCGACTGCTTCCCTGAAGCAAGCGTGAAGCGACCGCGCCTCGCGGAACGTTCAGCAAGCAGTGTGACTAGTGCGGAGTAGTCGGTCATGGTGCGAGAGGTTATGGATTCTTATGATTGGAGTCAATGCATTCGTTTTCACCGATTGGATTTGATTCCTGGACAGGTCTCATTGGATGGATTGTGCCGCTCGCGACCGTTCTGGGCCTTGCCCTGGTGTTGCGCCACGAGCGCCGACAGGCTCGGAGTCTTGTGGAACGATCCAAAGAGCTGGAGCGGCTTTCCTCGGAATTGTTGCGCGTGAACCGGATGAAAAGCGAGTTCCTCGCGAACGTGTCTCACGAGCTTCGTACTCCTCTCAATGCTATTGTCGGTTTTGTCGACCTTCTTCGCGAAGGCGTATACGGAGAGCTTGCTCCGCGTCAGGTGAAGCCTGTCGAGCGCATTGAAGCATCCGCCAATCACCTTCGCCACCTGGTCGACCAGGTTCTCGATCTGGCGAAGATGGCGGCGGGCCGGCTCGAGATTCATACGGAGACAATAGACCTGCGTCCTTTCGTTCTGGATGTCGGGAGCGAGATAGAATCACTGGTCAGCGAAAAAGGGCTCAGCCTGTCTCTCGTCATGGGCGCAGCCTTGCCACGAATTAGAACCGACCCTACTCACCTGCGCCAGATTCTCGTGAATCTTCTCGGAAACGCTGTGAAATATACGAATGAAGGAGGAATCGTCATTCGTACTCGTCTCGTCGACTCACTTTCCGATAGTGGTCCTCCATTGCGAGATCGGGTTCCGTACCCGGCCAATCCATGGATTGGAATACAGGTCATCGACACGGGAATCGGAATTCATCCGGCGGATCAAAGCCGGATCTTCGAGGAATTTGAGCAGGTTGATGCGGGGCCACGGGGTAACTCCGCGGAGCGTGGCACTGGGCTGGGGCTGGCGATCTCTCGGCGACTTGCTGGCCTCATCGGAGGGATGGTTGAGCTCGAGAGTGAGCCGGGAAAAGGATCGACCTTTACTCTTTGGGTCCCCGTTGATCCTGACGACCTAACGGCTACGTCTAAGTAGTCCTTTGAACTTGTCGAGAATCTTCAACTGCTCCGGCGGGATAAGAGCGGCCTCCGCGAATGCATTGGCGAAGGCGATCACGCTTGGGTATCGGTCAGCGGGAGATCGTGACAAAGCGCGCATCACAACAGCATCAAGTTCAGGCGCAAAATCGAAATTACCTTCTCCGGCATCCTTGAGAGGAATCGGCGGCATCGTGAGAAGCTGGGTAAACATCTCTCTTGGCGCCTTTGCGGTATACGGCAGACAACGCGTAAGGAGGTAATAGGCTATGGTCGCGAGACTGTACTGGTCAGCGGCGGCGGTCACAATTTCGCCGGATAGCGCTTCTGGGGCGATGTACATGAGAGTCCCGACGAAGAACCCCGCACGCGTGAGTCGCTCGTCGCCTGAAGTCTGTGATGTGTCTGTCGCAATGCCGAAATCGAGCAGTTTAACGCGGCGCGTTTTTGCGTCGTATATCACGTTTTCGGGCTTCAAATCACGATGCACGATCCCTGCATCATGAGCTGCCTGGACACCTGCGGCTATCTGCGAGACGATAGTCGACACTTCATCTCTCGGCAGCGGCGCGTACTGCTTGGCGTAACGATCGAGAATCTCGCCCTCGGCCCACTCGATGGCGAGAAAATGAAGACCATTCTCGGACTGTCCTATTTCAATGGTCTCGACGACATTGGGATGCTTTACGCGGGCGCCGTATTTCGCTTCTCGGACAAAACGGGTTACAGCCGTCGCATCCTGGCGCAGTTTTTCCCGTAGCACTTTGAGGGCGACGGTGCCATGATTCGGGTGTTCGGCCAGGTATACGGCTGAAGTTCCGCCCTCGCCTACTTCTTTTCTGACGCTATAGCCAGCTACGGAAGCGCCGACCATCTGTTCTCGAGACACGCCGCGAAGCTAATAGAAACTGGCGAAACCGGATAGGGTATTAACCACTCATGCTGATTTTCAAGAAATGTTTTTCGGGGCTGCTGGTTCTGGCCTCAGCTCTCGCGTGCAGCTCTGCAACATCGGGTGGAAACTCCCAACCCAACCCGCGGGCCCTACCGCCAGAGGGGAGTCCAGCCCCCGATATGAGCGACATCTATCGGCAGATTGGCTTACTGGCCGCCCCAAACCCGCTTGCATTCGTGGGAAGGCTCTCTTTCTTTGCCAGCGCCTCTCCTGATACAACACTCGTTCTGGCCAGTCTCTCGATTCCCAACCGCGCCCTCACCTTCACGAGGGAAGGCGACAGATATCGCGCTCCTTACGAAGTGAAGCTTATACTTGCTCGGGGTGGAATTGAGGCGGCGAATGTAAATGTGATGGAGATAGTGCGCGTTGGCTCATTTAGAGAAACCAACCGTACAGATGAGAGCGTGATCTTCCAACACTATTTTCATATCCCGCCCGGCGTGTACACTCTCTCAGCGACGGTTCGCGATGTTGGCGGATCCCGTGCTGCGTCTCAGCAAGCTACGGTCACGGTACCATCCCTAGTCGCAGGACGTCTGTCCACTCCGACCCTTGTTTATGAAGCAACTGGCCGCTCGGTTCTGGACTCCGCTCCGCGATTGCTGGCCAGTCCCCGTTCGAGCGCGGTGTTTGGTCGCGACAGCACCGTAGCGATCTATGTCGAAGGTTATGGGCAGGGCGTTCGGCTTCCTGTCAACTTCGTCGTGCGGAATGACAAGGGTGCCCAGATATGGCGTGACTCCGCCGCGCTGGGACGGAACGGAGCGCTCTTCAGCGGCGTCGTGAATGTTCCGATTTCAACTGTTGGGGTGGGAATTGCCCGGGTCTTCTTTACTCGTCGTGATGCGGGAGGTGCAGACAGCGTAGACGCACCGCTGTTCGTGAGCTTTGGCGAAGACATTCCCCTCATGTCGTTCGAAGACATGGTCGGCTACCTGCGATTCTTTGCAAATCCCTCCCGCCTCAGCGCGCTTCGAAACGCTCCTTTGGAAAAACGCGCAACAATGTGGGCAGAGTTTCTGCGTGCAACCGACCCAATTCCGGAAACCCCTACGAACGAAGACCTGCAGGCCTACTTTGGGAGGATTCAGCAAGCCAACGCCCAATTCAGAATGGATCGGAATCCTGGATGGCTATCTGATCGCGGGATGGTTTTCGTTGCGCTGGGAGAGCCTGACGAGATATTCGATCGGAGTGTCAATCAAACGCTCTCACCGACACAGGTTGCCTCCGCTGCCCGCCTTCAGATCTGGCAGTATCGTCAATACAACTCGCAGCTCGTCTTTTATGAGGATGCGGGGCGATGGAGGTTGACTCGACCGAGCGAAACGGAATTTCTCTCGGTCAGCGCTCGTCGCCAACACTAGGTCTGTAGTCGAGCAGCAGCGAAAATGAATTCAAAACGCCCTCACGTTCTTCCTGAGCGAGGGCGTTTTATATTGACTTCATGAAAGCTCCGGAAAGTCCACGACTGTTTCTTGTAGATGGATACGCCCTCATCTATCGCGCTTTTTTTGCACTGATCTCGCGACCTCTTACCACGGGCAAAGGGGAGAACACTTCAGCGAGCTGGGGCATAGCCAACTTTCTCCAGCGACTCATCACCAAGCATAAGCCGGAATATCTCGGCTGGGTCCACGACTCAGGCCTTTCCTTTCGCCATGAGCGGTATCCAGCGTACAAAGCAACTCGCGAGAAGCTTAGCGAAGAGCTCCAGTCGGATTTCGATCGCGGAATGGATCGCATATGCGAAATGCTGGACGCCTATCGTATTCCGATTATGTCGCTTCCTGGATATGAGGCCGACGATGTCATAGGAACACTGGTGGCGAAGAGCGTCGACGCCGGCATAAATGTGGTGGTGGTGTCCGGAGACAAAGACTTTCAGCAGCTGGTGAAGCCTGGAGTCTGGCTTCTCAACCCAGGTCGCGGCGGCCCGGCTAACGTCGAAGAGCATTGGGTCGGCGTTGAGAATGCGGAGGAACGCCTTGGAGTCGCTCCGGAATTCGTCACTGATTACCTGGCGCTGGTCGGTGATTCATCCGACAATGTGCCGGGAGTGCGGGGTATAGGGGACAAGACTGCGTCCGAGCTCGTCAAGCAGTACGGGCACCTTGAATCGATTCTGGCTCACGCCAGTGAGATCACCAAGAAGCGACCCCGTGAGGCACTTCTCGAGCATGCTGAAAACGCTCGCCTTTCCAAGGAATTAGTTACAATCCGCGATGATTTGTCGGTCGCATTCGACCTCGACTCTCTCAGAGTAAAAGACCCCGACTACCATAGGCTGAGGGATCTCTTTCTCGAACTCGAGTTTCACTCCCTCGCGAAGGACATCGCTGTACAGGCGCCTGTCGAACAGCAGAAGCCAAAGCAGGCCAATTACGTAACGATTGACTCTATTCAAGCCCTGGATCGTCCCATAGCTCGCGCAAGAGAAGCGAAAGTAATCTCGATCGGCACCGAGACACTGATCGATCCGGATAGTCCGCAGATTGTCGATCCTTTGCGCTCTTCGCTGGTTTCCATCTCGATCGCAGTACGTGAGGGTGAGGCGTACTACTTCCCTCTCAGGCACAGATTGCCCCAGGCAGGCCAGGGTGAGCTCCTGGTTGATGCGCCGGGAGATCGGTCCGCGACCGACGCGCCCGAGGAACGCGGGCTCATTCGTGGAGGTGACGAAGCGACCCCGGATGAGACGCCCAAGAAAAAGAAAGGCGGTAGCGAATCGGAAGGAATAGCAGCGAGGATGCTACGCACCAGTAAGCCTGCGAATGTGCGCAATCTTCCTCCGCTCGACTCAGCGGAAATGGAGCCTCTTCGAAACCTTCTCGAAGATCCCTCTATCAGGAAAACAGCCCAGAATTCCAAGTACGATAAGCTCACGTTGCGCTGCGCAGGTGTGAATCTGGCGGGCCTCGATTTTGATACGATGCTGGCGAGCTACGTTCTGGATCCTGGTCGGCGGTCTCACGGGCTCGACGTGTTGGCGCTCGAGTTCCTCGATCACAGCATGACATCGTACACGGATCTTTGCGGAAAAGGCCGCTCGGCTATCCCCTTTGATGAGTGTCCCATCGAAGCAGCGCGCGATTATTCATGCGAAGATGCCGACATGACTCTCCAGATGCGGAGAGTCTTTGAGCCGCAGCTTGAATCGCACGAGCTCACACGGCTTTTCGATGGTGTGGAAATACCTCTGGTGGATGTGCTGGCGGAGATGGAATGGACCGGAATAACGATCGATCTGCCATGGTTTTCATCCCTGAAGCAGCGCTTTCAGTCAGAACGCGAAGCGGTTGAAAAGCAGATTTACGAAGCTGCTGGAACGGAATTCAACATCAATTCGAATCTGCAGCTCCGAGAGATACTATTCGGGAAGTTGAATCTTCCAGTTATCAAGAAAACAAGCACAGGGCCGTCCACCGACGCCAGCGTACTCAAGGAGCTCGCGGAAGAGGGTCACGAGCTACCGGTACTTCTGATGGAGTACAGGGAGCTGGCCAAGCTCGAGAGCACTTACCTGGATGCCCTACCGCGGCTGGTAAACCCACAGACGGGCAGGCTGCATACGTCGTTCAACCAAACGGTGGCAAGCACCGGGCGACTCTCTTCAAGTGATCCGAATCTGCAGAATATTCCGATTCGCAGGGAATTGGGCCGTGACATCAGGCGCGGCTTCATTCCGCGTGAGGGATGGCTGCTGCTCGCGGCGGACTATTCGCAGATCGAGCTACGACTTCTTGCACACCTGTCGCAAGACCCGGCTTTCGTAGAGGCTTTCCAGGCGGGCGGAGACATCCATAGTCAGACAGCAGCCTTGATTTTTGAAGTACCGCTGTCGGAAGTGACAAGTACAATGCGCGCCCGCGCGAAGACAATCAATTTCGCCACGATCTACGGACAGGGGCCTCACGCGTTGTCTCGTCAGTTGGGGATCGAGCACGCCGAAGCGAAGGAGTTTATCGCTCGCTACTTCGAACGTTTCCAGGGTGTGAGAAATTACCTCGACTCGATGGTGGCTTTTGCCCGTGAGCACGGATATGTGCAAACAATTTTTGGCAGGCGACGGTACATACCGGAACTGCGAGAGCGGAATTTCAACATTCGCGCATTCGGCGAGAGAACGGCAGCCAACTCCCCAATCCAGGGCTCCGCAGCTGACCTAATCAAGATCGCGATGATCAGGATCGATGATGCGCTAAAGAGCCGGAAGCTGCGAAGCAAAATGCTGCTCCAAGTCCATGACGAGCTGGTCTTCGAGGTAATCCCGAGCGAGCTCGATCAGGTGCAGGATCTCGTGAAGTACGAGATGGAGCATGCGGCGGAGCTATCCGTGCCTTTGATGGTAGATCTGGGGGTTGGGAAAAACTGGTTGGAAACGAAGCTCTAACGCGCTAGTAACGCCGCGGGTGTTGTTGAAATGCTGCCCAGTATGCCCCGCTCAGCAACCCGGCCAGATACAAACAGTCGAACAAGAAAGAATGAACGATTATACCTACGATTGTGAGGTGTATGATGTAGGTAAGAAGCACCAGCCCGACGCCAAATATGATCGTGAACATTGCCGGCTCATCCGCGTCCGTGCTGCGCTTGACTGCCATGTTTCTCGCTATTCTCACCGGTAACTCGTGCGTGAGACGGCCCCACCACGCTGCAAGGGCAATGGCTCTTTCGTTCACAACGTTGTCGCTCTCCCTCGCACGACTGAAATCTTGTGGCGGCAATCCGGCTTCCTCGGAGACGGCCCGTAAACGATCGGCAATTTCCTGCGTGAGCTTTGTGTGATCTTTGCCTCGCCAGGAATCCATCTCGATGGCCGTCCCTACGTGCGCGCCGACAACCGTGCCTGGCGTACCCTTGTCTTCGAAGACGAGACCAAGAGGGAGAATCCTGAGTCCAGTGATTGCGCTCTCGTCTCGCGCCTGGAGCGCGAGTCGCGCCAATCCCGTCTTGAGCGGCTCGAGTCCGGTCTCGTTGTGGCTCTTGCCTTCGGGAAAGATCAACAGCGCCCCGTTTCTTCCGAGGAGATTCAATATCTCCTTGAACGCTCGCGCATTGCGCGATCTATCGACCGGCAATCCGTTTTGCTTCCTGGCCTCGTCACTTACTCGACGAAGCGGCACGATATGCAATAATCTGAAGAGAATTGCAATGAATGGATTGTCGGTAAGTGTTGCCTTCGCGGTCATCGCAATGTGACGAGGAACGAGCCACCCGACTATCAGGGAATCAACCAGCGCATTTTGGTGATTGACCGCGATCAACAAGGGGCCGCTCGCTGGAATCTTTTCCGCTCCCACTATGCGGATATCGCTATAGAACCAGTGTAGCGCTATTCCGGTGATCCACCGCAATAAGCTGTAAATCATCTCGAGCGGTCGGACCTGGTGAAGTTGTTGGGAACCCCGCGTAACATCAGGAGCGCTAGAATCATCCCGATTGCAACTGTTGCGACTCCAGCCCGATACGCGAACCCGGTTCCCATCGAAGACTTCAGTCCATCGACGGCGAATGCCCATATGAATGGACCGACAACAGCTGCGGCCCTCGACGAAAGCACCATCAAGCTGAAGAAACGCCCAGCCTCGACGTCGGGAACAAGGCTCAATAGCAGCGGACGCTCAGCGGTCGACACACCTCCGTAAATCAGTCCTATGCCTGCGCCTACGATCCAGAAAGCGCCACTCGTCGGCACCACGATCATTGCCACCAGAAGCACGACCCATCCCATGAGGACCCAGGATAGCGTACGCTTTGGTCCGAACCGATCTACCAAGCGACCGATGCCATAACTCCCGATGACCGCTGGAATCGTAAGTATCACGAATAGAGTTGCCTCAGAACCGTCCTTGAATCCCATCGCGAAGATCGCGTAGAGTGCCATGTTCGCGATGATTGTCCCCATTGCATCCTGATACAGGAAGGACGTGAGGATGAATCTCAGCGTTCCCGGATATTTTTTTGCCTCTTTCAAGGTGTGACGCACATCGCCGAATGCTTCACGCCACGGAATGCGCCCCTTTCCACGTACTGCATTGTGATCGTGGCAGAAAAAAAACAGTGGTAGTGAGAACAGAAGGAAAAGAATCGCTGTCGGGACGAATGTGGAAACACGTCCACCGTGGGCCGTGAATGGGACTGCATTTCGCAAGAAACGAATAACGTACCTGGGAATCGCTCCGAGTATCGGCAGTGATCCGGTGAAGAATGGAAATGTCAGCAGAACACCGGTAATTGAGCCGGCATAGCCAAACGCGGCGCCCATTCCCGAAAGACGGCCTCGGTGATCCACGGGAACGAGCTCCGGCAGCATTGCGTTGTAGAACGGCTGCGCGCCCTGATACGCGTAGTTCGCGATGGTGAACGCTGCGAGCACTGCGAACAACGCAACACCGGGCGGCATCAAGGAGGACGACGGCGCAAACGCTGTGACACCCTCGCCAATGAGAGGCAGTCCGATCTGGCCGAGAATGGCAATCAATATCGTGGAGATGCATGCAATGAGAGTAAAGCCGACAACCCAGGGCTTCCGCCTTTGTGTTGCGTCGGAAATAGCACCAAAAAGGGGGATCGAAACCACTACAAGCGCGGATGCTATTCCATTTACCGTAGCGTAGAGAGTATTGGAATGACCCAGATCTTTTACCAGCCACGCCGAGAAGTAGAGCGTAGCGATATTCATCGAAAAAACGGTATTGGCAAAATCGTAAAGCGCCCAGCTGAATCGCTCCCGTGCGGGAGCCAAGGGCGGATTCAGATCCCCTCTGGCCGTGATATTTGAACCGTCTACCATGGAGCCGGTACTAATTACGGCTGTTGACTGCATCGGTTACTCCGCGCGTTAAAGTCGCACATGAGAAACTCTACACCGCTGAATCTGCCACTCAAATACGTATCGTGACGTAGCACGGCATACGTACTCTCGACGCTGGAAGATGTGACAGGCAGATTTAACCCTATGGCAGGTCGCTTGGTCGTTCTCAGCAGGATCTTCGTTCCGCTGCTTATTGTACTCGCCTGCCGAGATAAGGCGCGAGACAGCACCGACGCCGCTGGCAGATCTCTCCCGCCCGTGCTTTCTCTGGGCCCGGTCAGCAATACCAACTGGAATGTGAACGCCGGTCCAGTAATGCTGCTGTCTGCCGGGAACAGCTCTGACAGTGTTTCGATTGTATTGCCAGAGGCAACGGACAGTACGATCGAATCAATCCAGGATGTTACCCCACCTGTCTCTGGTTTCGTCTTCGAGCTTTTCAGTCGGGGCGGAAGAGTTGATTCTACAACGGTCTCATCGTTAACAGCGGGAGCCGACTCGAAGCAAGAGTGCAGCGCTTGGCCTGTCGGCAGAACGAAATCTGCCCATCCGGGTTGGCGTGTCGGATTTGTACGTGGAAATGTGAGCGCAATTCCGCTCGATTCGATCGAGTCGTTGCCGAGCGCCGATTCAGCCGTGCTTGCCGCATCACTCGCCCAAAGTGCGGCGACTCTGCCGGTTTCATCGGACCCGACTTTTAGAAGGCTCCCGTTCAGAGTGCAGTCAGCCTACACCTTTCGACTGGATTTGGTCGAAGTAGTAATTGCCGATATTGTTCGCACGTTGAACGAGGAAGCCAATCCACGAATCGAGCATCTTCTACTCATAGGTGAGCACCCGACTGGAACGAAAGGGAGATACACTGTGGGTTACTTCAGCCGGATAGCTGGTGCTGAAGAAACGATGCAAGCGACGGAAGTACTCGCTGCTGCGAAGATAGGAGCATCGAAGCGCCCAGCGATCGTTGTTAACGTCGAGTCCGAAGAAGGTGCCAAGCTTGGACTAATCGAACGGACTGGACCTGGTCAATGGCGTTCCACCTGGAAGAGTGCTTACACCACCTGCTGAAGCTCGGGCAGCTTTGATCTTATCAAAGACCGGTTGGTGCACTCACAAAATTCCAAGGCAGATTGTATTTCTCGCCGAGATGTTGCGCCAAGGCACAGACGCCGAGAGTTTCCGTCGCGTAGTGTCCCGCGTATATGATCACGAGATCGTTTTCCTCAGCGTGGACTGCTGTCCAGTGGGGTCCTTCGCCCACGATGAGTGTGTCCACTCCCATCGTGCTTGCCTCTCTTAGTGTATCGCCCGATGCTCCCGCACCCGTGCAGATTGCCCATTTCTGTGTTCGTCGGCCATCCCGTATCATGGATGTGCGGAGATCTCCGCCGTGTGTTCGCGCAAACGCCCGAGCGGATGTGACGATTGCTGCGGTTTCGATGTCGCTCTCTCCGCTCAACCCGATGAAAATGTCTTCAAAGCGAGCGAAGAGGGCATTTGGCTTGAGACCCAACTCCTTGGCGAAGAGTGCGTTGTTTCCGAGTGTTGGATGCCGGTCGAGCGGCAGGTGCGAGGCGTAAACCGCAATATCTGCTTCAATGAGCATTCGGACACGTTTATAGTGAGAGCCAGTCATACGCTCCAGCCCGCCCCAGAACATGCCATGGTGGACAACAAGGAGATTTGCGCCGGTCGTGATTGCTCCCTGGATGGCCCGTGTGGAAAAATCGACCGCAGCTATGATCTTCTGGATGGGTGACTGGTTGTACAGCTGAACCCCATTGAGCGCGTTCGGATAATCGGGCGTGGCTGGGGTCGCGAGAAGGCTATCGGTGTAGTGTGCGAGATCCTCCAGGGATATCGTCATACAGTGGCAGATTTGTGTGGACAAATGCCCTGCCCAACTCGGAATTTGGAAGCTAACCCATTACGCCACAATGTGTTATAGCTCAGGTTGACAACCTTGTTGATTAGTCTGGAACGCGCATGACGTCGAGCAGACGTTCGAGATCGTCGGCCGAGTAAAAATGGAGGGTAAGTGTGCCTCGGTTATTCGGCCCGACAGTCAGTGTTGCGTCCGTCTGAAGGAACCGCCGCAGCCTGTCTTGAATTTGCCGAGTCTCTGGGGATTGGCGATCAGCGCTTCTTGGCCGTCCTGCTTTCCCTCCCTTTCGCGTACCCACAACCTGCCGGAGCCTACCCTCCAGCTCCCTGACGGTGAGGCCTTCTCTCACAATTTCGTTCGCCAGAGTCACAATCTTGTCGGAATCATCGAGGCCCAGCAGCACCTTTGCGTGGCCCATCGACAACTTACCGGCTTGGAGCAGCCTTCTCACGGATTCCGGAAGTTGAAGCACGCGAAGCATGTTGGCGATCGTCGTTCTATCCTTTCCGACGGTCTCCGCAATCTGTTGCTGAGTCAGGCCAAAGTCGTGCGAAAGCCTGTGATAGCCCTCTCCTTCTTCGATTGGGTTGAGATCAGTTCGCTGAAGATTCTCGACAAGTGCCAGAGTCAGAAGCGTCCTATCATCGGTTTCCTTTATGATTGCGGGGATTTCTTTCCATCCGAGCTTTGTGGCGGCCCGTAGACGACGTTCCCCGGCTATGAGCTCAAATCCGTCCTTACCAGGCCTGCGGCGAACCGTTATCGGCTGAAGGAGTCCGCTTGCCTTGAGACTCTCCTGGAGCTCGAGGAGCTCTTCGGCGTTGAATTCAGTTCTCGGTTGGAAGGGGTTTCGAGCGACTTGTGCGATGGGAATCGATTTTAATGCACCCTCGTCGCTCGAAGCCAGGCCGCCGCCTGTGCCGAGAAGAGCCTCGAGTCCTCTGCCAAGCCGTCTCGGCGTTTTCTCAGTAGCCACCGTTCTCTCCCTGCTCGGTTCGCTCAATCAACTCTTTGGCGACGTTCATGTAGGCCTGTGCACCGACTGAAGCCGCATCGTACAGAATGATCGGCTTGCCAAAGCTCGGTGCTTCTGCCAGTCGGACATTTCTAGGTACGACGCTGTTGAACACCTTCGGTCCGAAGTATTCGCGAGCGTCTTCAGCAACCTGTCTCGAGAGATTCAGCCGGGAGTCGTACATCGTCAATAACACCCCGTCTATAGCGAGCTTCTCATTCGCGCCGTGCTGAACCCGGTGGACAGTGTTCAAGAGCTGAGACAAACCCTCTAACGCGTAGTACTCGCACTGGACGGGGATTAGCAGTGCGTCTGCGGCGGCCAGCATGTTGATCGTGATCAGGCCCAGCGACGGCGGGCAGTCGATGATTATGTACTCGTACTCAGGGCGAAGGGACTCGACCGACTGTCGCATGACGTGCTCACGGTCAGACTTATCTATGAGCTCCACCTCTGCTGCGGCCAGGTCCGGAGTCGCGCCTATTACATCCAGCTTCTCGAACTGGATGCCTGTTTGACGGGCGGACCCAAGATCCGAGTTCCCGACGAGGACGTCGTACAGGGTAAGCGGTACATTTTCCTTCTGGAGCCCGACGCCACTGGTAGCATTCCCTTGAGGATCAGCGTCGACGAGCAAAGTTCGTTGCTCGGCAGCAGCAAGGCTTGCTGCCAAGTTTACCGCGGTCGTCGTTTTTCCGACTCCACCCTTCTGATTTGCAATTGCAATTATTCGCGCCACGAAATCACGGTAAAGGTATGGCGCCTAATCTATCAGGCTGTGAGGGGGGTTTCCACGTGGAACAACTACTATTGGGTTCCACGTGGAGATGGACTATTGGCCTGGGATAAAGCGCCACCGGGTGTTCACCTCGACAGAGAGTGTTTCCTCCCCGGGATTGATTGGAGTGTCTGCCTGTGCTGCGCCGGCAAGCACTCGAGTCATCATCATGGGCCGAGGTGGAGGAGGGGAATAAGACCCGATATCAATCCCGAGAAGTGTCCCGAGAGATCCGTGTGCAGCGTGTGCAGCAGCCTCCGCGTCAGCCCGGGCTTTTTCTATCGCCGCCGAGATCGCTGTTCGCCGAGCTGTTTCGGTGTTGGAAGCATAGAACTGGAGGGAAGTGATCATGTTCGCCCCGTGTGAAAGCGCGGCGTCGATCACCGGACCGACCTGACTCAGTTTGCGAACATCGACGAGAATTGTGTTAGTGACATTGTAGGCAACGATCATCGGTTCCTTGCCTTGCTCGTAGCGCTGTTCCGGGAAGACGTTGTAATTGATCGTCGAAAGCTGATCGTTTCCAAGACCCAGAGCTCGTAATGCCGTCATCACTGATTGCTGCTTATTCGCGTTCTCGGCTGCGGCCGCTGCCGCGCTGGGCGCCCGGGTCTGCACACTGACCTGTATCGTGGCACGGTCCGGCGAGACTTTGACTTCTCCTCTTCCCGCGACTGAAATCTGCGGAATTTGCTCAAGTGGCGTGCGACTGTCTTGTGCCTGCAGCGTTAATGGCGCTATAAGTCCGAGTGTAGCCAACAACTTTGTCGCCTGTTTCATTTGCTCTCTCAATGTGAAGTGGATACTGGTAAGACGTCAAAGTTTGCCAGGTCATACACCAAGCTTTTCAAGTATAGATAACTTCGATGTCGTGAATCCTGCTCAGGTTCATACCGATGATTCCATCTGCTTCGGTCCGCATGAACATGTTCGCGAATTTCGCGCCCCATACGATTTCGTCCGCCTTGTATGAGGATCGCGAGTGCACGGTCTGCGAAAGAGTCTCATCCGTTCCCGTGAGGAGAATCAGGATCTCCGCATCGGCGTCGAGAAGGTCCTTCTGAGTAAGCCCCCACATGGGGCTACTCGGATCGATTGGATGGACTACGGTCCAACTGAGCGCGAAGAAGACGACGCGGTGACGCTCGAGACTCAAGTCGTAAAACTTGCGCACGAGGGACCCGTCGGTTCGCTCGAGCTTGGTGAGAATAACCTGGATCTGGACTTCGATAAGTTGACTGCTCCTTCCATTGGCAATTCTGAACTCGAGAGCAGACCCATCGCGATAAGGAGCGACAATCGCATTGCGGCTATAAACAATTCTTGCAGAGGGCCGCGAAAATCTGCTGAAGATGACGCCTGTGGCGAGTGCGATCCCGAGAATGTTGACCAGCGCCTCAATCGTGACGAGAGCATTAGCGGCGACTCCTACCGGGATGATGTTCCCGTATCCGATCGTCGCAAAAGTGTCGACGCTGAAAAAGAACGCCCTATAGAAGGGATGTCCCGCGAAACTTCCGGAGCTCGACTGAAGCGCGTCCGGCCCACAGAGCAGGAACGCAACCGCAAATAGTGCGTTGACTCCTACGTAGGCTCCTGTGACAAAGCCGAGAAACTTTGACCACGAGATAGTGAGCAGCCAGTGGTAAAGGCTGAGCGAGGAAAATGGATTGAGCCCCTCGCGAATTACATTGAAGCTCCCATTGCGATTCAGTAATCGCTGCCGCGCCCCCCTCGCGACCTCGGTTCCGAAACCAAGATCCTTGAATTCTTCTTCCGAACTTTTTGGAACGGGGACGGGCTGGTCGGTGAATGTCGGTGATGTCACGCGAGATCTGTCCTGAAGAATGCTTGCGTTGAGGGCATTGCCTCGGAAAAATGGCCACGATTGTTAGCCAACGCTACATTGCTGCGATGGAATCCTCGGGCACCTCAATAGGTCGCGCGACACTGTTGATCGTGGTGTCCGCGCTGAGCTTTGGGTCGATCTCCGTGCTCACTGTTCTCGTTACAAGGGCCGGAGTTCCACTCCTCACGGCAATGGCGTGGCGTTACGTGCTAGGTGCGGCTCTGCTTCTTGGGATCGTTGGCATCAAGCAACTCGGATCGGTACCGAAGCAACGTCTCGTGCAGCTTCTGTTAATCGGCGGGTTCGGCCAGGCGCTAATCACATATCTCAGCCTGCACGCACTCGAATACATACCTGTTGGTCCGCTCGCTTTCCTATTTTATACCTATCCCGCGTGGGTCGCATTGCTTGCTGCGATGCGACGAACCGAAAAATTGACGTCAATGCGCGCAATCGCGCTGACTCTGGCCCTGGTCGGTGTCACGGTAATGGTAGGGGCGCCCTCTACCGACAAGCTGAACCCTATCGGAGTCATACTGGCTCTCGCCTCCGCGCTGCTCTACTCGGCATACCTGCCATCACTCGAGCACCTTCAGCAAGGTATGCCGGCTTTGGTCTCCACGTTTCTACTAGTCGTGGGAGCAGCGGTTACCTTCGTGATTGCCGCGCTCCTTGCGCGCGAGCTCGATCTGCCTACAAGCGTGCCGGTGTGGTCGAACATCTTCGTGCTTGCACTGGTATCGACCGTGATTGCGTTTTCCACTCTGATAAAAGGTCTGTCAGTTCTCGGACCGGTGAGGACTGCAATAATCGCAACCATCGAGCCCTTCTTTACCGCAATCCTCGGTGTGGTGGTGCTCGGAAATCGGCTAACCATCACCACGCTTGTGGGCGGCATCCTCATTGCTGCCGCTGTACTGCTGATACAGTGGAGCTCAGCTCGGCTGGAAGTTATTGCGTAGTGGCGAGCCGCCGACGGCGCTCGATCTCGATAACGAGGTTTTGCAGATCACTGGGGCTGACACCAGGAATTCGCGAAGCCTGAGCGAGCGACCGCGGTCTCAGATTCGAGAGCTTTTGCCTCGCCTCCAACGAGAGCGACCGCATCTCACCGTATTCGAGATCATCATCGAGAGAGAAATCGCCCATGCGACGCATTCGATCGGCTTGCGCTCTTTCGCGCTCGAAGTAGCCCGCGTACTTGATTTCCAGATCCGCGGTGACGAGCGCCTCATCATCGAGATCGGCACCCTTTCCAACTGCATGGAGCAAAGCCCGAAGCGAAACATCCTGACGGCGCGCCACGTCCACGATTCTGACGGGCTGCAGGAGATCAGGGCTACCAACTGCTGATAGAATCGGTGCGGCCTCGTTCGGTTGTATGCTCGTCGTTTCCGCGAGTCGAACCGCTGAATCCTCGTGGCGCAGCCTCGTGCTGATAGTGTCTTGCTCGGGTGCGGAATAGAGATCAAGCTCGTGCCCGATAGTGCCTAGGCGTCTCAACGCATTGTCCTGACGCACTGTGAGCCTGAACTCGGAGCGCGAAGTGAACAGCCTGTACGGCTCGTCGACCCCGCGCGTGACCAGATCGTCAACAAGAACTCCTATGTAGGAGGTCTCTCTGCCAAGAACGAGTGGCTTCCTGCTCTGTGTCGAAAGTGCCGCGTTCAATCCGGCAACAAGTCCCTGGCCGGCGGCCTCCTCGTAGCCGGTGGTGCCATTGATCTGTCCGGCGAAATAAAGCCCGCGTATGGCCTTTACCTGAAGTGAAGGATCGAGCTGGGTCGGCGGATAGTAATCGTATTCGATCGCATAGCCCGCGCGGCTCATTGCGGCATTTGACAGTCCGCGGATAGACCGCAGAATCTCGAGCTGCACAGGAGCGGGGAGAGAAGTCGACAAGCCGTTCACGTAGAGCTCGGAAGTATCGTGTCCCTCGGGCTCCAGAAAAATCTGATGTCGTTCCGCGTCAGGAAACTTTACGATCTTGTCTTCTACGGATGGGCAGTATCGCGGGCCGCGCGAAGAGATCGCACCACCGTACATCGCGGATGTGGTGATGTTTTCCTTGATGATTTGCTTACCCTCTGCCTCGAGGTAAGTGATCCAGCACGGCATTTGTGGCGGATGCCTTGTGCGCGACCCATTGTCACGCTTCGAGCGCCAGAAATGAGACCAGGAGTAGTCGAACTGGGCGATCTCGCTTTCCTGCCGCTCCAACCGGGAGAAATCAACAGAGCGTCCGTCAATACGGGGCGGAGTTCCGGTCTTGAACCGGGCAACAGTGAGTCCCGCCTGTTCCAGTTGTTCGGCGAGATGTGTAGTTGCACTTTCACCAGCGCGGCCGCCGGAGAGACGAGTTTCAGTGCCAATGTGGATTCGTCCGTGAAGGAAAGTGCCGGTAGTGATGACGACCGCTCGTGCACCAAAGCGTCTTCCTTCGAGGGTCTCAACACCGAGTACATGTACCTCGTCATGGGCAAGCAGAAGCCGCGCGACGGTACCTTGCACGGTGTGCAGGGTTCCATGCTCTTCGAGGAGGGATCTTACCGCGCGCCTGTAAAGGCCGCGATCACACTGCGCGCGCGGTGCCCATACCGCCGGACCCTTGCTCCGATTAAGCATGCGGAACTGGATCATAGCGAGATCGGTAGCTCTTCCCATTATTCCGCCAAGCGCATCCACCTCGCGCACAACGGTTCCCTTTGCAATCCCGCCGATCGCCGGGTTGCACGACATCTGGCCGATCGTCTCGAGCGCGCTCGTGATGAGCCCTACTCGAGAACCCAGGCGAGCGGCTGCGACCGCGGCTTCAGTTCCGGCGTGACCAGCCCCGATGACAACTACATCGAATTCAGCCTCGAAATCCTTCGACTGGGGCATACATTAAAGATAAGCATCGCGACAAACGCCCGACGTAGTTAGTCTCTAATCGAACATAAATCATGGCGCTGGAGCTTGCTCATGGTCATGCGGTCGTCCTAATCCGTCAGAGCGCGTTCGAGGATACCAGAATAACGCGCAGTGCAATTGATGAGCGGTACAATCTTACCGCCGATGAATTTCGGGTTGAGGATGGTCTGGTCGTATTGGGCCCGCTGCCGTCGGACGATATCCTGCCCTCGTTGATCGACGATCTCGAGCAAAGTGGGCTCGTTTATTTCGACGACTTTTTCGAGCTGAGCGGAAACTGGCCTGAGTGGCTGACGCTCTATGCGCGGGGCGCAAAGACCGGGCGAAGCTAGAGGCGTTGTTCGACGACGGCCCACTCCTCGACAAAGGCAATGCCGTCCTCGATTCTGTCGATCACGACCTCCGCACCGACGGACAACGCTTTCTCGCTCAACGCGCGGGCGGGAATTCGGAGTTGTCTGCCCAGGTGCTCGTAGGAGATTTCACCGGCACCAGCGAGCGCAATCTCCTGCGTGACCATCGCGGGCTGGCCCTGGATCTCACCACCCTCCGCGGAGGAAGGACCGGCTACATCGCGTAATGCCCATCGCGCGAGGAGTGTGATCATTCCGCTGATCGCGAGTGCGCCGCCCCCCATGGCGATCAGAAGGATTGCCCACGGGGGCAGTCGGGTGCGGGACACGAGGGGGTAGCCAACCGCTCCAAAACCTACAGCGAACGCAGCGATCGCCGGCAGATTGATGAACGGAGAAGGTGCTCGCGAGCGATTTCTGCGCGCGTATTCCACGCCGTGCAGCATAGCGAACACCGCCAGCAACAACCCACCTATTAGCGCCGCGAGAAAACCAATACGGAGGATCGTCACTAGCTCGAGGACATATGCGAATTCGATCTCACGTTAGTGACGTTACGATTCCAAGTATTTTCTGAACCACGCTACAGTTGCTGGCCAGGCCGCTTGTGCGGCCGCAAGGTTGGCCCCATCCATCCCCGTCTGTTGTCTCAGAAATCCGTGTCCGGCGCCCGGGTAGATGGTGTGCTCGTACGTCCTACCGAGAGCTCGAAGAGCCGAGTCTGCAGGCGGGATAGTGGCATCTACGCGGGCATCACTTCCGCCATACAATCCAAGGACCGGAGCACGAACCGATTCAAGGCTGGCTGTCGTCGGGGATGTTCCGTAGTAAACCACGGAGGCACCAAGAGATGGAGCATGGACGGCATGCGCGAATGAGACCCCTCCACCCCAGCAGAAGCCGACGATGCCGTACTTTTTCTGGGCAGCGGGTAATGACAACCCATATTGCGCGACAGCGTCGAGTTGTCGCTGGACCCAGGCCGGATCGAGCGTCCTCACAGCCGCGATCGCGAGAGGAGCGAGAACACTGTCCGGCGCGTCCGGAAGATTCTTCATCGTAAGGAGATCCGGTGCGATCGCGATAAAGCCATCGGCGGCCAGCTGGTCCGTCACGCTCCGGACCCAGGCAGACATTCCGTACACCTCGTGCACGACCAGGATCACGGGTGCTTTCGTGCCTCTCTCCGGGTAAACAACCCATGCTCGCAGGCTGTCTCCGCCCCCGGTGCGAATAGTCACCCATTCCCCATGTCGTGGTGAGCTGCCGAGGCGAGCGAGCGCTCCTGCAGCATCAGGTGGCAGCCCCTGCGTTTGAGTAGCGGCCGCGATTGCCGTAAACGTAGCTGGCGCGGCGTGGCCGGCACCCGAATGTGAATCAGCTGTCGGTACGATCTTGTTGCTGGTACACGCCAGGCTTGCGAGTGAAAACGTCACCCAACTTCTCACCCCGTGATTTCGAATGCTCATGTCTTCCTCACCATTGCTTGGTCAAAGTCTCGAGCGCCGGACTCAGATCAAACTGCTGAGCGAAGAATTCCCCAATCCGGTGCTCCGCATAATAAAACGGCCGCCATGGCACCGAGCCAGTGATAAACCCGGCGTGACCACCTTTTTCAACGAAGTCGACCTCGAGAGCGGGGTTGTGGCTGGCCGCTTCGCGAACTTCATCGAGGACTTCAGCGGGCAGCATAGGGTCGTCCAGCGCACTAAATAATAGCGTTTTGAGCTTAATATTTTTCAGATAGGGTAATGAGCTGGAACGAGCGTAGTAATCCTGGGCATCCCGAAATCCATGCAAGGGACCCGTGATCAGATTGTCAAAATCCTCCAGAGTCCGGAGAGCAGCTATCCCGTCCTCAGAAGCAAGGTCGGGAAAGCGTCGTGCTTTTTCCTGGGCCTTTTTCCGAAGCGAATTCAGGAAGAATCGCTGATAAAACTTCGAGAATCCGCGATTGATCCGCCTGGACGAACGCGCAAGATCAAAAGGGACTGAAATCGCGGCAGCACCTTTGATCTGGGGAGGAAGGTTCTCACCCCGCTCCCCGAGAAATTTCAGCAAGACATTTCCACCCAGCGACACGCCTGCGAGCGCGAGCGGGGATGCTGGAAACTCTTCCAACACTTTGTCGAGGACGAACGCAAGATCACTGGTCTCACCGGAGTGATAGAACCGTCGAGTGCGATTCAGCTCTGAGCCGCAGGAGCGGAAGATGAGAAGGTCAGCTCCCCATCCTCTTTTGGCCGCCTCGTTGAGCAGACCTTGTGCGTAGTGAGAACGCACAGTGCCTTCGAGTCCGTGGAGCAACAACGCTCGCGGAGCATCGCGCTCCGCGGCCAGTCGATGAATCTCCAGAAAATCACCGTCGGGCGTATCCCAACGCTCCAGGATTGTCGACGCCGGCGTTTGTCGCCGGAAAATCTTTCCCCACAGAGTTTGCAGATGACCGCCCGGAATCCACCAGGCAGGCGAATAGATTATGTCACGCGCCATTAATTGAGAGCGTGGGAATTTGAGGGTGCCGGCGAGCTCATTCCTGGGAAGGCACCGAGGGGACAGTCTTGGAAGTACAGATCTTTGGTATCAGAAAAAGCGCAGACACCCGTAAAGCTCTTCGCTTTTTCTCGGAACGGAGAATCAAGACTTATTTCGTCGATCTAATGGAGAAACCCGCCTCTCTCGGGGAGTTGCGGAGATTCGCGCAGAAATTTGGCGTAATGTCGCTTGTTGACAAGAATTCCAAACGATTTGCCGAGCTCGGACTTCGCTATGCGCAACTTTCGGACGATCGTTGGCTCCAGAAGCTCTCCGAGGAGCCGCTGCTGTTGAGAATTCCCCTGGTACGAAATGCCAACCAGCTCGCGGTCGGAGCGGACGAAGGTACCTGGAAGAGCTGGATGGACCGATAGAGGTTTCCTGCTCGCTTGTGGCGCTAAGCTCGGTCAAGCGATATTGAGCTTCCTCCCTTCCCGCTCAAAACCGGCTCAGGAACAGTGACCTACCGCGTTCTCGTCACCGATGAGATCGATGCCGAAGGTGTCGCACTTCTTTCGGCCGAGCCTGAGCTCGTCGTCGACGAGGTGCCGACACTCTCCAAAGACGAGCTTCTCGCCCGGATTGCTGACTACGACGCGATCGTGGGTCGGAGCGCTACGCGTATCTCGGCGGACCTACTCGAGAAAGGCCGCCGCCTGAAGGTGGTTGGTCGCGCTGGTGTCGGCGTGGACAACATTGCGCTCGATACGGCGACATCGCTCGGAGTGGCAGTGATCAACGCCCCGGCGGGAAACACCATCGCGGTTGCAGAGCTGTTCTTCGGCACAGTGATCTCGCTTCTCCGGCACATACCGCGCGCTGACAGCTCGATGCACGCGGGAAGATGGGAGAGATCGGCCCTGCTAGGCTCCGAGCTCAAGGGCAAAGCGCTCGGAATTGTCGGCTTGGGGCGGATAGGTGGGGAGATCGCAACCAGAGCGAGGGCGTTCGGAATGAATGTTTTCGCGTACGATCCGTACATCGCTCGGACACGCTTTGAGGCACTGCGAGTTCAGGAAGCGACCTCACTTGACTCCCTGCTCGAGCAATCAAACGTGCTCACCCTGCACACGCCTCTTACCGACGAGACCACCGGCATGATCGGACGCCGCGAGCTCGGAAGGCTTCCGCAGAGATCAATAGTGGTCAACATGGCTCGAGGAGGGATTATTGACGAAGAGGCGCTCGTGGAGGCGCTCGAAAGCAAACATCTCCTTGGAGCGGTAATCGATGCCTACGAGAAGGAGCCTTTGGCAGTAGATCATCCGCTCCGGAAGCGGCCAGACGTTGTGCTCACTCCGCACATTGGCGCGTCGACTTCAGAGGCGCAGCGCAATGTCGCAGTGGATGTGTGCGTAGCTGTGCGTGATGCATTGCTGAGCGGAGAGCTTTCCCGCTCCATCAACGTCGCTGATGTGGGCGGACAGTGGGCTGAGGTCGAGCCGGCGCTTACGCTCGCTCGGAGGGCTGCGGCCGTCGGCAGAGCAATTCTCGCAACCCAGGGAATGCGGGCGGTTCAACGCGTAGATGTCCGCGCCGGATCCGCGTTGGTCGCAGCGAGAAGTGCGCTAGTAGCGGCGGCTGCGCGCGGTGTTCTCGAGGGAACCGTAGAACAGGAGCGTCTCAATCTTATCAACGCCCGCGCTGTGGCAGAAACACGCGGTATCGAACTATCGACCACGGAGACCCCCGCTCAGGATAATCCTCATGGAATTGAAGTGCGGCTAAGTGGGGGAATGCAGGAAATCGCAGTCGCGGGCACCGCACAGCCTGGTGCCGCTCCGAGACTGACCCGGATTGGCGCGTTCCACGTAGACATCCAACCGAGGGATACGTTGTTGATTCTTACGAATAACGACGTACCCGGCGTGATCGGGCGAGTCGGGACGCTCCTTGGTGAAGCGGGCGTGAACATCGCCGAATATCATCAGGCACGGCTTGCTCAAGGAGGTCAGGCGCTGGCTGCCGTCTCGGTCGACGGAGACGTGAGTGAAACCATCCGGGAGTCACTGCTGCGGCTACCTGACGTTCTGTCTGCTGCCGTTGTCTGCTTTTATTCAGGGTGAGCACGGACGTAAGCAGCGACCGAGGCGTACGGCAGGCATACGAAGCTGATTCGTCCGGCCTTCATCTGATCCCCGACCTGGTGGCGCGGCCTGAGACGATCGACGACGTACTCGAACTCGTAAAAAGTGCCGCCGCCGAGCGAACTCCTGTGACTTCCGCCGGCGCACAGACCAGCACCACCGGCGCGTCGATCACTGACAAGGGAATGCTGCTCTCCCTTCGATCCTTGAATCAGATCAGCGATCTTGACGTCAAGTCCAGAACGGTCAGAGTTGGTCCCGGCGCAATCATCGCTGACATAAAGAAAACCGTGGCAGCAGCCGGGTTGCTTTTTGCGCCGGACCCCACGAGTGAAGAAGAGTCGACAATCGGTGGTGCGATCGCGTGCAACGCTTCGGGAGCGCGCACTTTCAAATACGGCGCGACTCGAAGGCATGTACGCGCGCTCAAGGTAGTTATGGCGAGCGGTGAACTGGTCGAATTCCGCAGATCGGACCTCGAGAAAAACACCGTCGGCTACGCGTTTGCACACGATCCGATCGACTGGTTCGTCGGGAGTGAAGGGACACTTGGAATCATCGTGGAGGCGGAGCTCGGCCTGCTTCCTCTACCCCAGCGTGTAGTCGGACTCGCAACGCTGTTCAAGGAGGAGAGCGAAGCGCTGAAGTTCGTGATTGCCGCTCGGGAAGCAGCATCGGTCGCCCCGCGATGCATCGAATACTTTGACGAACAGGCGCTGAAGATTGCCCGACACAGTGCTCCGAAGGCGGCCATAGCGCAAGACGCGGGAGCAATGGTGTACGTCGAGGAGGAGATCAATGATGATCTCGACGCGAGTCTCGCTCGATGGCTCGAGCTGATAGAGTCGATCGCTCTGGACTTTGAGCCACTTGTATTCGATGGCGAGGCAAGGCTGAGAGAAGCGCGAAGGATTCGTCACAGCATTCCTGCCACGATGAACGAGAAAGGAGGAAGACATCGGGATGCAGGAGGCAGAAAGGTCGGCACTGATTGGGCGGTTCCTTACCGAAAGCTGGAACAGGCAATTCAGACCGCTCGGTCACTTGCAACAGATCGGGGACTCGAAGCGCCAGTCATTTACGGACACGCAGGTAATGGTCACCCTCACCAAAATTTCATCGCCCGTGACGCGCGGGAGCTTACTACTATAGAAGAGGTGGTTGAGCAAACCCTGAGGCACATTCTGTCACTCGGCGGTACGGTCGCGGCGGAGCACGGCATAGGCAAGATCAAGCGTCGATGGCTCCCGCTGCAGATGAATCCACTCCAGATATCGATGATGACAGCGGTAAAGCGTGATCTCGACCCACTGGGCATTCTGGCGCCTGGCAACATCCTGTGACCCGATTCAAATCAGTTGTCCTGGATGTGGATTCAACCTTGAGCGGTGTGGAAGGAATTGATTGGCTCGCATCGCTACGCGGCGCTGAAATCGAAGCATGGAGCGCCGCTCTGACCGCGCGGGCCATGGAGGGAATCATTCCGATCGAAGCAGTTTACGGAGAGAGGATGGGCGTAGTGAAGCCGACTCTGTCCGAGATCCAGGAACTGGGCGCTGTCTACATCGATCGCGTGGCAGCACGCGCGCGAGAAGCGCTCGCGGAGCTTCGTGAGCACGAAGTCGAGCTTGTAATGGTCAGCGGCGGATTGCGTGAGGCCATTCTACCTCTTGCCAAAGAGCTTGGAGTCCGTGAAGAACGTGTTCACGCTGTTTCTGTGTTCTTCGGCAGCGACGGCGAATACACTGGATTCGACGAGCGCTCTCTACTGACACGCCAGAACGGAAAGCGAGCGACGGTAAAGAAAATGGCCTTGGAGGGTCCGGTATTAGCAGTTGGAGATGGAATGACGGACTGCGAGATCAGGCCGGTCGTAGACAGCTTCGCCGCGTTCACCGGCTTCATGAAACGCGATGCTGTCGTTGAGCGCGCGGATTACGTAATCGAGAATTTTGACCAACTCCGAGCCCTTGTACTTGAATGAGCACGAACAAGACATTCGGCACCTTCTTTCTTCCTGGTCCAACCGAAGTTCGGCAGGAAATCCTGACCGCCATGACACAACCAATGATCCCGCACCGTGGGTCAGCGTTCGAGCAGCTGTTCGGGCGTCTTCAACACGGACTGCGACCGCTGTTTATGACTGAGCGTCCTGTCTATATCAGCTCGTCGTCCGCAACGGGAATGATGGAATCGGCGATCCGTTGCGCGCCCGCGGGCCGCATTCTCAGCCTGGTAAATGGCGCATTCTCGGAACGGTTCGCCCACATAGCTTCGATGTGTGCGCGCGATGTCGACCGGTATGAGGTCGCCTGGGGCCAGATACACACCATACCACAGCTGGACGAGAGACTGTCGATGCGAAAGTACACCGCTATCACGGTCGTACATTCAGAAACCTCGACGGGCGCGTTGAACGATGTGCGGGCGATCTCTGACTGTGCTCATCGCCACGGTGCGGTCTGCCTGGTCGATAGTGTGAGCGGGTTCGCTGGAGCGGATCTTCGGTTTGACGAATGGAAGCTTGACTATGTGCTGGCGGGCTCTCAGAAGGCTCTGGCGCTCCCGCCGGGTCTCTCGTTTGCCGCCGCTTCGCCGTCGTTCGTCGATCAAGCGAATGCAGTATCCGCGCGCGGAGTTTATTTCGATCTGGTGGAGCTCGATGCTTACGCGCGGAGGAATCAAACTCCAAGCACTCCGGCCCTGTCGCTTTTCTACGCGCTCGAGCTCCAGCTAAAGTCCATCGCCACCGAGGGCATCGAAGCTCGATGGGCCCGGCACAAAGCAATGGCTGCCAGGACACAGGAATGGCTGGCGAAGATTTCCGATGAATCCGGGAAGCGGCTCGTCAACATCGCACCCCTTGGATTCCAGTCGCCGACCGTGTCGACCATCAGGCTCCCAACCGATCTTCCCTCGGAGACATTCACTGCGGCGGTCGCCAAACGAGGGATTGTTGTCGGCAACGGATACGGGAAGCTCAAGAGCTCTACCTTTCGGATCGGACACATGGGTGATCACACTCTCGAAACTCTGGAGCGTTGTCTCTCGGCGTGTTCGAGCGTACTCCGCTCTTGACACAGATCTCGATTTCGAACGCCGGGGTCGAGTTTGGCGCTACGAGAATATTCAAAGGTGTGACATTCACGGTCGGCAAGGGCGACCGTTGGGCAATCCTCGGCCGCAATGGAAGCGGGAAGACAACGCTTTTCCGCGTGATTACTGGAGCGCAGAAACTGACTGAGGGCGTTGTGACGCAGCAGCCCGGTCTGCGGCTGGCGCTCCTGGAGCAGCATCGCGATTTCGGTGATGCGCAAACCGTCTGGGAAGCAGGAGCGGGAGAATTCGCCGACCTTCTCGCGCTCGAACACTCGCTGGCGGAGCAAGCCAACGCACTTGCACAAGCGGGCGAGGCCGCGCCGCCGCAGCTCCTGGCGAGGTACGATCGGGATCTTGAGCGATTCGATCGCGAGGGAGGCTATACGTTCGCGCCGAGGGTGGACGCGGTGCTTCAAGGCCTTGGGTTCGACGCGGAAAAAGCGCGGACACAACCACTGGCGCAATTGAGCGGTGGTGAACAGGGCCGACTCGGCTTAGCGCGTCAGCTCGTAAGTGCGGCTGACGTTCTGTTACTCGATGAACCGACCAATCACCTCGATCTCGAGACGACGAAGTGGCTCGAAGATTATCTGAACAACACGGACAGGACAATTCTGCTAATCAGCCACGATCGGACATTTCTCGCGAACGTCGTGGATCACGTGCTTCACCTCGAAGGCGGGACAGCCACGGCGTACACGGGGAGCTACCCGTCATTCGTCGCTCAGCGAGAGGAGCGGCGGCTGAGTCAGCAACGGGCCGCCGACAAGCAGCGCAAGGTCATCGCTGAAGAAGAAGACTATATCAGACGCAATATCGCCGGCCAGAATTCGAAACAAGCGAAGGGACGGCGCAAGCGTCTGACTCGAATGCCCAGGCTCAGCGGTCCGACCGCAGAGGAAGCCAGTGCGATGGGTCTCAGGCTCGATGTATCCGAGAGGGGCGGCGACCAGGTTGTCGTCGCGCGAGACGTCACACTGGGGGTGGAGGGGCGCACCCTCATCCGAAACCTGACTGCCACAATTCAGCGTGGCGAAGTTGTTGGCTTTGTGGGACCAAACGGAAGTGGAAAATCCACGTTCCTGCGCGCCCTGATCGGGGAACGCGAGATTTCGACGGGAGAGCTGCGTCTCGGAGGATCTGTTCGTCCCAGCTACTACCGGCAGGACATGGCGCAGGTCCCCGTGGACCGCACGCTCTACGAGGTCATCAGCGAGCTGCGCCCAAACTGGGAGCGGCGTCAGGTGCAGGGTCATCTTGCTCGTTTCGGTTTTTCGGGAGACGAGGCCCAACGCCGCGCGGACACACTTTCCGGTGGAGAAAGGGCTCGCGTAGCGCTCGCGATGATGGTTCTCAGCCGGGCAAACTTCCTCCTTCTCGATGAGCCGACGAACCATCTCGACATCGAGTCAGTCGAGGCTCTCGAGGATGCGCTCGAGGGATACGAAGGCACAATTCTCCTGGTGAGTCACGATCGCGCGATGCTCGAAGCCCTGACTTCGCGCGTGTGGGTTCTTCATGAGCACCATGTGACGGATTTCCCGGGATCCTTTGGAGAGTGGGAGGAGCAAAGTCGGGAGCGTGAGCACGCCGCGAGTGTCGCCGCAGCGGAGCAGGAAGCGCTCCGGAGGGTGAGGGAGCGCAAGACAACCCGAAGACGCGAAGTTAAAGGGGATGAGAGCCGGACAGCGCTGCGCGAAGTGAGGCAGAAAGTCGAGAAGTGCGAGAAAGAGGTCGCTGTGCTCGAGCGACGAGTAGCTGAGCTGACCGCTCTTCTCGAAGATCCGGAGCTCTACACGAATCGCGAGGGAATGGAGAAGTCGGCGCTCGCAGGAAAGGAGCTCGATGTAGCGCGTCGGCAGCTGGATGACGCTATCGACAGATGGACCGACGCAACCGAGCGAGCTGAGCAGCTGTCAGCGATCTGATTCTGGTCAGAATTCGCCAATAAACCCTATCTCAACCTCCAAGTGGTGGCCAAATCGCTGTTGCACTTTCTCCTGGGCGATGGCGATCAGCTCGCGAACGTTTTTTGCGGTGGCCTTTCCCAGATTGACCATGATGTTCGCGTGAATGTGCGAGATCTGCGCGTCACCGTGGCGGAAACCCTTCAGTCCGACTTCATCGATCAGCCGCCCGGCGCCGACTCCTTCGATTTTCTTGAAGATCGACCCGGCACTTGGGTGATACTCGAGCCATGGGTGCTTGCCACCGCGCCAGCTGAGATTTTCCTGCATGATGCGGTGCATGACCGCTTTCTCACTCCGCTGGAGCTGGAAGGTCACTGCCAGCGCGATGTCCCGCTGTTTGTGGAGTGTACTGGTATCGTAACCGAACTGCATGTAGTCCCGGTCGACGGTTTGTCGTCTGCCATCATGTGTCAGCAACTCCGCCGACTCGAAAACTTCCGCGATGAACATGGTTCTCTCTCTCGCCGGGGCAGGCGAAAGGAAATGCAGGTTTTGCCAGACCGCTCCGCCGACTGTGCTGGGAATTCCGACGTAGTGCTCCAGACCCGACCATTCGCGCTCGACGGCCTGAGGTATCAGCCTTGCCATCACTGCCCCGCTCTCTACCCAGAGTCTACCATCGTCGAAAAACTTCAAATGGCTTGAAGTATTCCGGATGATGAGTCCCCGGAATCCTCTGTCGCCGATGAGGATGTTGGCACCGAGCCCAAGTACGAAGTATTCGATTCCGAGTTCACGGGCGGCAGTGACAGCCCCTGCCAGATCTTCGGTCGATGTTGCATCGTAGTAGAGATCGGCCGGACCGCCGATCTTGAATGTGGTGTATTGAGCAAGTGGCTCATCGCGCTTGAGTCTCGTGCTGTCGAGCCGAGCGATCAATTGCCCGTAGGAGTTCGAGCGGGCTTTCCCAGAATCTGACATGTCCGAAAGAAAAGGTGTCCTGCGTTACTGCGCTACTCTCGTGTTTCTCCTATCCGTGCTCCTGCCGATGGGAGCCAGGGCCCAGAGAGCGGAGCTGGAGAAGATCATTCAGCGTAAAGTTCTCGGGAACGGCCTCGAGATAATCGTTGTCGAGAACCACGGCGTTCCGTTAGCGACGATCGAGATCGATGTAAAGAACGGATCGTTCACTCAGTCGCCTGAATACGAAGGGCTGGCTCACATGTACGAGCACATGTTCTTCCGCGCAAACTCGACATATCCCGACCCAAATCAATTTTGGGACCGTGCCTCGGATCTGGGTGCAGTCTTCAATGGAACTACGGCCGAGGAACGCGTCAACTACTACATGACGGTGCCGGCGGAAAAGCTGGGAGATGGAATACATCTCCTGGCGACAGCTCTGCGTGCTCCACTCTTCCGACAGGACGAGCTCGAACGGGAGCGGCAGGTGGTAATCGGGGAATACGACAGAAACGAGTCGAGTCCGTTCTTCGCGCTATCCCGTGAGATGGATGCAAAGCTCTATCCGGGCAGCTTCAGCAGAAAGGACGTCATCGGTGACCGGCAGATCGTTCTGACTACTACGCCGGCAAAGATGCACACCATTCAGAACAAGTACTACGTTCCGAACAATTCCGCCCTAATCGTTGCCGGCGACGTCAATCCCGCAACGGTTTTTGCTCTGGCCGAACGAGAGCTGGGCCAATGGAATCGCGGCGCCGATCCTTTCACGACCGACCCGATCCCCGCGATTCCACCGCTTCAGAAAAGCGAGGGCGTCGTCGTCGAAGCTCCGGTGGGAGCGGTGACCGTTCAGATTCAATGGCAGGGTCCGAGTGTCGGACAGGATCCGAAATCGACCTACGCCGCGGATGTGTTCTCTGATGTGCTCAACGATGCGCAGTCACAATTTCAGCAGAGGCTAGTCGACAGCGGGTTGTGGCAAGCTGTCGGAGTCAACTATTACACGCTGAACCATACCGGCCCGATAACTATCAGTGGCCAGACCTCAGCCGAGCAACTCCGCCAAGCGTTATCGGCGCTTTATGGGGAGATCGCCAAGTTCGACACGCCCGGCTATTTCACTTCAGACGAGCTGGAGGCGGTGAAGGCGCATCGAGCCGTGACGTCGGCATTCGACCGGGAACGCGCTTCGGGATTCGCTCACACACTCGGCTTCTGGTGGAGCGTGGCGAGCCTCGAGTATTACATGGGATACGTTGATTACATGGCACAACAGTCGTTGGAGGATCTGCGAGCATATGCGCGTAAATACATCGTGGGTAAGCCGCATATTGCGGGGGTTCTGATCCCGCCGGACGCCCGGCAATCCTTGAAACTCGTTCCTGGAGATCTCGTGATGGCGGGGGCACGCTGATGCTGCTTTCAATTGCTCTCGCAATGACTGCGCTGACCACCAGCTTCGATGTATCCGGCGTGCATGTAATTCTGCGCCAGAACAACGCGAACAACGTCGTCGCGGTGAACCTCTACCTCCTCGGCGGTGCGCGACAGGTTACCGAGGCCAACGCCGGGATTGAGCCAATCCTCCTCGATGTTTCGGAGCGCGGTACGCGGCGGTACCCGAAAAACGTACTGCGCCGCGCGATGTCGAGGCTTGGAAGTGAGATCGTGGTCGCTCCGAGCGCGGACTGGACGATGTTCGGGATTCGGTCGAGTGCCGAGGTTTTCGATTCTACGTGGGCAATTTTTGCCGACAGAGTGATGCATCCGACGCTGGCGAAGCCGGAGATAAGCGTCGTCAAAGCCCAATACCTCTCTGGAATCAGACAGCGGCGAGATGACCCCGATGCGCTCGCCGACCTTCTCGCCGACAGCATCACGTTCGTAGGACATCCGTATGCGGTATCGGTAGGCGGAAACGAAAAGTCAATTCAAGCAATCGACTCGGCGACGCTGCGCGATTATCAGCGTACACAGTTTGCCACATCGCGAATGCTGCTCGTCGTCGTGGGCAACATCGACCGCGCTCACATCGAGCGTTTAGTGAGCCAGTCAATAGGACAACTTCCACGGGGCAGCTATACCTGGACTGCTCCACCCCGGGTTCCCGAGTCTCCAACGGCGATTGTGATCGCGCGCCGACAGCTGCCCACCAACTACATACTTGGCTATTACAGTGGGCCGCTGGCAAAAGGAGAGGACTATCAGGCCCTTAGAGTAGCGACTTCGGTCTTAACCGGGCGCATGTTCGCTGAGATTCGAACACGCCAGAACCTCACCTACGATGTTCACGCGCCTTTTGTGGACCGCGCGGCAACAGTTGGGGGACTCTACGTCTCCACAGTTTCGCCCGACACGACGCTTAAACTGATGCGAGCCGCCATTGTCGATCTTCAACAGGGCATGCTCGACCCGATCGGACTAAAACAGCTCGAAGAGCAATTCATCACCGAGTACTTCCTGGACAACGAAACAAATGCGGCTCAGGCTGATTTTCTTGCCCGATCTCAGTTGTACGGGGGAGATTATCGCGAAGCGGATCGGTTCGTCGACGAGCTGAAGAGCATCACACCCGAAGCTGTCCAGCGTGTAGCGAGGAAGTACATGAAGGGATTTCGTTTCGCGTACGTGGGCGATCCATCCAAACTAAACCCGCAGACGATCAGCTTGTTCTAGCGGAGGTGGCGTAGCTCGGGGGGCCAGCGAGCCGTTCGGCTACTCCGCGAACTCCTCGGCGACGACGCGAGGATCCATCGCACCGCTGTAGAGAGCCATACCGACTATCGCGGCGGCGACCCCGCGATCCGCAAGAGCGCGAAGATCGTTGAGACTTCCCAGCCCGCCGGAAGCGAAAACTGGAAATTCTGCTGCTTCCGCGACGTCTTCCATTAGCGGTAGATCCGTTCCGCGCATGGCTGCCTCGCGATGTACTGCCGTCACCAGGACACCCGCGAGCGGCAGGCCATTGAGCTCCTCGACCAGGTCGAGCACCAGCTTCGAGTGCGTGCGAGTCCAGCCGTGGGAGAGGATTCGTCGATCGCGAACATCGGCAGCGACGACAATGCATCCAGGGAAGGCCGTGCTCATATCGATGAGCCAGTCAGGGTCTTCGAGCGCTCGTGTTCCGATCACCACGCGCTGAGCGCCGTCGTTCAACATCCGATCAATGGCTCCCTGACTTCTGATTCCTCCCCCGACCTGAACTTCCGCATCCGTGGCGGCGAGAATTGCCTGAATTTCCGCGGTGTTTTGTCCTCGTCCGGCGACTCCATCGAGGTCAACGACGTGAAGGTGATGGAATCCGTACTGTCGCCAGGCGCGGGCGACGCCAACCGGGTCCGGGATGCGCAACAACTCCTTGTCGTACGAGTCGGCGGCGAGCTGGACGCAAGCTGCCTCTCTCAGGTCGAGTGCGGGAATTGCGATCATCCGGCGTACCTGACGTTCAGGGCATGAATCATGAGAAGGGAAGGCGTAGCAAGATTGCGTGTTGCGGAGCTTGTGAATAAATTCACAATCTCTGTTGTAAGGAAGTCTACTGTTATTTATGCACTACTGTACGGCTCTGGGAGGCCTCATAAGATGCGGTTTTACGGATTCGCGGTTGCTGTTGGAGTAATTGCGCTTGGCGCTTGTGCAGGTGGAGAGAAGAAGCCTGCTGACACGACACACGTTGCGGTTGATACGTCGACTTCCTCCGCTTCGACTACCACTACTACAACCACAACACCTGGGAGTACGACCACAGGGACGGTGGCGATGGCCCCGATAACGGGCACGATTCACGAAGTGAAGATGATCGGCGACGCGAAAGGCTACCGCTTCGAGCCCGCGAATTTCACGGTCAAGCAGGGAGATGGCGTCAAGTTCGAAATTGTGAGCGGCCCCCCGCACAACGTTGCCTTCGACCCGGCGACGATCCCGGCTGATGTCAGGGCTCAGCTCGATGCGAACATGGGCACCGACAAGATGGGGGAGCTCTCGAGCAACATGAAGATGAATCCGGGGGAGGCCATCACGGTTTCCTTCGGGAAGATCAAGCCCGGCCAATACCCCTATCACTGTGTTCCGCACCTCGCGCTCAACATGAAGGGCGTAATCACGGTTCAGTAGTTTTTTCGATGCGGAGAGAAGCGACGGCGGGGGCGAGAGCTCTCGCCGTTTTCTTGTGTCATTCTCCGCTTCTCGGACGGCGCTTAGATTGTATTGTTGATACGAACACAAGTGTGGGTTCCTTAGCACCGTCCAGGCGTCAAGCCAGACCGGACTGTCGCGTTGCACCTTACTCCGTGAATCTTTGAATCATGAACGTTCATAGCATTGCACGGATGAGCGGAGGCTCAGCCTATCTCTGGATGGCGGCGCGTGCCAGAAATGCGCTGCGCCGGGTCGTCGTCTTCGGGATCGTGGGAGGCGTCGTATTCATCGCCGCCTTGATTGCCTTCGTGCTCGTTCCGAGGAACGCATCGCGAAAGGCATTAGCGGTGGCGGCGCAGATTGAGGCCAAGAACGATTCATCACCCGCCGTTGCAACGAGAGATCGATACCTGGCAGAGGTCACAGCTGTCGATTCAGCATTGGATGCAGCACGTCGCGCAGCCAATCCCGTTCCGGCACCAGTCATCGACACCTTCCCTCCGGCTGTGCGCGCACAACGCGATTCTCTCGGCGCCGAGTTGGCGACACTTAACCGATTGATCGATCGTGCGGAGAACGCTCCCCTTCCCACCTCGTACCGGGCTCTGGCGGCATCGCCTGAGGTTGCTGCAGATCCCAAGGTAAGAGTTCTCCTCGACTCGCTCGCGGACATCGAGCGCGATCGAAATGCGTTTGGAGCTGTAGGCACGGTCGATCCGGTGTATCTGGCCCTTACGTCGAGGGCTAACGCAATCGGTCGTTCGATACAGGCGGTTGCGGATGCAAAGAGGGGAGAGATCAGAGGGAAGCTGGCATTGATCCGGCCGGCTCCGGCACCGGTAGTGAAACCCACTATTACGGTGGACACTACAAGACTTCTTGCCCAGCGCGCGACTGCTCAGCAGAGCTACTCCGTAGCCGCGCGGCAGGTGGATCAGATCAGCAGCAAGAACTCGCGCATCGATCGTGAATCTGCGCGGGCGCGTGAGCTCTCCAACGTCGGCGCTCCGCCCTGGGCGATGCTCGCCGCAGCGGTCGTGCTCGCGCTGGCGGTTGGATTCGCTGCGTCATTTGGAACGGAGCTCAAGCGACCGCACATTGCTGACCCGCGTGAAGCGGAGCAGGTCAGTGGAGCACGCGTGCTCACGGTGATCAAGCCGCCGGAGGTCGTAGTGGAGCGAAGCCGCCGCCAGGCAGATGTCGAAGCACCGCCGTTGATCGATGTCGTGTCCGAGAGCTACCGAACTTTATACCTCCACATTGCATCGGTGGAGGCAAGTGTACCTATCGTCACGATAACGGGCGACGACCCAGGCATCGTCGCGACTGTTGCGGCCAACCTGGCTGCCTCCGCTGCTTACGAGGCGAGGAGCACACTGCTCGTCGACGTCGATCCGACCACTTGCAGTGTCGCGAGCGTGTTGCGGATCAGGCCAGATCCTGGCCTCTCTGGAATCATCACCGGCAGCGCAACCTGGCCTGAGGCCATTGTGCCGACCACGATTGGCCGCGACAGACCACTCGACGTGCTTCCGAGCGGAACTCGGCGCTCGGGCTTACCGGAGCCAAATGTGGTCGAAGAAGTCAAGAAAGAGCTCGCTCGAATGCAGCGCCGGTATGATTTCATCATCATCGCCGCCCCGACGAGCTACGTTCAAAGGAGTGTAAGCAGCATCATACCCGCACCCGACGTGATACTCTGTGCGAGAATCGCGCATACAACGCTTGGAGGATTGAAAACAGCCGTGGACAGTCTGCGCGGCGCCGACATGCGCATTCACGGCCTCGTACTTTGGGATGCAGAGATGCCGCAACTCGAAACCCGTGAGGAAATGCTTGGGTCAACACGACAATCAGAAGCATTTCAGCCAGAGCTAGCTACGGCGCCCTAGACGGTAATGGCAGAAACAATTCCCGATCTAAGAGGGGTTCCAAAGGCTCGAGCATACAGGGAGCTGCAGGGACATTGTGAGGCGATCCTTGACGGGGTCTCCGACCCGATTGCTGCAATGGCAACAATTGCCGCGCTGGTCCATCATGCGTTCGGACACCTGTGGACTGGCTTTTATCGGGTCGTAGAGCCCGGGGTGCTGCTGCGCGTCGGACCCTATCAGGGATCCCTGGGCTGTCTCGACATTGCCTTCGGTCGCGGAGTATGCGGGACCGCCGCCGCCGAAAGGAGAACCGTCATTGTGCCCGACGTCGACAAATACCCCGGCCACATAACGTGCGATGCCCGCTCACGATCCGAAATCGTCGTCCCGGTTCTTGGGGCACGGGGTGATCTACTTGCTGTTCTCGACGTAGATTCCGGCCAGCTCGATGCGTTCAATGAAGAAGATCAAGGCGGACTCGAGCAGCTCGTGTCCTGGTTCGCGACCGTGAAGCAATGACAGCCGCCGGTTATTCGGACGTCATCAACCATGCGCTTGCGTTCGCGGCCAAACATCACGATCGGCAGGTGCGAAAGGGAACAAAGCTTCCCTACCTGACCCATCCGGCGAATGTAGCGATAATCCTTGCGCGCTACGGACGCGACAACGACACCGTGGTAGCGGGGATTCTCCACGACGTTGTCGAAGATTGTGTTCGAGATGGCTATACGCGAGAGATGCTGGAACAACGCATCGGCGACAAATTCGGTGCGAAGGTGCTGGAAGCAGTTCTCGCCATCACGTATCGAAGACATGACGACGACGGAGTGGAGCTCTCCGGGGACGAGCGCAAGACTGACTACCTCGAGCGATTAGCCACGGCTAACGAAGAGGCGCGCTGGGTCTGCGCAGCGGACAAGATTCACAACGCGTCGTCGATCGTCGCGGATTTGCGGAGAACGGTCGATCCGGAGACGGTCTGGAACCGGTTTGGCGGCGGAAAATCGGGGACCGCGCGCTGGTATCGGCAGGTTTACGAGAAGCTTCGCGAAGTAGGCTTTGCCGCTCCGATCATGACGGAGCTCGACCAGATTTCTGGTGAGCTTCTCAAGCTCGGCGGCTCATCCAGCAGCTAGACCGTAATAGCGGCTGCTGCTTTCCCGTAAGTCCTCTCGACATAGTCGTCGAGTATCTTCAGAAATTCTGGAACAATCGTCTCGCCCTTGAGGGTGACCATCAACTTTCCGTCGACGTAGACCGGAGCCTTGGGCTCCTCGAAAGTCCCCGGCAGCGAGATGCCAATGTTGGCGTGCTTCGACTCACCAGGGCCGTTCACGACGCAGCCCATCACCGCGACTTTCATGTCGATCACGCCGGGATACCGCTTCCGCCATGCCGGCATTTGCTCCCGCAGGTAAGTCTGTATGTCCTCAGCCATGTGCTGGAAGAATGTCGATGTAGTGCGGCCGCAGCCCGGACATGCAGTTACCTGAGGATTGAAGTTCTGGAGCTCGAGTGACTGGAGAATCTGTTGAGCGACGTGGACCTCTTCGGTGCGATCTCCACCAGGACGCGGTGTCAGCGAAACCCGGATCGTGTCGCCGATTCCCTCTGACAGGAGAATTGAAAGCGCCGCCGTGCTGGCAACAATTCCCTTTGAGCCAAGCCCGGCTTCGGTGAGTCCGAGATGCAACGGGTAGTCGCAGCGAGCGGCCAGCTGTCGATACACGTCGATCAAATCCTGCACTCCCGAAACCTTTGCCGAAATTATGATACGGTTGTGTCCGAGCCCGACCTCCTCCGCGATCGCCGCGGAGCGTAGAGCACTCTGAAGCATCGCCTCGATGTAGACCTCTTTCGCGGTGCGCTGTGCGGCACTCTGCGCGTTCGCGTCCATCAGCGACGTCAGAAGATCCTGATCGAGCGATCCCCAGTTGACTCCGATTCTGACGGGCTTGTCGGTGTCGAGCGCGATCTGGATGATCGTCCGGAAATTCTCGTCGCGCCGTTTCCCACCGACGTTTCCGGGATTGATGCGGTACTTGGCCAGAATTCGCGCGGCCTCGGGATATCGGGCGAGGAGCAAATGGCCGTTATAGTGGAAATCTCCGATCAGCGGGACCGAAACACCCATGTCGGTGAGTCTGCTGGCGATCTCGGGCACCGCTCGTGCAGCTTCGTCGTTGTTGACCGTTACCCGGACGAGCCTGCTACCAGCGCGCGAGAGCTCCGCCACTTGAAGCGCGGTGGCGGAAGCGTCGGCAGTGTCGGTGTTGGTCATCGACTGCACCGCGATCGGATAGGCGGACCCAATGGGTACGTCGCCTACCATCGAGGATACGGTTGGTCTTCGCGTTACGATCGGCACGTCTGCTTGCGTGTGATGATTTTGAAAGCTAATTCCCTGGTCCAAGCGGTGCATGTTGGACCCTGAACGTCTTCCCTTCCCGGCACTTCTGGAGCTCAGATGGCTGATATCCCCGATACTTCCGCCACACCCGCCGCGCCCGTTCCCGTCAAGAAGAAGCATCGTAAGGTGTTCATTGTGCTCCTCGTTCTTCTCCTTATTCCCGCAGTAATCGTCGCGCTCTGGATCTGGGTCTCCCTGGGCTACACGTACTCTTCAGAGGAGCGGGCGGGGTATGTCCAGAAGATTTCCAAGAAGGGATGGATCTGTAAGACCTGGGAGGGTGAGCTGGCGATGGCAAATCTGCCCGGGACAATGCCGCAAATCTTCGCATTTACGGTTCGGAACGACTCGATTGCCAAGGTGATCGAGCAGAATGCCGGTAAGCAGGTTTCATTGGCCTATGATCAGCACAGAGGAGTGCCAACCTCCTGCTTTGGCGAGACGGAGTATTTCGTTACGGGGGTCCACAGAACCGGCCCTTGAATCTGTCTATTGTCTGCTCAGCCGGTCCTTGCTATTTTTTCAGCCAAGTCGAGCTGGGAAGGGCGGGCGAAGGTCCGTGCTTCCCTCTCAAGTCCAATGCGGGGTTAGCGAGACCCGTATATCAGATTGTCGAGGGTCGGGCGTTCTCCGCTCCCCAAGACACAAATTTTTCAGGAGCAGGGAATGCGTACGACCGGCAAAGTGAAGTGGTTCAACGATGCGAAGGGCTTTGGCTTTATCACACCTGACAACGGGCAGAAGGATTGCTTCGTTCACTACAGCGCTATTTCCGGCTCGGGGTTCAAGTCCCTTGCCGAAGGTGACGCGGTAGAGTTCGACATTGTCGAAGGTCAGAAGGGTCCGGCTGCCGAGAACGTGACGAAGGCTTCTTAAGCCACGTCGGCTTCACTGGCACAATCTGGCGGGGCGTCTCAATCGAGGCGCCCCGTTTTGTTTCGGGGAGGACGGCCTCTCTTCGGAACTGGCGCGATCTCGACGGCGTTTTCCAGCCTTTCGAGTAACCTTATTCGAAAAGACGGCAGGTCGAGTGCGAGGTTCAGCCCTTGCTGCGCCATGTATCTACCTTCGTTCTTCGCGAGATCCTCGGCCAGCACGATCGCCTTTGGCGTCGGTAATCCAAGCTCCTGAATGAGCAAAACCGCTATTGCCAAGACCAACAAACCCTCAACCGTTAGTCGACGAGAGATGCCCTGGCGCTCCTGGGCCACCCCAGAGACGCGATTATGCGATAGGACATTGTCGAGCCACTTTACAGATGTCCCGAGGGCAAGTGCAGCTGTGGCAATAGTATAGGCCCGAACGATTAAATTATCCTAAGAAAAAAGGATATTTAATGGTACCACTCTTTCTCTCCCGTTACAAGCTCTTCTCCTCGTTATATTGTGCCAGTTCGCGCCTCGCTCACTATGAATTCCCGGCGGATAAAATGAAGCGTTTTCCTCACATCATAGCGGTCTCGGCTCTCGCTTCGATCGTGCTTTCCGCTCAAGCGAATGGTCAGAAGACCTACGCGCTTGGAATCGGAGGAGGTGCGGCCATACCGGTCGGGAAGCTGAGCGACACTCAGACTACCGGCTTCAACGGAATCGTCGCTCTCGCGATCGGTGTCGCCGAGCTACCGATCGGGGTTCGATTTGACGGGATCTACAACAATTTCTCCCACAAGAACCTTACTTCGCCGCCGACGAACACCTACAGTTTTCGAATCGCCGGAATACTTGGCAATCTTATCTACGCGTTCCCGGGAACGAGCGCGAAGAGCTATATCGTGGCGGGAGGAGGGCTGTACAACACGAGGCTTGATGTCGCCGGATCCAAATCGGAAAATCATTTCGGATTGAATGCCGGAGTTGGAGTGACCTTCGGGTTGGGGCCGATCGCAAGCTTCCTGGAGTCGAGATATCACTTCATATCCCGGGAGCCAGCGAAAGGCGGAGTAATACACTTCGTCCCAATCACGCTCGGAGTAATGTTCTAAAGCTTGCAACAAGAAAGGCGTACGATCGTGCGCCTTTCTTGTTGTGGATCTTTTCTCTTCCTAGATCGCGCGAAGCACCAGCTCATTACCACGTGCTGCTTCGCCTATCGGCCGCAGCGCCTCATGCGCCGAACGAAGCTGTGCCCTTACCGCGCTCGCACCCGTACCTCCTGGCACGTCCCGACGCGCGACCGATCGAGAGGGCTCGAGCCAATCAAGCGCGTCGTCGCCGAACAGGGGATGCGCAGCTTTGAAGGATTTGAGCGGTAATCCGTCCAGATCGCAGCCATCGCTCTCGCTCTCGCGAATCAACGCGCCAATGGCGCCGTGGGCATCGCGGAAGGTAGCTCCCTTCCCTACCAGATAATCAGCGAGATCGGTTGCCATCATGCTGCTCGAGAGCGCGGCTCGCATGCGCTTGGCATTGAAGCGCGTTTCCTGGAGCGCCCCAGCGACTGCGGGAAGCACGAGAAGGGCCGTGTCGACGGCATCGAATAGCACACGCTTGTCGTCCTGGAGGTCCTTGTTGTACCCGCTGGGCAAACCCTTGAGGGTCGAGAGCAACGTCGAGAGGTCGCCGATTGCGCGCGCACCTGATCCGCGTGCCAGCTCGAGCGCATCCGGATTGCGCTTTTGTGGCATCATGCTGGAGCCGGTTGTGAAGGCATCTCCAAACTGGACGAATCCGAACTCGCTTGACCCATAGATGATCAAGTCTTCGGCAAGACGTGAGAGGTGCGTCGCCATCATCGCGACGGCGAACAACAACTCGGCGACGAAATCCCTGTCGCCAACCGCGTCGATGCTGTTTTGGGAAACAGCGCTAAACCCTAGGCTGCCCTGGAGAAGCACGCGTGAAATGGGGAATGCACACCCGGCGATCGCGCCAGATCCAAGAGGGAGAATGGCGGCGGCCCGCGAGGCAGATGCGATTCTGGCGCGGTCGCGCTCGAGCGGCCAGAAGTGGGACAACATCCAATGCGCGGCGGCAACCGGCTGCGCGCGTTGAAGATGGGTGTACGACGGCATCAACGCATCCTGGAGCGTTTCCGCGTGGTCCAGCATCACCTGCTGCAGCATCCGCGCGGCAGAATCCAACTTGGCGCACGCATCCATTGACCAGAGACGTGTCGCGGTCGCGACCTGATCGTTTCGGCTTCGACCGGTATGCAGCTTCGACGCGACCTCTCCCACCTCTTCGTGAAGCATCCTGTCGATCATCGTGTGCACGTCTTCATCGGATGGAACCGGTGTCGCACCGCCCGCGAGCTTCTCAGCAACCGCCGCGAGGCCTTTCTCGATCTTCTTGCTTTCCTCGAGAGTGAGAACACCTGCCCCCCAAAGAGCAACGACCCAGGCACGAGATAGATTGATATCGAACGGCCACAGCCGGTAGTCGGTACCAATGGAGCGGTTGAGGGCGTCCAGAGCGGCGGCGGTCGGCACCGCGAACCGTCCTCCCCAAAGCTTGTGGGACATGTGATCGGACATGGGGAAGGGCAGGCTCAAGCTATCGCGAGAGTCGCAGGCTCTCGCGATTCGCTTTTGCTATCATTCTCGGCCTTTGTGGCGGCCATTTCCTGGTCACGGATAGCGCGGACGCGGGCTGACAGGCCATAGAGCCGGATGAATCCCGCGGCATCGCTCTGCTGGTAGACGTCGTCTTCACCAAAGGTGACGAAGCGCTCGTCGTACAGCGCGTACTCGCTCTCGCGACCGACCACGGAGGCTGATCCCTTGAACAGTCGGAGAGTCACCGATCCAGTGACGCGCTCTTGGGTGACGTTCACGAAGGCGTCGTAGCCTTCGCGCTCGGTCGTCCACCAACGTCCCTCGTAGACCAGATCAGCGTAGCGGGGAGCAATGAGATCTTTTGCGGCCAGCGTGCGTCGGTCGAGCACGAGCTGCTCCAACTCACTATGGGCGGAGTACAGGAGAGTGCCCCCAGGAGTTTCGTAAACTCCACGGGACTTCATTCCGACGAGGCGATCTTCCACGAGGTCGATGCGCCCAATCCCGTGGCGCCCCCCGATCTTGTTGAGCGCGACGACGAGATCGACGGGGTCCAGTTCTGTTCCGTTGACCGAGACCGGCGTCCCTGAGTGGAACCCAATCGTGACTTCCTCGGGTTGATCGGGCGCATTCTCAGGTGCCGTCGTCAACATGAACAGATCTGCTGGCGGGGCGACAGCGGGTTGCTCGAGCACGCCACCCTCATGGGAGATATGCCAGATGTTCCGATCGCGCGAGTAAATCTTGTCGCGTGTCGCCGCAACGGGAACCTTGTGAGCTTCCGCGTAGGCGATCGCGTCTTCGCGGCTCCGGATGTTCCATTCGCGCCACGGTGCTATGACGGGCAGATCAGGAGCAAACGCAGCGTAAGTGAGCTCGAAGCGGACCTGATCGTTACCCTTGCCGGTGCAACCGTGGGCGAGCGCATCCGCCCCCACCTGCCGAGCGATCTCAACCTGTCGGCGCGCAATGAGGGGACGGCCCATAGACGTGCCGAGGAGATATTTTCGACCGTAAATCGCTCCGGCTCGGAGCGTGGGCCAGACGAAGTCTTCGACAAACTCCTGCCGGAGGTCCTCGACGTAGCACTCGTCCGCGCCGGAAGCAATCGCTTTGGCGCGGACGCCCTCCAGTTCTTCTCCCTGGCCGATATCCGCGGCGACACAGATCACCCGCGCGCCATAACGCTCCTTGAGCCAGGGGACGATGATCGATGTGTCGAGCCCACCGGAGTAGGCGAGGGCAATTGTGCGAATCACGGGCGCCTCAATAAGTATTCAGAATGTCTGAATATTTAATCGTTTGGGCAGCCTACGTCAACACTCGATCAGGGCTGCCCAGCCAGGGCCCGGAGGCGCCGCATCACGCGGTCGCGGGCGGCGACCGAGCGGCAGATTATCAATATGGTATCGTCGCCCCCAACAGTCCCCAATATGTCGGACCAGCCTTCGCCGTCGAGTGCGGCAGCGATTGGCTGAGCGCCCCCAGGAACGGTCCGCAAGACAAGCATTTCACTGACGCCATCGAGTCGAAGAAACAACTGAGGCAGGAGGGTGTCGAGCGCGGCGCGGCTCTCCTCTATGCTCCCGTCGGTAATGGCGTATCGGGCGCCTTCCGGTGTCGGGACGCGGGCGAGCCTGAGCTCGCGCAAATCGCGGGAGAGGGTTGCCTGGGTTACGTCCCACCCCCTCTGGAGAAGAAGCTTGCGGAGATCTTCCTGGCTGCTAACCACCCGGGCCCCGATTATCTCGAGAATCGTGTCGTGCCGTTCGCGCTTGTTGGCCATCGAGGATGAGTTTAGCACTCCGTTGGCCGGCGCGCGAGGCGGCCCTGCGGATCATTGACTGGCGAGTCGTGTAATGTTATGCATTATTTATGCATAAAGTTCCGGTGGGGGTTCTTGGCGCCAGCGGCTACGCTGGGCGGGAGCTGTGCGGATTGATCGCGCGGCACCCCAAGCTCGAGCTCGCCTTTGCGTCAGCGAACGAGCAACGCGGACAACGCTCCCGGATAGGCCAATTGGAGGTGACATATGTCGCGACCGAGGACGCGCCTTTGGGCAATGCAGAGATCGTATTCACGGCATTGCCGCACGGTGCATCCGCCAAGTGGGTCGGGAACGCGCGCTCGACGGGTGCGCGAGTCGTCGACCTATCCTCGGACTTTCGCCCAGGAGCGAGGGAAAGCGCGACCAACGCTCAATATGGCCTCACCGAGCTGATGCGCGAAAACATTCCGGGAGCTGAAATCGTGGCCAATCCCGGCTGCTACCCAACGGCCGTACTCCTGGCAATCGCACCCCTACTGAAAGAAGGATGGGTAACGCCGGGAGCGACCATCAATGTATCGGCAGCGAGCGGTGTGACTGGAGCAGGGTACTCCGCGCGTCCGGATCTGCTCTATGCGGAGGTCGCGGAAGATTTTCGCGCCTACGCAGTTGGGAACGAGCACAGACATCTCGCTGAGATGCAGGCCGTCACGAACGAGCTCGGTGGCCGAGATAACGATATCCTGTTCACGCCGCACCTTCTTCCCGTTTCCCGCGGAATTCTGGCGACCATCACTGTGCCGATCGAAGAGCACACCGAAGACCCATCTCTCCTATGGAAGGATTGCTACAACGGAGAGCCGTTCATCGAGATTGCAGATGAGCCGCCGTCACTCCGCGACGTCGTCCGGCGGAACGTCGTTCGCCTGAGCGTTACCAAAGCCGCGAACGTGCGGCAGCCCACACTCATCATCATTTCAGCGATCGACAACTTGATGAAAGGAGCTGCGGGGCAGGCGCTGCAGAACGCGAATATCCTCCTTGGACTCAGCGAGCAGGCAGGACTACCCGCGTGATGCGTGTGGTGAAGATAGGAGGGCGTGCCCAGGCTGATCCTCGCTTATTCACGTTCCTGGGTGAAGCGTGGAGCGACTCGCCAAAATCGCTGTGCGTTGTGCACGGCGGTGGAGACGAAGTTTCTGCGATGCAACGAGCTCTTGGCCGAGAAGCAGTATTCATCGGCGGTCGTCGGGTTACGTCGAAAAGCGATCTCGATCTACTGCGGATGGTGCTATCGGGCGTGGTGAACAAGAGGTTGGTGAATGGCCTGGTTGCCGCGGGAGTCTCCGCAGTCGGCTTATCCGGGGAGGATGGCGCACTGATCAGGGCGGAGATCATCGATGCCGAGTCTCTCGGTTTTGCCGGGCGGCCAACAAGCGTCAACTCGCAACTTCTTCATGCTCTTATGGATGCGGGCAATCTTCCGGTCATCTCACCGGTTGCCTATAACGGCGAAAGCGCACAAGGTGGCGCGCTCAATGTGAACGGCGACGATGCTGCCGCCGCCATCGCCGCGGCTCTCAAGGCCGACGAGCTACTCTTGATTGCTGATGTCGAAGGAGTTCGCGACGAGCAGGGTGGGGTGGTTCCCGTCATCAGCCTGGAGTCCGCACGGGAACTGATCGAAAACGGAACAGCCGCGGGAGGAATGGCGGCGAAGCTCGAATCAGCCCACGCGGCTCTCCTCGCAGGAGTCGATCGTGTACGAATCTGTGATCTCGTCGGTCTCGTAGATGACGAGCGGGGCACTTTCATCACACAATCCCAGAGCGTTGTCATATGACCGCCGTCACACTGCCCATTGAAGAAGAAGTCATCGAGACTACTGCTCCGACAAACACCTCGCTCCTCGGCACCTACAAGCGCGCTCCAATGGAGCTCGTGCGAGGTGAAGGAGTTGATCTCATCGATGCCGATGGCAAACGGTATCTGGATTTCGCCAGTGGAATCGCCGTAAACGCACTCGGTTATGGGGACGCCGGGATTGCGCGAGTGGTGAGCGAGGCTTTGAGCAGCGGACTGATCCACACCTCGAATCTTTATCGGACGTCTGCTGGGGAGCACCTCGCAGACAAACTGGTCGAGTGCTCATTCGCGTCAAAGGTCTTTTTCTGCAACTCCGGCGCGGAAGCGAACGAAGGCGCATTCAAGTTCGCGAGACGGTGGGCGCGACAGATCGGGACCGATGCCAAGGTCGAGATCGTCGCGTTGCGCGGGAGCTTTCACGGGAGGCTATTCGCGTCGCTGGCAGCGACAGATCGGCCGTCGTATCGCGCGCCATTTCGCCCTCTCGCGGGAGCTGTGTCGATTTGCGAGCGTGACCTGGCCGACCTCGAGACTGCGCTCGACGAAGAAACCGTTGCAGCGGTGATCGTCGAGCCAGTGCAGGGGGAGGGAGGAGTGCGAGTCCTCGATAACGCTTTCCTGGAACAGCTGAGAACGCTGACTGCCAAGCGGGAAATCGCGCTCATATTCGATGAGATCCAGTGCGGACTCGGCCGAACGGGTCATCTGTTCGCGTACGAGAGAAGCGGCGTTGTTCCCGACATGCTTACGCTCGCCAAGCCTTTGGCTGGCGGACTACCGATGGGCGCCGTACTGGTATCGGAGGAGATCGCTACGGCAATCCAACCGGGGGATCACGGAACCACCTTTGGCGGTGGTCCTCTCGTATCCGCGGTCGCCGCGTACGTGTTCGAGCGCCTCTCCGACCCGGCGCTGCTCGAATCTGTTCGAGAGAACGGCGCGTGGCTCGGAGAACAGCTCGATGCAATTGCGCGTCGCTCAGGGAAAGTTCGCGCGATACGCGGAATCGGCTTCATCTGGGGGCTCGACGTCCTGGAGCCAGCCGGTGAGATCGTCAAGCGCGGGTGGGACGAAGGTATTCTCATGCTGACGGCGGGTGAGCACACGCTTCGCATCCTCCCTCCGCTGATCATGGATCGGGACGATCTCGTGCGTGGCCTTTCCATTATCGAGAAGACCATCGTGCAGTAGCGCGGATCGGAGTCGCCAATTCCGGCGTCTCCGGTTAACATACCGGAGACTTCTTCGAAGAGACCTATGTCAGCGACGAGACTCTCGTCCGGTCGACTCCTCGCACTTCTTATCGCAGCAACTGCCTGTAGTCCCGTGCAGGTGAACAATGGGGCATCGGCTGTAGCGACAACCGCGTCCGATACTGTTGAAGCGCGCCGACTCTTCGAAGAAAACATTGACGCGATCCACAAGCGTGATCGAGCTCGCTATCTCGCGACGTATCTGCACACGAGCTCCCTGGCGCGTAACGGTCCTGCTGGACTCGAGCTCGGGTACGAAAACTGGAGCGCTCGACGCGATTCTACCTGGCCGGACACTCTGATCGCCAGAAATCTGCGTGTGATACCAGTTGCGCCCGGTGTCGTCTATGGCAGCTACTGCTACACAGTGACTCAGAAGGATACGACCTCCAGCGGGGTATCCGAGCGGGTGTTCGTGAAGACGCCCGAGGGATGGAGGATCGCGGTGACCACGGCGTTCGGACTACCCGTCGGTGCGCCTCCGCAGTGCAAATAACCACATCGATTCCAATTCCAATACAGTGATAATGATCCGTCGATTCGCGCTTTCGCTGCCGATTTTACTTGCGGGGCTTGTTGCATATCCTGCAGCCGGGCAAGCGAACAACACGCAGACACCCAAGCTGGTGGTCTTCATTACCGTCGATGCGATGCGCCCGGACTATCTACCGCGATTTGGCCAGCAGCTCACCGGCGGTTTGGGAAGGCTGTACAAAGGCGGCGCGGTATTCACCAACGGATTCCAGGATCACGCGATAACCGAGACGGCGCCAGGGCATTCCGTGACAATGTCGGGTCGATTCCCGGTTCACACCGGAATATCTGCGAACATCGCCGGAGTAAACGACACAACTGTCACTCTCATAGATGCGTCGGGTCTCGGCGCATCACCGTTTCGCTTTCGCGGAACCACGCTAACGGATTGGCTTATCGCAAAGGATCCACGCACGCGCGTTCTTTCCGTTTCCAGGAAGGACCGCGCGGCGATCCTTCCCATCGGCAGATCCAAGCAGCCCGTTTTCTGGTACGCACCGAACGGGATTTTCACTACGAGCACGTACTACGGCTCGAGCCTGCCAGAGTGGGTTCGCGCTTTCAACGCACGAAAGCTCCCGGCGAGCTATGCGGGAAAAGCGTGGGAGCTGTTGCTGCCTGACAGTGCTTATAGTGAGCGTGACAGCGTACCGATAGAAAGCGGAGGCAACAACTTCGTCTTCCCCCACCTCGAATCGAGCTCGCCCGATTCAGCTGCGCGACTGTTTCCCGAATTTCCGTGGATGGACGAGCTGACTCTCGATTTCGCGATGACAGGAGTGAACGCGCTGAATCTTGGTGCTAGGCCGCAGACGGACGTACTGGCCATCTCGCTCTCGACGACCGATGCGGTCGGTCACCGTTACGGACCCGACTCGCGCGAAGTTCACGATCAAATACTTCGGCTCGACCGTGCGCTTGGCTCCTTTCTCGACTCTCTGTTCCGAATCCGGAATCCTCGCGACGTCGTTGTTGCGCTCACCGCCGATCATGGACTTACTCCCTATCCGGAAGTCCACGCACACGATCCAAACGCGGGCGCTGTTCGCGTCAACCCGCGCCCGTTGCTGCAGGACCTCAGTAACTCGCTGGCCGCGGCGGGAGTGGAGGGATACGGGCTGAACTACACCGGAGGGGTTTACACCGGCAACGGATTTTCCTTTGACGGGGGAGTGCTCGAGCTCGATAGATCAGCCTTGAGCAAAGCGCACATCAACCGTGACTCTCTGGTGCGGGCAATTCGTGCGTCTTTTCTGAAAGTGCCAGGTGTTGGTCGTGCAGACAGAATTTTGGAGCTTGCCCAGCGCGATACTGTAAACGACAGAATTGGGCGGCGGTGGCTGCACATGTTCTCCGATGAAGACAAGGCCGCGCTTGTGGTGACCCTCGCCCCGTACAACTATTGGCTTTCGAGTTACCAGGCGCAGCATGGAAGTCCGAACGATTCGGATGCGCGCGTGCCAATCATTTTCTACGGCAGTGGCATCAAACCGGGACGGTACGACGAGTTCGCGAGGGTGGTGGATATGGCTCCAACGCTCGCGGCGATCGTCCATGTTACACCACAGGAAAAACTCGACGGCCACGTCCTCCAGAATGCGATCAGGTAGAGATTCCCTCCGCTCGGTCCTGAGAGCTTTCGACGAAGCCGAGTTCGGATCGAAGAACACGCTCAACCTCAGGGAGTCACTCCCTTCTGCGGCCGATGCCCGCTTTCGAACCGAAGCATGGCTGCGCGAGCGGCAGATCAGTCGGGTGGCCCAAGTTCTGGTAATAACAGGGCGGGGTAATCAGAGTCCAAACGGAGTCTCCGTGGTACGGGAGGCGATTCTTTCGCTACTGCCGTCCCTTCGCAGGCGTGGAGTGGTGAGTGAGTGGAGAGAGCATTCTCCCGGATCGTTTGTCGTCAAACTGGGATCGATCTCCTCTCTTCTTGAAGCGCCTAGAAGGAGGGGCGATCGCACGCCGAGCGCATCCGCAGCAAATCCGGAATCTCTGAAGGATCTCGATCGATCAACGCTCGAGCTGCTCCGACGACTGGCGATCCGAACTCTCGAATCCCTGGGCATGCGCGAGCCGGACAAGTTTGTGGAAGCGGAGATGCTCTCCAAGTTTCATTCGTTGGCCGGGGGTATCAGTCCTGGCGTTGAGGGCGAGGCCAGATTACGCGAGGCCATCAGGGCCGCGCTCGACCAACTCGACGAGTGAGCGCGGACGCTAGTTGCAAGAGACACCATCACACACAGGACATCCCAGCGAATGAATAAGCTTGTTCTGATTGCAATCCTCACATTGGCTCTGCCGGTTCGGGCGCAGACGACTCCGGGCTACTCTCAGCAAGCAGCAGTTGCCGAGCGGGCGACGGAAGCAGACGCAATCACACGGCCCTCGCCGTCGAGCGCTTCAGCGCACTCGAGATTTCTTTCGCTCCAGCCACACATGGCTGGAACACCAGCGCAGGCGCGAACTCGCGACTATGTGATCAACCAGATGAAATCGTGGGGGCTCGAGACGGAGGTGCGCTCTTACAGGGTCTGGATGCCGCACCCTGTGAGCACCCGAATCTGGCGGATCGCGCCCGGTCCGATCGAGCTCGATCTGAAAGAGGGAGTTGTTCCCGAGGACACAACCTCTTCTGCGTATCCACAAGTAACGCCATTCAATGGCTATGGTGCGGCGGGCGATGTTCGTGGAGATGTCGTCTACGTGAACTACGGGCTGATCGAGGATTACGCGCAGCTCGATTCGATGGGTGTGTCAGTCAAGGGCAAAATCGCGGTAGCACGGTACGGGCGATCATATCGGGGCATCAAGGCAAGAGAGGCGGAGAAACACGGAGCAGTCGGTCTGATCATCTACAGCGATCCCGCCGACGATGGATACGTACGCGGCGACGTTTATCCCGTCGGCCCGATGCGACCATCGCACGGAATTCAGCGTGGGAGCGTCATGAATCCGAATGGTGATCCGAGTACCCCCGGTTATCCGAGCACAGCGAACGCGCGGCGGATCCCGGTCGGCGAAATGGACATTCCGCACATTCCGGTGCTGCCCGTCTCGTATGGGAATGCGGCCGAGCTGCTTCGCGGCTTGGCCGGAAAATCGATTCCTCAGCCGTGGCAGGGCGGTCTTCCCTTCAGGTACCACGTCGGGCCCGGACCGGTACAGGCCCGAATTGCGGTGACGACCGATGCGAGCACGAATCCATACAAACAGATCTGGGACACATTCGGAACAATTCGCGGAGCGGAATTTCCGGATGAGATCGTGCTAGTAGGCGGCCATCGCGATGCGTGGGGACCTGGAGCGGCCGACAACGTCAGCGGCACCGTCAGTGTGCTCGAAGCGGCGCGAACCATCGCCGAGCAGGTCAAGGCAGGGAAGAGACCGAAGCGCACGATCATATTCGCGACGTGGGACGCCGAAGAGTGGGGGCTGCTCGGCTCGACTGAATTCGTCGAGGAAGATTCGCTGCGCCTGAGCAGGAGCGCGATCGCCTACCTCAATCAGGATGATGTTGCTCAGGGGCCGAACTTCAGCGGAGGCGGATCACCATCGTTACGCGGGCTGCTGCGTGATGTCGCCAAGGAAGTGCCTGACCCGAGTCATCAGGGCAGCGTGTACGATGTCTGGAGAAAACGCGCGAATCTCGCAGCTGACACACTCGAGCCACAAATGGGCGACCCCGGTGGCGGCTCCGACTTCGCGGGTTTCTACAATCATCTCGGAATTCCGATCGCTGACTGGGGATTTGGCGGACCGCAGGGTGTCTACCACTCCGCGTACGACTCCTATCATTGGATGTCGAAATTCGGCGACCCGAATTTCGAGTTTCATGCGACGAATGCGCGCATTGGCGCGGCCACGCTACTGAGGCTCGCCAACTCCGAGATTCTGCCGTACGACTACGTGGAATACGCGCGCACGATGAAGCGTTTCGCTTCGCAGGTAGCTCAGACAATCTCCGATAAGCATTGGAAATTGTCCACTGCCGAACTATCCGGAGCCGTCGGAAGAATGGAAAGCGCAGCCGTGACTTTTGCAGCTGCGCGCGATCGCGCGCTTGCGGCTCAACTGTCGCCCGTGACCGCGAAGCAGGTGAACTCTACGCTTCTCGGAGTTGAACGACAGCTTACAAGAGCGCAGGGACTGGTGTCACGGCCGTGGTTCAGAAACCTCATTTACGCCGCTGACGAGAACAACGGCTACTCGACGATGGTGCTGCCATCGGTAAACGAAGCAATTCGACTTGGCGACGAAACAGCAACCGCTCGGGAGCTGACCGACATCGCTCAACGCTTCGATGCGGCAACGCGAGCGTTGCAGATGGCAACAGGATTGCTACAGAAAAACTGAAATGCAGCTCGCATGACGCGTGCTGTCTCAGGCCCAGACATTGCGATGATCGTGATTGATGAGAGCAAGAATGGACGAAAGTTGACGAGAACTGCGCGAGCAGAAGTGAGACAGTCATGTCTCACTCCGGAAGAAGTAGTACCGATTGCCGCGTACGGCGCGAAGACAACGTGGCCAGCCGGATTCCAGCTCTATCAACGCGGTGCAGCGGCAGACGGAGTCTTCGTTGTTCTGAATGGGCACATTGTTCTGCGCAACAAGATCAAAGTCGGACGCGGATTCGTTCCCGTAATCGCTACCGCGGGACAGACATTCGGAAGCGAAGGTCTGTCGCCGAACAGTGATTATGTAACCGACGCCAGCGCATCGGAGGAGACGAAGACTCTGTTTCTTAGCGGAGCGCAGTTTCGCGCGTTCGTGAGAGAGGAGCCCGGCCAAACGCTTCCATTGCTATCGCAGATAATGTCCGAGCGCGCGTATCTACTGGAGAAGCTGCACGAGCTAGCGGCGCTGAACGTCGACCAGCGGCTGATCTCCACGCTTTCACACCTCAGCACTGATCGCAGCTTCACGACAGATGACGGGCGGCTCAAGCTCGAGAACAACCATCAGCGCCTTCTCTGCGAGATGGTCGGCGCGACCCGCGAGTCGATTGCGCTGGCGCTTAGCCGACTCGTGTCGGCTGGAATCGCGGAGAGAAAAGGGATGACGTTCCTGATCGAGCCCAACTCCCTCGCTACCGGGCTCGGCAACGGACACGACAATGATTCAGCGCTGTCGATGACGAGAGAGCTGTCGCATCAGTGAGACTGAATGGACGATCGGCAACAGAGCGCTGACACAGCGCCGGTAATACGTGGCGCGCAAACGATCGATCTGCAGGAGGAGGGCTCACCGGGAGTCCTCCTCCTGCATGGTTTTGGAGACACTCCCCAGACGCTCTCCTTGCTCGCTCGAAAGCTGCACAAGTCCGGCTACAGTCTATACGCACCACTACTGCCGGGGCATGGGCGTAACATGGATGCCTTCGGAAGATCCCGGGCGACAGATTGGATCACGGCGGCAAGGAGTGCGCTCGCGGAAATGCGCCGTCGACACGATTCGGTCTCTATCGTTGGGCTCTCAATGGGTGGCGCGCTGGCGGTGCTGCTTGCCGCTGAGCTCGATGATATCCCCGCATTGGTCTTGATTGCACCATATCTCGGCATGCCGCGAGTGTTGAGACTGGCGGCGTCGACGCACTGGGCATGGGGAAGATTGGCGGGAGAGGTGAACGCGAGAAATCCGCGCTCGATCCGCGATCCAATCGAGCGGGAAAAAAACCTTGCCTACGCCGCCATCACCGGCCGCGCGCTATTCGAGTTGTCGAAGGTCGTGAGGCTCGCGAGAAAATCACTTCCCGGCGTCAAAGCGCCAACTCTCATAATCCAATCCCGCGAAGATCCGCGTTGCGCTCCGGAGGTCGCCGAGCTTGCGTTGAAGGCGCTGGGCGCGCACGAAAAGAAACTAGTCTGGACCGAAGGCGCAGGACACATCATCACGGTCGACTACGGCCGCGAGCGGGTATTCAGCGAGGTCGAGAAGTGGCTGAAAGCGCACACCGACCGTGGCGCGGCAACCGCTATCGAGGGGAGAGCGGCTGCCGAACGCCCTGAAAACTAAAAGCGATCCTGGACGAATTCCGTAACGGTATCGACGGCGCGCTCGCCGAAGCCAGCGGCCTGTTGGACTACACCCGTTGCAACACGTTTCACGCGAGCCACGGGAGACTGTGATCTACGACGAGGGCGACTGCTCTTCTTCCTCGAAGAGGATTTGCGCCCCCCGCTTTTGCGACCCGAGGAAGATTTTCTTCCGCCCTTCCGCCGCGACGATTTTTTTCTCGCGCCTGAAGACTTGCGGGCGCTGGCCGAGCGGCTCTTGCCTGACCGCTTCCGACCGGCGGCTTTGCGGCGTCCGCTCTTGCGTCCGGAGGCTCCGGACCGCGACCTCTTTCTACCACCACTTCGACTACTGGACTTCTTGGCTGCAGCCATTGGAAAGCTCCGTGTAGGAGGGTCTGTAGAACCGATAGCAAGATTCGCGCACAAGACAAGGTGAAGAGCCACAGTATGGCGATGCAACAACTCGCCGAAACAACGCATTCGGATCACGGCATGACGCGAGTCTCACCGTGTCGCATAATCCAGAGGTCTTTGCCGTCACGCCCGGCCGCCTGCCACCGCTCGCGCATCCGTGTCGGCGGTTCCTCCATCGGTTCATCCGTGAGCTTGAAAGTCCCCCAATGAGCCGCAGCCATCACAAGCCGTGTTCCATACTGGCCGGCCTCCAGTTGGTCGACGGCGTTGATGCAATCTTCCGGGTTCATGTGCACGGAACCCATGAACCAGCGAGGCTCATAAGCACCAATGGGCAGAATCGCCACATCGAAGGGACCGCATCTCGTGGCGATAGAGCCAAAATCCGGGTGAAGGGCGGTATCCCCGGCAAAGAAGAGCGAGCGACCGGCGGTGCGGAGCGACCAACCACACCAGAGGGTGGTGTTTCGCTTCCCGAGGGTTCGTCCCGAGAAGTGTTGAGCGGGTAGGCAGGTCAAGTGCAGCTCTCCGAGCGCACTCTCGTCCCACCAGTCACGCTCCATGACGTCACGTGCCCCGCGGCGGTGGAGAAAGTCTCCCACCCCGAGCGGCGCGTACCACCTCGTCGCTGGATAACGCTCCGCGAGGCGTGATACCGTCGACGAGTCGAGATGGTCGTAGTGGTCGTGTGAAAGAATTACGGCATCGATCGGCGGCAGGCGATCAAAGTCCACCGCGGCTGGCACCCATCGTCTCGGTCCGGCGAACTGTACCGGTGAAGCGCGTTCGCTCCAGATAGGGTCTGTCAGGACGTTGAGTCCGGCGATCTGGATAAGGAAGCTGGTGTGTCCGATCCAGGTAATAGTGAACAGATCGGGAGCCGATCGTGGAACGATGTACGCAGGAGCCACCTGCGTGAACACACTTGGGTCGGGGTCGGGACGGCGCGGATTTCGCCGTCGCTCGATCAATGACCATTTAAGAAAATCAAGAAATCCGTGCATCTGCGCGGACGGCCACGGATTCCGAAAACCACCTCCTGGCCGATGATGGGCGGGAAGGCGCATTCTTTGTTGAGCCATACGATTATGTCGCGACCAATCTCTGAGTTACCCCGCGTTCGCGCACTGGAATTTCCGCCGGGCCTCGACTGGATTCATACCGGTGGAGAATCTGTCACGCTGGAAGGACTTCGGGGCCAGGTAGTCCTTCTGGATTTCTGGACCTACGGATGAATCAACTGCGTGCACATTCTTCCGCAGTTGCGGGAGATCGAAAAGCAGTATCCTGACGGCGTAGCCGTTATCGGAGTGCACAGCGGCAAATATATCGCCGAGCGCGAGACGCCCCGGATTCGCGAGGCATCGCTTCGCTACGAGATAACACATCCGATTGTCAACGACCGGCAGTTTCGCGTGTGGCGCTCGTACGCGGTCAA
>DASZZU010000059.1:0-7625 GCA_035544855.1 Gemmatimonadaceae bacterium | reverse complement strand
CTCCTTGAGCGGCGAACCAGGAAGAGGAACCGTGGTGATTCCGCGATCGAGACCCGTGGGCTGCGGAAGCGTGCGCCGGCTGGCCAGCAGCAGTTTCTTGGTCAGCGCTTCAGCGCGGTCTGCCGCATTTCGAATGTCCGCCGCTTCACTTGAGGGCAGCTTGGCTTGATTCAAGGCCGTCTCGATCAGGTCCGCGTTCATCCGGATGACCGTCAGCATGTTGTTCAGCTCGTGCGCCGAACGTCCGGCAAGGTCCGCAAAGTTGTGGAGCTCTTGCGTCCGGAGCGCCAAGGTCTCCTCGGCGGAGCCAAGTGTGCTGAGATCTTCGATGGCGACGAGGATGGTCGCGTCGGCAGAATCAGCAGAAGGAACCAGGCGGGCGCTTAGCCAGTGGACTGCCTGACCGCCCGGTTTTCCGTCGTGTATGAGCTCGAAGTGATCGGATTGCGGCGCCCCACGCAGCACCGTCTCGAGCATTGGCCTCAGCTTCTCGTCCCAGCTTCTGCCACCCACCTCGTAAACCTTGTGCCCGACACACTCTTCCGGGGCGACTCTGAACATCGAGTAAAAGGCCTGGTTGGCAGCGCGTACAATGAGCTGTGTGTCGAGAACGACCAGAGCTTCTTGCGGAGAGCCGGGACTGATCATGAGTAACTGGAGAGGAGGAACCCTGAGGGTCAAAATACGTCGGAATCGTGCCTATGTAGACGATTCCGGCATACAATGAGTATCGAATTCCCTGGCAACCCGTCTGGGACTCTCCTAACGCCGAAAAAAGAAAAGCCCCCTCGTTCGGAGGGGGCTTTCAATCGGTCGGACCCGGTCGACTAGGCCGGCTCTTCTACGTAAGAATCCGGCGGCGTCGGGATCGGATCGGACAAGTTGTAATCGTCCGACTCCATCGGGATTACCTTCGAAGGTGTTTCGGGTCGGGGCGGCTGCTCTTCCGGAATTCCCGTCACCGCGAGAACAATGCGGCGGTGGATCGGATCGACCTCGAGAACCCTTAGATCGAGATTCATCGTCTCGTAGACGATGTCCGCCGGACTGTTCACCGGCTGGCCGAAGTTGAGCTGGCTCACCGGGACGAAGCCTTCGATGTCGTTGCCGATGTCGACGACCACGCCCTTGTCCATCAACCTCACGACCTTGCCGCGCAACTCGGTGCCGACCGGATAGGTCTCGCCGATCCTGAGCCACGGATCCTCCGTGGCTTGTTTGAGCCCAAGACTGATGCGCTTGTTCTCAGCATCTACGTTCAAGATCACAACATCTACCGAATCACCCTTCTTCACGACTTCCGAAGGATGCTGAACGCGCTTGGTCCACGACATGTCGGAGATGTGGATCAGTCCATCTATTCCCGGCTCGATCTCCACGAAGGCGCCGAAGCTGGTGAGATTCCGCACCTTGCCATTGAGTTTTGTGCCGACCGGATACTTCTCCGGCAGCATCATCCACGGATCCTGCTCCGTCTGCTTCATGCCGAGCGAGATCTTCTCTTCGTTCGGATCGACCTTGAGCACGACCGCCTCGATCGCTTCACCGATCGACACCAGCTTCGACGGGTGACGCACGTTGCGCGTCCAGCTCATCTCACTGATGTGAACGAGTCCTTCGATTCCCGGCTCGAGCTCGATGAACGCGCCGTAGTTGGTGATCGAGACGACCTTGCCGGACACTCTCGTGCCGACCGGATACTTCTCCGCGACATCCTTCCACGGATAGCTCTGGAGCTGCTTGAGGCCGAGCGAGATGCGCTCGCGATCCCAATCGATGTCGAGAATCTTGACCTCGAGCTCCTGGCCGATGTGCACCATCTCGGACGGATGCTGAATGCGCCCGTACGACATGTCGGTGATGTGGAGCAGGCCGTCCACGCCGCCCAGGTCAATGAATGCGCCGAAGTCGGTGATGTTCTTGACCACGCCCTTCCGCACCTGGTCCTTCTGCAGCTCCTTCATCAGCTTCTCGCGCTTTCCTGCTCTCTCCTGCTCGAGGATGACGCGGCGTGATACCACGATGTTCCGTCTGCGCTTATTGAGCTTGATGATCTTGAAGTCGAAGGTCTGGCCGAGCAGCTCGTCGACGTTCGGAACGCGACGGAGCGCGATCTGCGAGCCGGGGAGGAATGCATCGACTCCCATCAGATCAACTACGACTCCCCCCTTTATCTTCTTGATCAATGAGCCGCGCACCGGTTCGTCGTTCTCGTAAGCGACGCGAATCCGCTCCCACACCCGCATGAAGTCCGCTTTCTTCTTCGAAAGGACGACCGATCCTTCCATGTCCTCGAGATGCTCGAGCAGGACTTCGACTTCATCGCCGGGCTTGAGGTCCGGAAGATCCTTGAACTCTTCGAGGGGAATCGTCCCTTCGGACTTAAAGCCGATGTCGAGGACGACCATGTTGTCACGGATATCGAGCACGCGGGACTTGACGATTTCGCCTTCTTCGATCGAGGCCATCGTCCCGTTGTACATCTCCATCATTGTCTCGAGCTCGTCCTGCGAGTAATCGTCCTCGTCGTACAGCTCGGGTCTCAGGTTGGCAAGCGGACGCAGCTGCGCCTTCTGCAGATCGCGCTTCTCGCGCGCGGTCAGCGTCGTGCCGGTAGTGGTTTGTGTTTCGTTGGGCGAGTCTATCATGTTGCTGGTTAAAGGGTTGAGTGCGTTCGAATCAAGCCTTTAAATGTAGACGCTTCGCCCTTTGAGGTCAACGCCGGAGCCTCTGGTCGCTCCGCGCATCAGAGACTACTTGAGGCCCCTGGTCAGCAGGAGAATCAGCTCCTCGTCGGTTAGTCCTTCGAGGGCGCCCAGCGGGAGATCCATCGCGACCTCGGTCCCATCGTCGCACTTGAAGGCGACGGTGATGCTCGCCGGCTTCAGCCTTCGGTCGGGGAGACCGCCCGGCCGCGCAGATTCGAAGGCACTCCAGTCGAGACCTTCCCGATCGGTGAATCTACGCATCAGCGAACAACCTCCTTACACGTAGTACTGACGTTGAGTGCCAAAAAACGCACGCAAAGCTGTTACTGCGCGCGCTCTTTCGATAGGGCTACGATTTGTGCGACCTGCTCGTCTTGCGTCAGAGCCGTCGTGTCGATGGTGACCGCGTCCCGTGCGGCCACGGTCTGCTTCGCGTCGCGCGCGTCGCGTTCTTTTATGCGTATAGTCTCGTCGTCCAGCAATTGTTCCGAGGTCGGTGTCCCGCGCTGACGCAGACGTCTGAGCGCGCGCTCCCTCGAATCTGCGACCAGGAAAATCTTCAGCTCCGCGTCGGGAAATACGACGGTGCCCATGTCGCGTCCGTCCACCACCACGTTTCTCGAATTCGCAGTCCCGCGAACCTTCTCGTTGACCCACTCACGCACGCGAGGCATCTGCGCGACACGCGAGACGTGCCGCGTGACGTCGGGGCCGCGAATCTCTTCCTCGATCGACCGTCCGTCGAGGGCGGGATAGAAGGAGGTTCGAGCCGCTCGCAGCTCCACCGGTCTCGCGGCATCGAGCACAGCGTCCTCCGTCCACCGGGACGGATCGTCTTGCCGGCGCAGCATTGCGGCAGTCGCGGCTCGATAGAGCGAACCCGAATCGACGTGAAGGAATCCGAGCTTGTCGGCGACCATCTGCGCGGTGGAAGACTTTCCCGACGCCGCGGGACCATCGATCGCAATGACGGACGTGCGACGCTTCATGCAGCGACGCGCCTCAAGTCTTCCCAGAACCGCGGGTACGAGACCGCGACACAATCCGGATTAAGAATCTCGATGCGATTGCCCGATACGGCGGAGAGAACGCCGAACGCCATCGCGATCCGGTGATCGCCCCGCGGATCGACGGTGCCCGAAAATTCTCGCGGGCCGGGCAGAACACGCAGGCCGTCGGGCAGCTCCTCCGCGCTCGCGCCCACCGCGAGCAAATTCTGAACGACGACACTGATCCGATCGCTCTCTTTTACCCTGAGCTCCGCCGCGCCCGTTATCTCCAGCTCGACACCCGCGCCTGCCGCGACGCACGCCAGCAAGGGCAGCTCATCGATCAGCGAAGGCACCTCGGCCGCCGCGATGCGAAGATTCCCGAGGCGAGCGGGACGCACCGTTAGCGTGCCGGTTTCTTCACCTCCCTCGCTGGCGCGAGCCGTCGCGCGAATGTCGCCGCCCATCCGCTTGATCGCACTGATAAAGCCGATGCGCGTCGCGTTGAGGCACACATCATCGAGCTGGAGCTCTCCTTCGCTTGCGAGTGAGGCGAGCGCCACGAAAAACGCCGCCGATGAAGGATCCGCGGGCACGGCCAGGTCCAGCGGAGCGAGTCGCCGCGCAGGCCGGAGGCAGACCTGATTTCGGTCGTTCTCAACATCCACCCCCATGGACCGCAACATCCTCTCGGTGTGGTCCCGTGAGCGACTGGTCTCCGTTACCCGCACCTCGACCTGCGACACCAGCCCGGCGAGAAGGATCGCGCTCTTTACCTGCGCGCTCGCCGACTTCGTGTCCCAGTCGATACTCCGCAGGTCAACGCCATGAACCGTCATCGGAAGTCCGTCACCACGCTCGAAATCGAACTGCGCGCCCATGTAGGTGAGTGGCTCAGCGATGCGCCTCATCGGCCGGCGGCTCAGACTGGCGTCGCCTTCGAAGCGCGCGGCGAATGGATGGCCGGCGACCACACCCGCGAGAAGCCGCGTGGTGGTTCCGCTGTTTCCACAATCGAGGGCACGCTTCGGGGGGCGCAGGCCGCGCAGGCCCAAGCCACGGATTCGCATCTCGCCAGAGAGCTCAGGAACGTTGCCTCCGAGCGAGCGCAGCGCGTCCGCTGTCGAGCGGACGTCCTCCGAATCGAGAATGCCAGCCACCCGCGATTCTCCTTCCGCGAGACAGGCGAGAATCAGCGAGCGGTGCGAGATCGACTTGTCGCCTGGCACCCTGACGGCGCCGGCAACGCTCAGCGGAGCCAAGATTCGAGCGCCGTCGCCGCGTCGGTTTTTTCATCGCGGTATTTCACGATCACCGGGGTCTGAAGCGAGATCCCCTGATCCTGCGCCCATTTGCTCTTTACCTGGCGCGCGCCCGGAACGACAACCGCGTTCTCGGGGATCACGAGTGCGCGCCCGCTCTCAGCGCGATGCACGGTTTCGCGCTCGAGGTCGTAGACCGGCGTGCCTCGGGTAAGAACCACACCGGCACCGATCACCGCTCCCTTTCTGACGACCGTCCCTTCGTAAATCCCGCAGTTCCCACCGACCACGACATCATCCTCGATCACGACCGGAGCAGCGTTGACCGGCTCGAGCACACCGCCGAGCTGGGCCGCCGCGCTCAAATGGACGCGCTCTCCAACCTGCGCGCACGATCCGACGAGCGCGTGGGAGTCGATCATCGTTCCCGATCCGACATACGCTCCGACGTTGACATACATCGGTGGCATGCACACGACACCGCTGGCGACGTACGCGCCGCGTCGAATGCTCGATCCGCCAGGAACGATGCGGATACCGTCGGCAGAGGTGAGCCGACGAGGAGGGTAGGTGTCCTTGTCGAAGAAAGAGAATCCAATGTGATCATTGGCAGAACGGATCGACATATCGACAATCGCCCCGACGCGGAAGCCGAGCAGAATTCCCCGCTTCACCCAGGGAACGGCGCGCCACTGGCCGGTGCCGGGATCCTTTTCGGCCGCTCTTACTGTTCCCTTCTCGAGCGCGTCGAGAAGTTTTTCGACTACGGCGCGCGCATCCTCAGGAAGCGGCGATCCGACAGGAGTCGCGGCAAGCACTTCCACGCGCTTCTCAACATCCCCGATGGTGGAAGTGTTCACGCAGTGAGCGCTCCCACCGAGACGAGCGCGGCGCGCACGGTCGGCTCGAACTTCTCCGCCAAAGGCACCAGCGGCAGGCGGACGACGTTCGCCATTCTGCCCATCATCGCGAGCGCCGCCTTCGCGGGAATCGGATTCGGCTCAACGAAAGCCGCGGCAGTCCACTCGGCCAGGCGATGATGGACGGCTCGCGCCGCCGCGAAATCACCCGCCGCACAGAGCTCCGTCAGCTGCGCGACGAGCGCTGGCGCAGCGTTGGAGGTTACCGAGATTACCCCATCGCCGCCGTCCGCCATCACTTGAAGCGTGAGAGGGTCGTCACCGGAAAGAACCGAGAAGCGCGCCGGACGATGGCGGATGATCTCTCCGATTTGCGCGAGGTTGCCGGACGCCTCTTTTACGGCGACGATGTTCTGGTGCTCGGCCAGCTCAAGCATCGTCGCTGCTTCAACATTACTACCCGTGCGGCCAGGCACGTTGTAAACGACGATTGGCGTCTGCACCGCATCGGCGATCGCGAGAAAGTGCGCGACGATTCCCCGCTGTGGGGGTTTGTTGTACATCGGCGATGCATGGAGGAGATGCGTCGCTCCGGCCGCGGCCATTTCGCGAGAGAGCGCGATTGCTTTCTTCGTGTCGTTGGACGCAGCGCCGGCGACGACGGGGACCCGTCCAGCAGTCTGCTCCACTGTAATCTCGACGACCCGCCGGTGTTCCGCGGTAGTCATGGTCGCCGCCTCACCCGTGGACCCACAAGGAACGACGAAGTGAACGCCGCTCGCGATTTGCCAGTCGACGAATGAGCGCAGCGAACGCTCGTCGATCTCCCCGGATTTCGTAAAGGGCGTGACGAGCGCGGTTCCACAGCCGGTGAGCCGCTGCGATTTCATTCGATAAATGTACGCGGCACTCGCGACATGTGAGCCTCCCTTTTCAAAGATTCAATACGTCGCGCATGGTGAACACGCCTCGTTTCCCCACGAGCCAGTCCGCAGCGGCGAGCGCACCCTCCGCGAAGACCCGGCGGTCGCGCGCAACGTGGGTAAGCGAGAGCTGTTCGTACAATCCGTCGAAAATCAGATCGTGCGTTCCCGGAACCGATCCAGTACGCACGCTTGTAGTGGGGACCACCCGACTCAGCCCGTCGCTTGCCGCCTGGGCGATGGCAATCGCAGTTCCCGATGGGGCGTCCTTCTTTTTCGAATGATGCGTCTCCACGATGTGCGCATCGAACTCCTCCAGCGGCCGCATCAACGTTCCCGCATGGCGGGCGAGCTCGATCAGCACGTTGACCCCCAGGGAAAAATTTGGTGACCACAAGAGCGCCATCCCTACATCGTTCGCGACCTGCGTTACCGCGGGCAGCTGCTCATACCATCCGGTAGTCCCTGCCACTACGGGCACCCCCGCCCGCAGAGCGGCGATGATGTTCGCGACCGCCGCGTTCGGCTCCGTGAACTCAAGAGCGACATCGGCGTTACCGAGCGTGCTCCTGGTAATTCCGCTTCCACCAGCGCTCTCGCGTTCGCCAAGCACCGCCGCGACTTTCCAGCCCTTCGCTTGCGCGAGCTCACGTAATGCCTGACCCATTTTCCCGTCGCCGATAATCGCTATGCTCCGCTGGCTCATCTCTTCTCTTTTCCGAAGAACGCGCTGTGCAGGCGATCCAAAGCCGGGTTGAGCTGCTCACCATCGACTATGATCGTAAGATTTATGCCAGTCGCGCTCAGTGACATCATGTGCACCTTGATTCCGTCGAGCGCGCTGATGGCGCGACCCATGGCGCCGCTGTCGTCACTGATCGCC
>DASZZU010000058.1:0-1721 GCA_035544855.1 Gemmatimonadaceae bacterium | reverse complement strand
CTTTTCCTTCGCGAAGGCCGGAATTCCGTCAGTCTCGATCGGAGGCGGCGTCGACTACATGGGACGCCCAGCGGGTTGGGGCCTCAAGCAGTCGGACGACTACACCGCCAACCGCTACCATCAACCGTCCGATGAGTATCGCCCCGATTTTGATCTAAATGGCGCAGCGCAGCTCGCCGAGATCGTGTATCGGTTCGGGCTTTCTCTCGGAAACGCGCGCACCGTTCCTACCTGGAATGCGGACGCGGAATTCAAGGCGGCACGCGACGCTTCTCGAAAGGGTCAGTGAGCCAGGGCCGTAGCGCTTGGCAGTGAATCCCGGCAGGAGCCAGCAGCGCGACCCGCTCCTGGCTTTCAGAGAGGAATTCCCGATCCTCGAGAAGACGAACTATCTCGTCTCCAACTCGCTCGGGCCGATGCCGCGCACCGTCCCGGAGAAGCTGGCCGAGTACGCGCGCGATTGGGGCGAGCTCGGCGTAAAGGCTTGGACGCGCGGGTGGTGGGAACGCCCCGTCGAAGTTGGAAACGAGATCGCTCCGCTCATCAACGCCGATGCCGGCGAAGTGGTGATGATGCCGAACGTCACCATCGCGCAGACAGCCGTCCTTTCCGCCATCGACTTCCCGAAGGAGCGCGACACGGTTGTCATGACGGAGCTCGACTTCCCGTCGGTGCGCTACGCCTACGCCGGGATGGCGGAAAGATTCGGAGCCCGCGTGGTGGTGGTGCCATCGGAGGATGGTCTCACCATCGACCGCGACAAGCTTCTCGCCGCGATAGACGAGAGGACGCGCGTTGTCGCAGTGTCCCACGTTCTCTTTCGCAGCGCTTATCTCATGGATGCGGATGCGATCTGCCAGCGCGCGCACGAGATGGGCGCGCTCGTCTCGCTCGACTCCTTCCACGCGGTCGGAATCGTGCCAGTGGACGTGAAACGGAGCAACGTGGATTTTCTCACCGGGGGAGCGCTCAAGTGGCTGTGTGGCGGGCCGGGCGCTTGCTTCCTTTACATCAGTCCTTCCGTGCGCGACAAGCTCAAGCCCGCGCTCACCGGCTGGCAGGCCCACTCGCGACCGTTCGCGTTCGAGGAGACTATGGAGTACACCTCGGGCGCCTTTCGCTGGCTGAATGGCACTCCCGTCATTCCTGCTCTCTACGCGGCAGCAGAGGGACCCAAAATTCTTCGGCGCGCCGGGATCACGGCGATCCGGGAGAAAAGCCTCCGCCTCACCTCACGACTCATCGAGCTCGCCGACGAGCGCGGCTATACCGTCAACGCGCCGCGTGACCCGGCGCAGAGAGGCGGAACGGTCGCGATGGATGTTCCGCACGCCTACGAGGTAACCCAGCACCTTCTCTCACGGAACATTCTGGTCGACTATCGCGTGGGCGCTGGTATCAGGATTGCCCCTCACTTCTTCACTAGGGAAGAGGAGCTCGACGAGGCTGTCTACGAGATCGGCAAGTCTCTCGAGAGTGGGAGCTGGCAGCGATTCTCCGAGAAGATCGCGGTGGTCACCTGAGCTGTTATCCCTCGGATGTTACTCCCTTGAACATAGTAGTGTCTAAAGAGTACAATAGACTTATACTCGACTCCTTGGAGGGTGCGTCGTCATGCCAACACCTTTTTTGAGTTCTGAAGAGTACGACGAGAGAGCACATCAACTGTACAACGAAGGACAGTATGACGAAGCTCTGGACGTACTTAGAGAGGGACTCGG
>DASZZU010000057.1:0-20603 GCA_035544855.1 Gemmatimonadaceae bacterium | reverse complement strand
GCGCGACATCCCGGGCTTACGCGCGATGCCAGCGGTTATGACGATGATATCCGAATCGCGGGTTTCCTCGTACCCGTTGGTCCCGATCACCCGCGAGTCGAAGCCTTCAATTGGAGCGGACTGCCATTGGTCGAGAGCCTTTCCCTGCGGAATCCCTTCCATGACGTCGACCATGACGACTGTGCGCGCCAGCTCTTTCTCGGCGAGACGCTGCGCGGTAGTCGCACCGACGTTGCCAGCGCCGACCACCGTAATCTTGTTGACCATTTCGCTTTCTGGTTGTGGAGAGAGTAGTGCGCGAAAGTTATCGGGCGCGCGCACCGTGAGCAATCGCAGCGGAGCTCACGATCGAGGGAGGAACAACGGGGAAATTTCTACGAAGCGCTCAGCCGCCGACTTGCGAGAGGGCGCGTAGGCCGCCGACGCTCATCTCGAGAAGATGATGCTCCTTGGGTTTCGTTGACAGTGCGCTGCGAAAGAATGGCTCGAGCGGCAACCCCGATCGAAGCGGGGTGCGTAGATCGATCTCATCGTCGCCGAAGAGACAGGTGCGAAGCCGGCCATCAGCGGTAAGTCTGACGCGGTTGCAGCTCCCGCAGTAGGTGTGCGACATCGGCGTAATTACACCGATCGTCCCGACCGCGCCGGCAAAGCGGTAGTAGCGTGCGGGTCCGTTGCCTCTCTCGGGCCCCACGGCCGGCTCGAGATCACCGACCTTCTCCAGAGCACCGAGAATCTCCTCGGTTGGGACCACGTGATCCCACGTCAACTCGCGCATTTCTCCAACGGGCATCAGCTCGATGAATCTCACATGCCATGAGTGGTCGAAGGTCAGACGCGCGAAGTCAATCACCTCGTCGTCGTTGATCCCGCGCATCACTACGACATTGAGCTTGATCGGCGCGAGCCCTGCCCTTTCGGCGGCGGTGGCCGCCGCGATTGGATCGAAGTTGGTGTTTCGCCTGGAGATCGCCTTGATCCGATCGGGTCGCAGTGAATCGGCGCTCATGTTGACGCGATCGAGACCTGCCCGCTTCAGCGTGCCGGCGAGCTCGGGCAATCTTACGCCGTTCGTCGAAAGAGATATGTCCTCGATCTCGGGGATTTCCCGCAGCATGCCGATCAGGCGCTCGAGGTCCGGACGCAGAGTGGGCTCGCCACCGGTGATGCGGAGGCGCCTCAATCCGAGCGGCGCGAGTTGCGCAACGACGCGCGCAATCTCCTCGTACGAAAGGATATCGGCCTTGGGAAGCCATTCGAGTCCGGCCAACGGCATGCAATAGAGGCAGCGGAAGTTGCATCGATCGGTCACCGAGATGCGCAGGTACTCGATGCTCCGGCCAAAGCTGTCGCGTAACGTGACGCTCATACGCTCGAGGCCTGCGCGGTGCGGGTAGGATCGACCCACTCGCGCGTTCCATCCACGTAATGCTCCTTCTTCCAGATCGGCACTCGCTTCTTGATCTCTTCGATCACGTAGCGAGTGCAGTCGAGCGCTGGGGCTCGATGCGCGTGCGCCGCGGCAATCGCCACGCTCACGTCCCCGAGTCCGAGCAGTCCAATCCGATGTTCGACGACCAGAGCTGAGACACCAAATCGTTCTTCGGCTTCGTCGAGAATCCGCTCGAGCTCTGCGTCCGCCATCGATTTGTAGACCGAGTATTCGATTGCGGTGACGCTGCGTCCGTCATTCACTTCGCGCACAGTGCCGATGAATAGCGAAATGGCGCCGTATTGCGGAGAGCCAACCTCGTTGATGAGCGAGGCAGGATCTATTTCGCGTGTGATGACCGAGGCTCTCCTCATCCTCCCGCCACGGGCGGAATCAACGCGATCTCATCGCTCGGCTCGATGAGCTGGTCGGATGCGGCGAAGCTTCTATTAACGGCCACGCGCGGAGCGCTCGGCAGCGCCGAAGCGCCGGGAAGGGACCGGATGCGATACAGGAGATCTTGTACTGTGGTGCCGGGCGTTAGCGGGAGTTCGACGGTCGGTGCGCCGAGTAGCTCGGCGTAGGAAGCAAATAATTGCACTGTCACCGTAGACACGTGCTGACCTCTCCTGCCCCGCGTGCGGAGCTAAGTCGTTACGCTTCCGACATCTGCGACATGTTCACCCCAGCGACCAGGGCGCGTAGCTCCTTTGAAGGCTTGAACACCGGCACTGGCCGGGCGGAAACCTCAACAGGCGAACCGGTCCGTGGGTTTCTAGCCATTCGCGTCTTTCGATTGCGAATCTTGAAGGTTCCGAATCCCCTGACCTCGATATTCTCCTGCGTCTGAAGCGATTCCTTGATCGCCTCAAGAAAGGCGTCCACGACGCGAGCGCAATCCTTCTTGGAAATCATCGGTCCGGCAGTGCGTGAAATCTGGGCCGTGACACGCTCGACGAGGTCGGCTTTGGTCATGAAACACTCCGAATGGAAACGCGCTGAAGAAGCGTAAGTGCTTTCAAGTTATGGCTTTACTGATATGCTGTCAAGCGAGCGCAGTCTACCTCAGCGAGCCTCTCAGGGAGCTTAGAAACTCCTGGAAGAGGGGCCGGGCGTCGTGGGGACCGGGCGCAGCCTCGGGGTGATACTGGACGCCGAAGACCGGGAGCTCGCGATGGCGGAGACCCTCGATCGTGCCGTCGTTCAGGTTGACGTGGGTCACCTCCAGCTCTCCGGCACCCTTCACCGTCCGCTCATCCCCCTCCACTGCAAAGCCGTGATTCTGCGAGGTGATGAGAACTTTGCCCGTTTCGACCTCCTTAACGGGATGATTCCCTCCGCGATGGCCGTACGGCATCTTCGCAGTGGCTCCGCCAAACGTGAGGCCGAGGAGCTGATGCCCCAGGCAGATTCCAAAAATGGGGATTCCAGCAGAACTCAGAGCGCGAATAATGCCCGGCGCATAGGCGACGGCGTCCGGATCGCCGGGGCCGTTCGAGAGAAAAATTCCGTCCGGCTCTTCCGCCAGAACAGCGTCCGCCGGAGTGTTGGCCGGAACGACAGTCACTCGGCAATCGTTCTCGCCGAAAAGGCGAAGAATGTTTCGCTTGATTCCGTAGTCGTAAGCCACGATGTGATGGCGTGCGCGCGGATCTCCCCAGTAATAGCGCTCGCGCGTCGAGACACGAGAGGCCAGGTCCAACCCCTCCATCGAGGGACACGCTTCGAGCGCGGCGCGGCTTGCCTCATCCGGCTCGTGCCCCGCCCCTATCACTCCGCGCATCACTCCCGCCGACCTCAAGTGTCGCGTGAGGCGTCGCGTGTCAACATCTGTTATTACCGGAACTTGTGCCGCAGCTAGCCATGCGCCGAGTCCGCCGGTTGCGCGCCAGTTGGAGTAGGTCTGGGAGAGCTCTCGCACGACGACGCCCGCGACCTGCGGAGCAGACGACTCGGGATCTTCCGCATTGATGCCGTAATTGCCTATCTGCGGCGCGGTCATCACCACGATCTGGCCCCGATACGATGGGTCGGTGAAAACCTCCTGGTAGCCCGTCATGTTGGTCGTGAAAACGACCTCCGCCACCGCGGGCAGAAGCGAGGACTTCGCGGCTCCGGCTATTCTCCCACGAAAAAGGGTTCCGTCCTCAAGGAGGAGGAACCCCGCTTCGATGATCCGAGTCTCCGTCAACTTACCGTTTGGGCGCGGTGGAGGGTGGCTTGGTTGTTTGAGCTCGCTGTGGAGCGGTCGTCGTCGGCGAAGTCGTCGTCGGCGCGGGCTCGAGCGGAACGGCCGTCGCAGAAGTCGGCGGCGGGGCGACGTTTGCGGGCTGGGTACCCAGACCCTTCTCCAATACGGAGCGCGGCGCAGACGTGTGCGTCGACATTATTTGCAGAATGAAAGAAAGTCCGAGAAACATTCCGCCACCCCACCAGCTGACGGTGGTCAGAAGATTTCCGGCCTGTCTGATTCCGATAAAGGCATCGGGAGACGAGCTCGCTCCGCCGAAATTGGCGGCGAGTCCAGTCCCCTTCCCGCTTTGGAGCAGGACCGCAAGGATGAGGACGACGCAGTCCAGGACGAGCAGTGTGAGAAGAAACGTGTAAAGCATTGGGAGGATTAAAGTTCAGTGTTGCGCTTCAATATCATTCCGGCCGGGAAAAAACTCAAGCGGTCCGGTTGATGTCTTGAGCGTCAGCCCAGCTGCGCGATAGTGAGCCATGATGATGCGTCGACGCTCGCGCCACCAACGAGAAGGCCATCTACCTCTGGCGCCGCAAGGAGACCAGCGGCGTTGTCAGCATTGACGCTTCCTCCGTACAGGATCGGAATCTCGTCAGCGCGCGTGCCGATCATCTGTCGCAGCTCGGCGCGAAGGACGGTGTGAATCGCCGATGCATCCCCCGCCGACGCGGTGAGTCCCGTACCGATTGCCCACACCGGCTCGTAAGCAAGCAGAAAATCGGCCGAGATGAGATTGGGAGTTTGCGAGACGCCTTCGCGCAGCTGGTGCGTCACGACTTGCTCCGTCTCGCCGGCTTCACGCTGCGCGATCGTCTCGCCGACGCAGAGCATGAAAGTCAGCTTGGCGCGCGCAGCGGCGAGGCATTTCTTTGCGGACTGCGCGTCGGTCTCGCCAAAAATGTGTCGCCGCTCAGAGTGTCCGACGAGTACGACGCGCGCTCCGGCGTCCTTTGCCATAGAAGCCGAGATCTCCCCGGTAAAAGCTCCCTTCTCCGCCCAATGGATGTTCTGAACACCGGCGATGACATCACTGCGGCCAGAAGCGGCGGACGACACCGTGCTCAAGGCGACTGCGGGTGGAAAGATGATCACGGTCCGATCTGCCCGTGGCGCGTACCCGGCGAGAAACGTCTGCATGAATGCTCTCGCCGCCGTGAGGCCATTGTTCATTTTCCAGTTGGCGGCAAGAACAGGACGCTTCATCACGCGTCGTCCAGTACTTCTACGCCTGGCAGCTTCTTTCCCTCGAGAAACTCGAGGGACGCTCCACCGCCCGTCGACACGTGACTCATTTTGTTCTCGAGACCGGCCTCGGCAACGGCAGCAGCTGAATCGCCGCCGCCCACTATCGTCGTCGCGCCTTTGGCAGTCGCGTTCGCCATCGCCTCAGCGATCGCGCGAGTGCCCCGATCAAACGGGGGTGTCTCAAAGACTCCCATCGGTCCGTTCCAAATGACTGTTTTCGCCGAAGCGATCGCGCGCGAGTACGACGCAGCCGTTTGTGGGCCGATGTCGAACATCGCCTGATCTCTGGGGATGGCGTTGCGCGGGACCGCCTTTGCGGACTTTGCCTGCTCAAGAGATGGGGCGACCATCGCGTCATGAGGCAAAGTGAGTTTCATGCCCGCGCGCGCCAGCAGATCTTTCGCCATCGCGACGCGGTCCTCCTCGACGAGTGATTTGCCCGTCTCGAGTCCCATCGCCTTGTAGAAAGTGCACGCCATCGCTCCGCCGATCAGCAAGCCATCGACCTTGGGAAGCAGCTGCTCGATCACGTCTATCTTGCCAGAGATCTTGGCGCCGCCGAGTATCGCCACGAAGGGGCGCTTGGGATTGGCTAGCGCGCTGCCGAGATACTCCAGCTCCATCTCCATCAGAAGCCCCGCGACCGCGGGTCGGAGGTGCTCCGCGACTCCCACGGTAGAAGCGTGCGCACGGTGCGCCGATCCAAATGCGTCGTTGACGAAGCAATCGCCCAGCTCGGCGAGCGCGCGCGAGAGGCGCGGATCGTTTTTCTCCTCGCCGCCCAGGAATCTCGTGTTCTCCAGAAGTAGAATCTCTCCCGGCTTGAGATCCTCACTCGCTTTGAGGGCTTCGTCGGAGTCGGTGGACTCGACAAAGATCACGTTGCGGCCCATCAGCTCCATCAACCGGTTGGATACCGGCTGAAGCGAGTACTTCGGCTCCGGCTTCCCTTTCGGCCGCCCGAGATGCGAGAGGATTACCGGACGCGCTCCGCGCTCCAGTAGCAGCTCGATCGTTGGCAGCGCCGCACGGATGCGAGTGTCGTCGGTAATTTCCTGGTTGTCGTTGAGCGGTACGTTGAAGTCGACGCGCAGGAGCACGCGCTTGCCGCGCAACTGCGCGTCGTTCAAATCGCGTACGGTTTTCTTTCTCATGGCCTTCGCTCCCTAGAGCCGCGACCCCATGAAGCGCAGCATGTCGACGCAGCGCGAGGCGTACCCCCACTCGTTGTCGTACCAGCCCTGAACTGTCACGAGAGTGCCGTCGATCACGTTCGTCGTCTTCGCATCGAGAATGCACGATGCTGGATCACCTATGAAATCACTCGACACCAGCTCCTCTTCGGTATAGCGGATGATTCCCTGAAGCGGTCCTTCAGCCGCCTTCCTGAAAGCGCCGTTTACGGAGTCCTTGGTAGCGCCCGCTTTTTCGACTTCCACGGTGAGTATGGTGTACGACACGTCGGGTGTGGGTACTCTGATCGAGCTTCCGTCGATTTTTCCCTTCACTTCGGGAATCACGAGCGAAGTCGCCTTTGCCGCGCCCGTCGTCGTCGGGATCATGGAGAGCGCCGCCGCTCTGGCGCGCCGCAGATCCTTGTGCGGGAGATCGAGAATCTGCTGGTCGTTGGTGTAGCTGTGGATGGTCACCATCGAGGCGTGACGAAAGCCGAAGGTGTCACGAATGACCTTGACCATCGGCACGAGGCAGTTCGTCGTGCACGATGCGTTGGAGACGATCGTGTGCTTTGCCGAATCGTATTTGTCGCTGTTGACGCCCATGACGATGGTGATGTCCTCGCCCTTGGCTGGGGCCGAGATCAGGACTTTCTTCGCTCCACCCTGGATGTGCTTGCGCGCGGATTCCGCATCCGTGAACCGCCCGGTGGATTCGAGCACGATGTCTACCCCGAGGTCTTTCCAGGGCAGCGCGGCGGGATCCTTCTGCGACAGGATCTTGATCTCGTCGCCATCGATGATGATCGAGTCCTTGCCCGCCTCGACATCTCCCTGATAGGTGCGGTGCACCGAGTCGTACTTGAAGAGGTGCGCCAGCGTCTTGGTGTCGGTGAGGTCGTTGACTGCCACAAAGTCCAAATCGGTAACACCCTGACTCTTCGCCGCGCGCACGACCTGCCTGCCAATTCTGCCAAATCCGTTGATGCCTATCCGTGTGGCCATTCCCTAAGCTCCATTCGGTTAAAGCCGGTCCCCGCTTGCATGAGCCCGGCCAAAAGTCACGTAACTGATGATCCGCGTGCCGGCGTCGTACAGCACCTTTGCGCATTCGTTGAGCGTCGCCGCGGTCGTGACGACGTCATCCACCAACACGACGTGCGCGCCCGCGAGCGAGTCGAGCTTTCCGCTGCAGATTTGAAACGAGCCTGCAACGTTGCCCTGTCTCTGTTCGGGTGTCAACCGCGTTTGCGAGTCGGTTTCGCGCGAGCGAGCGACCGCGCTGTCCCAAACCGGAATCCGCCACCGCCGCGACAAACCACGAGCAAGAAGCTCGCTCTGATTATAGCCACGCTCTCTTTTTCTCGCTGACGCCAGTGGAATCGGAACGATCCCGGCACGCTCCATGACGACGTCTTCGGGCCACGAGAGACGACTCATCCGCTCCGCCATCTCGTCGGCGACTTTCGCCCAACCGGCGTACTTGAGGGCGTGCACGATGGACGATGCGGGCTCAACGGGCATCCAGCAGACCGACCTCACCGCGCGCACGAACGCGGGGAGAAGGTCGCACCACTGGCACGCACCAGAGGTCAAGGGATGTCCGCACCGGCCGCACTGGGGTGAAGGAAGAGAGGGCAACCTCGCCCAGCAGAGATGACATACCATCCCTCGCTCATGACGGGAGAGGAGCCGTTCACAGGAGACGCAAACGCGAGGGAGCAGAAGGTCGACCGCGCCAGCAAAATGCCCGCGAATCCAGACTGCAGCCGGCGAATTCCCTACAGTAGCGACTGCCTCATCGCTTCGCGGTCGGGCTCTCTCCCGAACCAGCGTTGAAACGCGAGGGCCCCCTGCTCGAGCAGCATTGGCAAACCATCCGCTGCGCGAATCCCTCTTTCTCTGGCCGCCTTGACCCATGGCGTTCCCCCGCGCCTGTACACGAGATCCAGCACCGCCGCTGCCTTCGGGATCAGCGCGACGTCGATCGGCAGATCTTCATCCTGCTGACCCACCGGAGTCGCGTTAACGATCAATGTGGCGCCACGGATCGCGCGCTCCACGCTCTTTTCGGCGCGCGCGACATCTGGAAAGCGTAGAGCAAGCGCAGCGGCTCGCTCATTGTTTCGAGCTACAATCGCTACTTTGGCGTCAGACCACTCCTCAGCCGCGGCGAGAACGGCGGCGGCGGCACCGCCGGCACCAAGCAAGAGGACGCGCGCTCCAACTGGCTCACCGCCGAGCAGCGCTCGAGCAGCCGCCTCGAAGCCGCCGACATCGGTGTTGTCGCCGTGAAGCTTTCCCGACTCCATCCAAAAGGTGTTGACCGCGCCAACCTTTGCAGCGAGATCGGTCAAGTCATCGCAGAGATCGTGGACCGCGAGCTTGTGCGGGATGGTGACATTCCCCGCCGCGTTGGAATCCCTCAGCTCGCGAATCACCCTGCGGAGCTCACGGCCTGTCACATCGAGCGCTTCGTAAACGAGTGGAATCTTCGCGGCTTTGAGAGCGGCGTTCTGAAAAACCGGTGAGAGGGAGTGACCGACCGGATGACCCAGCAAGACGAGTCGACCAGGACGCTTGGTCATCTGACTCGCGCTGTCAGCTTTGGAGCCGATCAAAAAGTTTCTCGAGTTCCTCTTCGAGGATGTCGGCGGTGTTGCGGTAAGCTTCCAGATCGCCTCCATAAGGATCACTGATTCCCGTGTTGGAGACGCCAGACGCATATTCGTCGATTACGTGCACTTTGCCTCGACCGCCCATCTGTTTCACCTGCTCCAGGTGACCCGGCGTCATGACGAAGATGAGGTCCGCCTCGGAAACGATTGCAGGAGTGAGCTTCCGCGACCGGTGGCCCGTGAGGTCGAGACCCCGCTCCATTCCGACCAGCAGCGCTTCATCGGTCGCGGGGATATTGTCCCACGCGTTTGTTCCGGCGCTCGAGACGTTCAGAGCTTCTAATCCCCGCCGGTCCGCGATCTTGCGCGCCAGCGCCTCGGCAAGAGCACTGCGGCAGGTGTTGCCGCTGCATACGAAGAGCAGATTCATCGTTCAGGCGTCGCCGACGAGGTCCGGAACACTCTCCCGCAATTTCGCCGCTGGTATCGCGCCAGGCCGAATGACTCGCGGAAGCCTTCCCGTGCAATCGACGACGGTCGAAGGCTGGGAATCGCGCAGCCTTCCACCATCGAGAACCCGGAGCGTCCCGCGGCCGATAGCGTCACTCCACTGGGCAACGATCTGGTCGGCTGAAGTCGCCGCGGGAACGCCAGGTCGGTTGGCGCTCGTAGAAGTGATCGGATCGCCGTGCGCCAGGATCAGTCGCGCCAGCGAGCGGTGCGGAGTCCACCGTACGGCTACTCCGCCTTCGGGGCCCCGCAGTCTATCCGGTACACGCTTCTCTCCGCCGGGCAGCACGAGGGTGAGAGGACCTGGCCAGAAGCGCGCGGCGAACATCGACGCATAACCAGTCAAATGGAGTCCGAGGCGCGTAATCATCTCACTCGCGGCGACGAGCAGGAGAAATGGTTTTCCGGGTGCGCGCCCCTTGAGGCTCACGAGCTGCTGCACCGAACGCTCATCCACCGCGCCGCCGAATCCGTAGACAGTCTCCGTCGGATACGCCAGGACTTTTCCGGCCGCCAAATGGGCGAGCGCTCCGTTGATGGCAGACTCGACCTCCTGCGGCGACCAGTACGGTACGACCATCGACTCCGGTTTCATTCGCGGAAGATACTCAGCGCCTCCACTAACGCGAAATCATTTTCCTCGGTGATTTTGTGGGCGCGCTCGCTCCCGCGCACGACTACAACCGGCAGTCCGATCTGCTCGCACAACGCGGCGTCGTCTGTCGCGATACGATCTGCTTCGCGTGCTTCGCGGTGGGCGCGCTCGATGACCTTGCGCGGAAAAGCCTGCGGAGTCTGCGCTCGCCATAATTCGAAGCGGTCGACCGTCACGACGACCTTTCCGCTGGAGTCGACGCGCTTGAGCGTGTCGATGACGGGCAGTGCGGCAACCGCTCCGTTGCCTTGGCGCGCTTCGTCGATCACGCGTCCAATCGTCTCGCTCGTCACCAGCGGTCGCGCGGCGTCGTGAATGACGACGATCTCACATTCGGTGGGGAGGTCCTCCAATCCGTTGGCGACTGATTCGCTCCGTTCCCTTCCGCCGACAGAAAGAAGCAGGCGCTCGGCATCGCTCTGGAAGATCCAGGGAGGAGGATCGCCGACGTATTCATGCGGGAGAACGCATACGACCATCGCAACGTCGGTACGCGCCTGAAATGTCTGGATGCTGTGCAGCAGCATCGGCTTGCCCGCGACCCACCTGAACTGCTTCAGCTCTTTCGACGCGGTGCGCGATCCGCTGCCGGCGGCGACGATAATGACACCGACGTCGCGCTTCATCTAGGCGTGAAAAAGATGCCCGAAGAGATCGTTGATGGTACGCACGCCGACGATCTCGATACCTCGGGACCCGCGCTTCGGTATCCCGCGCTCCGACATGTAGGCGACCGTCATTCCCATCTTCGCGGCTTCGCCGAGCCGGCGCTCGGCCTGAGAGACTGGCCTGATCTCACCGCCCAGCCCGACCTCGCCAAGAAAAATGGCCGAGTTTGCGACCGGGCGATCGTAGACGCTCGAGGCGAGAGCACTCGCGACGGCGAGATCACCAGCGGGCTCCTGCATCCGTACTCCTCCGACGACGTTGAGGAAGACATCGAGCTGGGAGAAAGATAGGCCCGCCCGCTTGTCGAGCACAGCCAGGAGAAGCGCGAGACGTCTCGCATCGAAACCGGTGCTCACCCGCTGCGGAGTGCCGTAGCCGGCCTTGGCCGCGAGACCCTGGATCTCTATGAGCACGGGACGGGAGCCCTCGAGGAGTGCTGTCACCGCGCTGCCCGAGGAATTGTTCAGCCGGTCACCGAGGAAGAGCTCGGAAGGATTGTCGACCGCGATGAGACCCTCTTCGGTCATGCGGAAGACTCCGATCTCGTCGACGCTGCCGAACCTGTTCTTCGTCGCCCGAAGGATCCGGTGCTCAGCCATTCCCTCACCCTCGAAGTACAGCACAGTGTCGACGATGTGCTCGAGCGTCTTGGGACCGGCGATTCCTCCGCCCTTAGTCACGTGTCCGACCACGAAAACCGTCGTCTCCGTCTCCTTCGCGAATCGCATCAAACGCGCGGCGCACTCCCTCACCTGACCGACGTTTCCCGGCGCACCCTCGAGATCGCTCGTGAATATCGTCTGGATGGAGTCGACGACTATCGCATCGAGCTGCTGCGAGCCAGCCGTCGCAAGAATTGTTTCGAGCAACGTTTCATTGAGGAGGGAAACGTTTTCCGCCGACCCGTGCAATCGTTCGGCGCGAAGCTTCACCTGGAGCGCGGATTCTTCGCCGGAGACGTACAAGGTCGAGTGGCCCAGCTCCTCGAGTTTTCCCGCGACTTGAAGCAGAAGCGTGGATTTTCCGATGCCCGGCTCGCCGCCGACGAGGACCATTGAGCCCGGCACGATTCCGCCGCCAAGCACAAAATCGAACTCCTTGATTCCAGTCTTGAGCCGCCGGCCTTGCGAGCTCTTTACATCCCGCAGCCGCACTGTCGGCGCCACGCTTCCACCCTCGGCCATCGACTTCTGACCGGCGACGCGACGGCCGGAGGCCGTAGTTGAACCCCGAGAAGTTGCCATCTCCTCGACCAGAGTATTCCACTCGCCGCAGACGTCGCAGCGGCCGGCCCACTTTGGATGGTCGGCGCCGCAGTTGGTGCAGCGATATACTGTTTTTGCTTTCGGACTCACTAGGGCGCTAGGCGGGGCGAGAGATTCTCGAAGCGCGTGTAGGTCTTGTTGAAATACAAATTCACGAATCCTGTTGGTCCGTTGCGCTGCTTTCCAACTATGATTTCGGCGCGCCCTTCGAGCGAGTTTCCGTCCTTGTCCAGTGCTCCAGGCTGCTCGTACATCTCCTGCCGGTAGATGAACATCACGAGATCGGCGTCCTGCTCGATCGCGCCGGACTCACGGAGGTCGGAAAGCTGAGGTCGCTTGTTCTCGCCTGTGCGCTGTTCCGGCGCGCGTGACAACTGCGAGAGCGCAACAACGGGGATTCGCAGCTCACGCGCGAGCGCCTTGAGCGAACGGGAGATGTAGCTGATCTCCTGTTGTCTGCTCTCGGTGTTGGTCGGCCCCTGCATCAGCTGGAGGTAATCGACCACGACCATGCCGATGTTGTTCTCCATCTTGAGACGCCGCGCCTTGGAGCGCATCTCGAGGAGCGTCATGGCAGGGGTATCGTCGATCCAGATTGGCGCGTGGCTCAGAATTCCCGCAGCGCGCCCGAGCCGGACGAATTCCTCGTCGTGCAGCTTTCCTTTGCGGAGGCGCTGCGCATCCACGCGCCCTTCAGAAGTCAGCAGGCGCTGGACAAGCTGCTCCTTGCTCATCTCGAGAGAGAAAAATGCGACCGGAACATTGTGATCGAGTGCGGCGTTCTGGGTGATGTTGAGCACGAAAGCAGTTTTTCCCATCGATGGACGGGCGGCGACGATGATAAGATCCGAGGGCTGGAAACCTGCCGTGAGCTCGTCTAGATCCTTGAATCCGCTCCCGACGCCCGTAATCGAACCGCTTCCACGCTGGATCTCCTCGATCCGCTCCATCGTCGGCCATAGGAGCTCCTTGATCCGCATGAAGCCTTCGGAGCCGCGACTCTGGTTGACCTCGAAGATCTTGTGCTCGGCCTCGTCGAGCAGCTCGGTCGCCGGGGAGGCAGACTCGAACGCCTCCGCAACGATTGCCGTCGAGACTTCGATCAGGCGACGGCGAAGCGCCTTCTCACGAACGATCTTGGCGTGGTACTCGACGTTTGCCGCGGTGGGAACCGCGTCGACGAGGAAGCCGATGTAATCCTTGCCGCCGCTCGACTCGAGCGAGCCCGCTCTCGAGAGCTCCTCGGAGAGCGTGAGCGGATCTACTACATCACCGCGCTCCGACAGCGCGACCATCGCGCGAAAGATCCGCCGGTGGCCTTCGCGATAGAACATCGTGTCGTCGAGGAATTCGGTTGCTCGAAGGATTGCGTCGGGATCCATGAGCATCGCCGACAACACCGCCTGCTCCGCGTCTTCGGAGTACGGTGGCCGTCGATCCTTGTATGGGTCACGAACGGGAGGCGCTATCGAGAATTCTACGGGCGAGCTTGACATCTTCCCAAGTGGGGCGTTTCCAGGCCGGATTGCGTAGCAGCGCGGCGGGGTGATAGGTGACGATGAGCGGTATGCCGTGGTACCGGTGGACGAGCCCACGGAGCTGACCGAGCGGAGTTTTTGTGTTTAGGAGAGTTTGCGCAGCGAAGGTTCCAAAAGCAATAATAACTTTCGGCTTGATCAGCTCGAGCTGCCTGATCAGGTACGGACTACAGGCTTCCACCTCCTCGGGCCGCGGATTCCGATTCCCCGGGGGCCGGTGCTTGAGCACGTTACAGATGAAAACTTGTTCCCGCGTTAGATCGATCGCGCCGAGAATCTTGGTAAGAAGCTGGCCCGCCTGTCCGACGAAAGGCCGTCCGGTCTCGTCCTCCTTTGCGCCGGGCGCTTCCCCAACGCATACCAGCCTCGCGTGCGGGTCGCCCTCGCCCGGGACCGCGTGCGTAGCGGTCTCGTAGAGCGAGCAGCGCGTGCACTTCTTCACCTTCTCCGCGATCTCATCGAGCGAGCTAAGCTTGAGAATCGCGTTGGGTATCAGATCCGCTTCATCGGGTGCTACGACAATCCCTTTCTTGAATGCCATGTCGTCGGTCGTTGTGGCTGAGGGCGGTTCGGTCCCCGGCGAAGCCTCAGCCGGTGCCGCCACCGTCGAGGTTGGGGCGTCAACATTCACGCCTGCTTCGCGGAGCGACGTTCGCCAGTCCCGAGTGTCCGACGAGACAGGCTCGCGCACAGTGCGAGACGCTTCCGGTATATCCCGCGAGGCTCCCGCCGCGCCGATCAAACGCATCACGTCCTCGACGCTCAGGCCGTCGAGCACCAGTTCTGACTCACCGAGCTCGCGCCGCTGCTCGATGTAGCGGCGGAGAAGATCTTTAGCGTCCACTCAGCTTCTCTTCGATGCGGTCGAGGAGGACCTCGGCGAGATCGATTTTCGACATCAGCTGCAATTCTTCCTCTTTTCCGGCGCGGTCGATGAGAGTGACTCGATTCGTATCGACTCCAAAGCCGGCGCCAGGCTCGGTCGCATCGTTCAGGACTACCAGGTCGAGATCCTTTGACTTGAGCTTGTCGCGCGCATTCCTGACGCCATCTCCGGTCTCGAGCGCAAAGCCCACGATTAGACTTTTTTTCTTCCGCTTCGGAATCGTGGACCTGAGAATGTCCTCGGTTTGCTCGAGCTCAATCCTCGCCCCTCCTCGACCTTTCTTGATCTTTACGTTTGCCTTCTCCGCGGGGCGGAAATCAGCGGGCGCGGCCGCCATCACCAGGACGTCGGCCAACGGCAGCGCTTTCGCCACGCATTTCGACATTTCTTCGACCGTCTCGGCTTTCACCGTCGTGAGCTCGCCGGGCAGCGGAACGTCCACGTGACCCGCGATGAGCGTTACATCTGCGCCCCTCCGCCACGCGGCTCGCGCGATTGCGACTCCCATCTTTCCACTGCTGTGATTGGAGATGAATCGCACCGGATCGATCGGCTCACGCGTAGCCCCAGCGGTGACCACGACCTTCTTGCCCGACAGGGATGACCCTGATTCGAGCAATCGTCCAATGCGGCTCATTATCTCTTCTGGTTCCGGCATTCTGCCGGGCCCGCTTCCCTCTCCGACCGCCAACGGACCTACGGCGGGCTCCAGTACCTCGTAGCCAAGCGATCGTGCCTGCTCGACGTTGCGCTTGGTCTGCGCGTGTGCCCACATCCGGTCGTTCATCGCGGGGACGAGCAGCACCTTCGATTGCGCGGCGAGGAGGCAGGCCGTGAGGAGATCGTCGGCGAGACCGTGCGCGGCGCGCCCCACAAAATCCGCAGTTGCTGGAGCGACAACGATGACCTTCGCCTCGCGGGCGAGCCTGATATGATCGAGCGCGTGGCCCGGGCCGAAAATCTCCGTGTGTACGGGCCGTCCGGTAACAGCTTCGAACGTGATCGCTCCAACGAACTCGCGCGCAGCGCGAGTCATCACGACGTCGACTTCAGCTCCGGCCTGTGTAAGCAAACGCGCCAGCCACACTGACTTGTAGCTGGCGATGCCCCCGGTGACGCCGAGGAGGACGCGGCTGCCTGCGTAAGGACGCGCGGTAACTACTCCGAGCGGCGGCGCGGAACGACGCGGTACGCGACTTCGCCCTCGGTCAACTCCTCGAGTGCGCGGGTCGTCAGCTTCTTTTCGCCCGGCGCCGAGCGGTCGCGTGGGAATTCGTTGAGGACGCGCGCATACTTGGCGGCGACCAGAACTCCCAGATACTTGTTGGTCGCGTGTTTCGCGACTTCGTTCGGAATGAAAACCTGCATTACTTCCTCGCTGAATAGTGATCTATGGCGCGCTGAATCCCGTCCTCGAGCTTCCTGATGCGCGCCTTGAGTGCTCCGTTCCGGGAGCGCTTGACGCCTTCCGCGTCAATTATGCTGGAAATCGCGGCCACCGCCGAATCGATCCGATCGTTGACTACGACGCACGGATACAAATCTATCGCTTTCAGCTCGTCTTTGGCACTTCTCAATCGTCGAATCAGTGATTTTGGATCCTCGGTCCCCCTTGCCGTGAGCCGCTCTACCAGCGCCTCTGCTGACGGCGGAAGGATGAAAATGAGGACCGATTCAGGGAAGGCAGCGGAAAACTGCTTTGCCCCCTGAACGTCGATGTCCATGATTACGTGCTTGCCGGACGAGAGAACCCGGGCCACTTCGGACCGGAGAGTCCCATATAAATGACCGTGGACTTCGGCCGACTCTGCGAATTCCCCGGCTGCCTGCCCTCTCCGAAAATCCTCGAGTGATCTGAAGTGGTAGTCGCGGCCATCGATCTCCCCGTCGCGCGGTGGCCGGGTGGTGCAGGACACGGAGTAGCCGACGTCCTTCCTCCTCGCCATGAGCTGGTGAGCGATGGTCGTCTTCCCACCGCCCGAAGGCGAGGAAAGGATGATCGGAAACGCCATTATTCGAGGTTCTCGACCTGCTCGCGGATGCGCTCGAGCTCTTCCTTGATCGCAATCACATCGTCGAGTATGGGCGCGTCATTGGCCTTGCTGCCGATGGTGTTCGCCTCACGCACCATCTCCTGCAGGATGAATCCGAGCCGCTTTCCTACCGGGTCGGTGGACTTCGATCGTGTCGTATCGCGAAACGCCACCAGGTGCGACCTGAATCTGTCGAGCTCTTCCGCGATATCGAGCTTGTCGGCGAGAATCGCGATTTCCTGAGCGATCCGTTGAGGATCGACTCCCGCTCCTGCAACCAGCTCAGCCACGGTGCGCTTGACGCGGTCGTGCTGCTCCTTAAGCCGCACCGGAGCGCGTTTCTCGGTCCGCGCGAGCCTTGATTCGACGGCCTCCACTCGCTCGAGCAGAAACCCGGAGAGCTGCGCGCCCTCCGCCCTGCGCATCGCGGTGAGATTGTCTGCCGCTTTCGCGACTATCCTCACCAGCGCGTCTCCGGCACCGGGATCGATCTCGTCGCTGGGCGCGGCGATGACATCGGGCAATCGCAGCAGTGTAGAGAGGTCCAGCTCGCCGGCCAGCTTGTGCTTTTTCTGCAGCGCCTTCAGCGCCGTGAGATAGTGCGCCAGTCTCGTTTCGTCGATCACTGGAGCCGTCGAGTCGCGATCGATTCGCGCGGTGAGGGTCACATGCCCCCGGGCGATCTTCTGGCGAAGCAGCTCCCGGATCTCGCCTTCCCAGCGGGCGAAGGCTGCCGGAAGCTTGAGGTTGGGGCTGAAGAACCGGTGATTCACCGTCCTGATTTCGACGCTTGCCCGCGCGTCGCCAACCAGCCCATCCGCCGCGCCAAAACCAGTCATGCTGGATATCATGTGAGGTGGGCTATGTTACGGAGCGACAATAGGTTTGTCAATTCCAGAAATCCCATCTCACGCCGTAGATGGCGAGCACTCGCGGCATCTCGAATCCTGGAATCACCGAGTATTGGTAGCCCATGATGTTTCGCTGCTGGTAGCTGACAACTGCTCGCAGAATCCGGATTTCCAGCAAGGCGGAGAGTGTCTTCGCAGTGCCCGCACGCACTTCGCCAGTGGCAAGCGGATAGATCGTATTACCGCGATACTCGTAAACGCCGGCGGCATGCAGCTGGAAGTCACCCTTTGGAAAACGCTTGAGAAAGTTGTTCGTGAAGCTTATCTCGGACCGGCTTTGATATTGGGGCTGGTACGGGCGAGTCTGGTCCCAGCGGGCGAGCCAGCTGTCGATTCCGAATCCGCGCCCGAGAGGTCCGCGAATCGAAACGGTGTGCGCTGTGGCGCGGCCGGCTGGCGTAGGCAGAAGGAGGGTGTCGTACACGAGAGGTGCCAACCCCTGAGTCTTGTCGGTTGAGATCAACCCAGCCGCGAGCCAGGGCCCCCGAATTCTGAGCCCGACTTCGCCACGAACCGTCGTCGTGCTCGCGAGTGAAGACGTCCCGCCACCATTGGGCGCGGACCTCGCGACAGACCCCGATAGCGCCAGGAATGGTAGTGGCTGGGCTCGTGCCCCCAGATCAGCATTCGTGGTGTGGCGAAAGCCATCGTGTTCCGCGAATCCACTGAGCACGCCTAGAGACGTCGCAAAATCGAGCCTGCCAGAAACCGAGTTAGTGCGGCTGCCGGCAATGGAGCGAACGCGATCGTCGATCTCCAGTCGCGCCGCTCCAGCAGTGTACCCTGCGGTCACGTTGTATTGAGTTTCCAAACTCTTTCGCTCGAGGGTGTCCGGCTGACTCGTTGTCGAGACTCTTCGATCCGGGCCGGTAGTGCCCTTAAAGGCGAGCGATGCCACGGTGACTTGTGCCCACGGACCCCCGCTCGCGGCGCCCACCGCGGCGCGGAGATACGCATTCGTGGTCGTTTCGTCGAGGGACAATACGGGGGGCCTTCCAAGAGCTGGACGCTGTATGTCGCGTGTCGCATGGAGACGATTGACGAATCCGTCGATGCTCCATTCTTTGCGAGCAATTCCCACTCTACCGAGCAGAGACAGGGCGTCGCCACCGCCGGCAAATCGAGGGCTGGCGACTCCGAACTGCTGCCCCGCGAGTTGGAGCACGCCGCCGTTATCGTACCGTTTTCCGTAGAAGCCGCGATACAAGTTGGTGTCTTCGTTGCCGGTGGCGACGTCGACGCGTGTGGACGGATCTGTGTTGTCAACACGCCAGCTCCGCAAATACAGTCTCAGCTCACTCGCGCTTCGCTCGATGCTCAGATGCTCGAGGGTCCAGATCTGGATCGTCGAAAGATCGAGAATATTTCCTGTGCTGTTGTCTAGATTGTCGAGCTCGATGCCGTCGTAATAAATCCGAACCCGGCGAAAATCACCGTTGAACGTCGCCATCTGCGGCGTCGTGAGCCAGCCGGATCGAAATGTCGTGATCCCCGGAATTCGATCGAGCAGGTCGACGAGCGTGAGAGCGCCCGTCGCGAAAAGTTGTGCGCGATTCCACTCATACTGCGGCCCGATCTCGTAAGTGAGTGGATCGGCAGACCTCCCGATCGGCGCCTTGATGGAATCGATCTTCACGTGCGCGCTGTCTGCCTTCACGTGCGCGCTGTCTGGCCCGGAATCCGTTTTCGGCTTCGCCGGGATCGGCACTTCGCTGACGGGTGGCGGCACCACCTGCGCGTGGACGGGAGCAACGGCCACGTACAAAAGCGCCCCGGCCAGAAGGCCGAGGCGGGCTGGGCTGCGCCTGCGCCCCGAGCACTGATTCAGCGTACTCTCCCACGAATGAACTCGATGAAGGTACCCGTTGGAACTCCTGTCGGTCCTTTCGGAATCGTCACGAGGTCGGTCTCGGAGTACGCGGTTCCCGCGATATCCAGGTGAGCCCAGGTGTAACCCTCGGCGAACTCCTTGAGAAACATCGCTGCCGTGACCGCGCCGGCGGGCCGACCTCCGGAGTTCTTCACATCAGCGACATCCGATTTGATCAGGTCCTTGTACTCATCCCAGAGCGGCAATGGCCAGCCCGGCTCACCGGCCCGCTTGCCGGCAGCGAGGATCTCCGCGATGAGCGCGTCATCCGTTGAAAAGACTCCGCTCGCGTTGTGGCCGAGCGCGATGACGCAGGCGCCGGTAAGGGTGGCTGCATCGATCACGACATCGGGCTCGAAGCGCTTCGCGTAGCAGAGGCAGTCCGCGAGTACGAGCCGGCCCTCCGCATCGGTATTGATGATCTCGATCGACTTCCCGTTCTGAGCCTTGACCACGTCTCCGGGATTCATCGCCGTTCCCGAAGGCATGTTGGTAGTCGCGCCGATGATACCCACGACGTTGACCTCGGGCTTCATCTGTCCGATTGCTTCGAAAGTGCCGAGCACACCAGCGGCGCCGCACATGTCGAATTTCATGAATTCCATCCCCTGCGCGGGCTTGATGGAAATTCCACCACTGTCGAAGCAGAGCCCCTTCCCGACCAGCACCACAGGTTTTGCGTTGGGCTTGCCGCCCTTGTATTCGAGCGTGATCAGCTTGGGATCCTGGGGTGTTCCCTGTGCGACAGCGAGGAACGATCCCATCTTCTCTGCTTCCATCTCCTTGCGACCAAGGACGGTGATTCCCATCCCGTGTCGCTTCGCGATGTCCGCTGCCGCCTGGGCGAGGTATTCCGGCGTGCAGAGATTGCCGGGCATCATCGCCAGCCGTCGCGCCAGACTCTGACCAGCGCCTATTGCCTGGCCAGTCGCCAGACCGCGACGGCTGTCGTCGGTGTTGCTGGTGATGATTGTCGCCTTCTCGAGGGACTTCCTCCGCTCCGCCTCCGGCAGTGGCGATTTGAGATCCGCGTACTCCCACGCGCCGGCGATCAATCCGCTGGTGATGGCTTCTGTCTCTTCGGGTGCGATCTGCCCCGAGTACCACACCATCTCGCCGACGCCCAGCTTCTGCGCGTTCCGAGCGCCGAGCGTGGCAGCTCGCCGAAATGACGCCTTGCGATCGGTGACATTTCCCATTCCGTGGCGCTTCGCGATGTCCGCAGCGGTCTGAGCGAGATACTCAGGCGTGCAGAGATTCCCTGGCATCATAGCCAGGCTTCGCGCGAGACTCTGGCCAGCTCCTATGGCCTGGCCATTTGCCAGACCGCGACGGCTGTCGTCGGTATTGCTGGTGATGATTGTCGCCTTCTCGAGGGGCTTCTTCCGCTCCGCCTCCGGCAGTGGCGATTTGAGATCCGCGTACTCCCACGCGCCGGCGATCAATCCGCTGGTGATGGCTTCCGTCTCTTCGGGTGCGATCTGCCCCGAGTACCACACCATCTCGCCGACGCCCAGCTTCTGCGCGTTCCGAGCGCCGAGCGTGGCAGCT
>DASZZU010000056.1:0-4604 GCA_035544855.1 Gemmatimonadaceae bacterium | reverse complement strand
AAGCCGTGGCCGGCGATGCTGCGGACGATTTGGGGCGACGACGAGCGATACGTTCAAACCTATTTCTCCAAGTGGCCGGGTCGCCCCGATCTGTATTTTGCCGGCGACGGCGCCAAGCGCGACAGGGATGGCTATTTCTGGCTTCTGGGACGCGTCGATGACGTATTGAACGTCGCCGGGCATCGCATCGGGACAATGGAAGTGGAGTCGGCGCTGGTCGAGCACCCGGCTGTCGCTGAAGCCGCGGTGGTGGGCAAATCGCACGAGCTCAAGGGTCAGGCAATCACTGCGTTCGTGACGCTCCGTGACAAGAGCAAGCAGAGCCCTGCGCTGCGCGACGAGCTCCGCGAATTCGTCGCGAAAAAGATCGGCGCGCTCGCGCGTCCTGACGACATTTTGTTCTCCGCCGACCTCCCGAAAACACGATCGGGAAAAATCATGCGTCGGCTGCTTCGGGACATCGCCGAAGGACGCGCGTTGGGCGACACGTCGACGCTCGCGGATGCGAACGTCATCGCGAGTCTCAAGGATCAGTACGAGGACAAGGAGGGTTGATTTCCTATCAGCATGCTGAGCGGGGTCCGACCGTTTTATCCCATTTCGGCGCAAGGCGTTAAGGCGCGCACCCGAACAAACGCCGACGCACTTTGGCATTTGCCGGAATGGCAGAATCATTTCGCTTGACCAATTAGGCAATTCAGGTACATTGAGGCCTTGCAAGCGGGCTTAACACGCTGGCAGAAACAGAAAATTGATGCAAAAAGTAAACGGATGCTCACCTGAAATCCGGGGTCAAAAACCGGTTGCAGATGACGTCCGTTTTCGTCTTACAAGTGCAGGACCCAACCGCTTTTGAAAGGGCCGGTTTCAACGACTATGTCACCGGCACCATCAAGACTTCTCTGGAGAGAAATAACAATGAACGCGACCCGTTACCTTCTGGCCGCGATGGTGCTGGGAAGCGCCATTGGCGCGGGCCAGGCCAATGCGCAGTGCAGTGGCAACGCTGGCACTTGCAACACCACCAATACCGCGTCGGTAACTGTTGGCGCACTGGTCAAGCTGGGCATGACCTCGATCGCGACCACCTTGACTGCTCCTACCGCCGACCAGGTTGACCTCGGCGCGACGGTCGGTCCGGATGCCGGTCCGAACTTCACGATCAAGGCGAACCGGAGCTGGACGCTCAACATCAGGTCCGGAAATCCGACGAACTGGACCTACGTCGGCACCAACCTCGGTGTGAAGCCGATCAGCGACCTCCAGTGGTCGAGCGCTTCGGCCGGCGCATATGCGGCGATTACTTCCATCGATGTGCCGTTCCTTTCCGGTGCCGGTGCCACGAACGGTGCCTTGGCACAGCCCTTCTTCAAGACCCTTTGGGCAGCTGGCTTCACTCTGGCCAGCAACGCGCCGGGTATCTATAGCCTTCCGATCGTTTTCACCCTTACAGCTCCGTAACTGATGCTGAATTCTCGCTCTCGTCCGCCCGCCGTGGCGAGCGATGAGCGCAGAGGGCGAGTGCGGGGAACCGTACTCGCCCTTTGCGCTGTAGGACTAGTCCTCGCCCGCACTGCGTCCGCGCAGCTGCTGGTGGACCCGCTCGAAGTGACGCTTACTACCGTGGGCGCGGGCCGTGTATCGGCGAGCTTCTCACTGATGAACGCCTCCGACGCGCCGGTGCAGGCGACGATCACCCGCCAGGATTGGAACCGCGTCGAAGATGGTGACAATCGCTTTCTCCCCGCCGGGAGCACGGGCACCTCGTGCGGAGCAATGCTCAGTGCGTCGCCCCTGTCGATTCGTATCGAGCCACACACCGCACGCATCATCCGCCTCGGCGTTCAGAACGCCTCCGCGCTGAGCAAGGAGTGCTGGGACATCTTCTTCGTCGAGGAGGTCCCGCAGCGCGCATCCGTCAAGGGCAATTCGCTCCAGTACATCTTCCGCACGGGTGTGAAGGTGTACGTGGCCCCGCCCGGGCTGGCTCGGGATGGCGCGGTCGAAAGTATGGGGGTGGAAGATGTGGCGGTGACTCCCGCGGCATCGACGACCCCGGCCAAGCTATCCGTGAGTGCCGCGCCTGCTGCGACAAAGCGCCAGATCTCCATCCGCTTCCATAACACCGGCAGCATGCATCTGCTCGCGAAGGGGCGTCTCGAGTTTCGTCGTCTCGACAATACACTCGCCATGCTGGTGCCGATTGATGAATTCCCGACGCTTCCGGGCTCAACGCGGAAAGTCATGGTGGACGTACCGAGTGGACTCGCACCCGGAGATTATGTAGTTCTCGCCCTCATCGATTTCGGCGGCGCCGAGCTCGTGGCGGGTCAGATCGACTACCAGGCCAAGTAGGCGAAATGCTCCCCCGCGCGCGGAATGTTCTGACCGTAAGCACCAGCGCGGCAATTCTGCTCGCGCTGGCTCTATTCGCCTCTCCGCTCGCGGCGCAGAAGACCACGCTGACGCTCGCCAACGCGACAGTCACCTTCACCTCTCCGACGGCGACGGACTACATCAACGGGTTCGTGACTGCCGCGACAGGTGTGACGTTCACTGTAGATGCAACCGCCGGTGCCTCACGCACGACAACGGTTCTGATTCGAGCGACGTCGGCGTCGTTGGGCGGTGGCAAGGTCATCGGCGATCTCAAGTGGCGCCGCTCGGACCTCGCAACGTGGAACAGCATTACCAGCACCGACGTTCAGATAGAACAGCGGGTCATGGTCACGAACGGAACCAATGATCCGTGGAACAACACGATCTTTTTTCGAATGATCCTCAACTGGGCGACGGACGCGCCGGCGACATACTCCGCGAATTACACGATCACCCTTTCGCAGACAGTACCGTGATCGCGTTCTGCGCGCGAACAATGCCGCTCGTTCTTGCGTTGTCCGGCGCTTTCGCCTCGGCCGCTGCCCAGTCGAGCGGGGCGGGCGTTCCGCGCGGCGAGGTGCGGCCGGCTTCATCGACGACCGAAAACGGGCCAAAGGCAGATTCCGCGCGAGATATCGAAATCACTCTGCCGTCCGTGAGTGTTTCCGGCGCGCCACGCAGTTATCAGGTGGTCTCGATTCCCGTTCCTGACGCGCTCGCTCACTCGACAGATGTCGAGCTGGAGATTATTCCGCGCGGGGAATTCGTGATCCTCGGTCCACGTACCCGTTCGCTTTCCGGGAAGGGTCGTGTCGGAATAACGATCGGGATTCCCGCGAACGCGCTGGCCGGACGCCTGGTCGCCGGCGAAGCGCGTTTCTCCGCGCCCGGCTCGGCAACCTTCGTCATCGCTGTGGAAATAGATGTCAGTCTCGTGCGGCAGATCGCGCTTCGGCCCGGCTCTGCCCCCATCAACGGTCAGGCTGGCAACGACGTCGTCCTGCGCTTCGAGATCCTCAATTCCGGCAACGCCCGGGAGAAGGTGAGCGTCGAGCTCAATCTGCCGAGCGGCTGGTCGTCGAGAGATTTGCGCCAGACTCCGCTCGCGATACAGCCGGGCGAGACGATCAAGAAACGAGTGAGGCTCACGATCCCGTCGTTATCGAGCACGGGCTCATCCTTCGTTCACATCGTGCTCCGCTCCGGCGATGAAATTCTCGGCGACCAGACAGTCACGGTGGAAGTTTTCAACTCAGGCTCGATCGGGCGCCAGGCGGGTCCGCTCATCACTTCCGCCGTCGCTCGCGCGAACGACGAAAACGGGAGGCCCAACAGTCTCGTCACACTCAGCGCAACCGGCGCGCTCTTCGATTCGGTGCGTATCGACGCGCGGATGTCACAAGCGTCCGCCCTCAGCGGCGGCGCGAACAACGCTTTCGCTCATCTCGGCGCGTTCAAGTCTTCCGCCTCGGTCGCGCTCTCCGCGCCATCAGGAGAGCTCCACCTCGGTAATACCGGAACATCATTCTCCGATCTGACCGGGCTCTACCCATACGGTCAGGGGGCGCTTCTGCACCTTCGGCATCCCGAGTGGTCGTTCACGGGACTTGGGGCTCTCTCAATCGCGCAGGTGGGCGCCAGCAAGCGCAAGCCAATGCTCGGGATCCGCGGAATGCATCAGTGGGGTGAAGTGCAATTGAGCACGTCGGCCTCGCACCTCGCGGACGCGGGCCCATCTCCGCGCCGGCTCGATGCATTTGGTGTCGGCGCAGCGGTGCCATCGCTCTTCGGCAGCACCTTCAAGGCCGAGATAGCCGAGCGTCGCTTTCAGGGCGGCAGCGGGTTCGGATGGTCGGGCGGGCTGGTGAGAACCGGACCCGAGAGCAACGAAGAGCTTCGCATGACGCACGCTCCGGGTGGAAGCGACGCCTTCGCGCGTGCTGCCAACGAGCTGGTCGGCAATGTCTCGGAACGGCTGACATCGCGCGCGGCGGTGAGTGCGAGCGCCTGGCGGACTACGGACGCGACGTCGGTGTTCAGCGGGCTCAACGCGAACGGGTTTTCGCTGAGGCCGCAATACGCCGTTCGAGGAGCCACGACGATTGCGATCGAGGCGCGCTCGTACGTGTTCGACGCGACTTCGCGTCCCACTGCGACCAACTCGGGTGGCGGGTTCGGAAATCGCGAGCAGCAGCTCGGGCTCAGCCTGAGCACGTACGTCCGCC
>DASZZU010000055.1:0-10698 GCA_035544855.1 Gemmatimonadaceae bacterium | reverse complement strand
GATCCGATCGGTGGCGAGCCTCGGCTCACCGTTGCCTATGGATCGACCGCAACCGATCGCGACCGGGCCACTCTTCTGCAGACGTCTACGGGCGAGAAGTCGGGGGTCACGTATTCGACGCTGAGCGCGGAGACCTCATCGCCGCTCGGACAGGTGCGCAGCTACGAGCTGACCGCGCAGCCGAAGGAATACGCCGGCGACCGGTCGCATGTTGCGAAGGTGACCGAGAGAGCCGTCGTCACCGCCAGTGGCGTCGGCGAGCTTCCGGCCGGAATCGCTCCGGGCGGTTATCCGACCCAGGCCAGAGACCGCGTCACCTCGTTCACCTATCACGAAGAGGGAATGGTCCTGTCGTCGAGACTCGAGGGAGTCCGCGAGTCGACCACGACCTATCAGGATGTCAACAAAAGTGGTGCTAACGGGTTCATCGTGCAATCGATCATCACGAAACCCTTGATCTCCGCCTCCGCGAAACGATCGTCGAATCCCGTCTCCTCTCTCGTCGCCCAGAGCCTCGGCGAGGCGATCACGCTCACGCCGACGTATCAGACCTCCACCAATGCCTCCACCTTCGTCGACTCGATCAGCGCCAACGGACTCGAAGTTGTGGCACCCGAGGCCCATCGCGGCAACTCGACCGATCCGGAACATCCGCTGACGGTTACGAACTCCAGTGTCACGACCGAGACGTTGTATGGCGACGACGGCCTGATCCTCTCGATGAAGAGCCACGGCGGAAACGATGGCGGAACTGGGGAATCGTTCACGAAGGTCACGTACAAGCCGATCGACGCAGCGCCTTTCGAGCGCGCACTTCCCAGCTCAGTCGACAACGGAGGAGTGGCCAGCAAGATTGACTACGGTCTGAACACCGTGACCGAGACCGACGAGCGCGACGTCGTGACGAGGACCACGTTCGACACGTGGCGTCGTCCGATCTCTATTCATGTCGAGAAGCCTGACGATTCGCTGAAGCTGGATGAAACCTATCAATACGATGCCAACGGTCGTCTGAGCATTCACACCCGTCAACAGGACCTCGCGACCGTCGCCACGACCTTCGAGTACGACGCCCTCGGGCGCCGGACGAAGGTCACGACCGACAACATCGCCGTCGACGGCGTGAAGACCTCACTCTCGACCACGACGGCCTACGACATTCCCAATCACAGGATCGTTACCACCGCGCCGAGCGGAGCGATCTCCACGACGGAGCTCGATGCTCTCGGGCGAGTCGTGCGCTCCGCCACGTCGACCAACAGCAGCGATCCAATCGAGACCCGCGTCGCCTATGACGCCGACGACAACGTCGTCTATTCGACCGACATGCTCACCGCCAGCGGCGCTGCCTTTGATGTTCATGGGCGCCAGCTTCTCTCGCAAGCCAGTGACGGCACACAGAGCGTCACGACCTACGACGCCTGGGGACACCCGAAGTCAGTGATCGCGTACGACTCCGCGAGTCAGAAGATCGCCGGCGGAACCCTCGACTTCACGGCCGACGGACGGCTGAACAAGACCACCACGGAAGTCGATGCGCTGCTTTCCCGATCAACCGACTTCCGTTGGGATGGCGGGGGCCGAACCAGCGCCATCGCTACGTCCGGTCGTGCATCGAAGACCGAGTACGACCTCGCCGGCCGCGTGAAGAAAGCGCAGGCCGGGAAGGGCACTACGACCGCGATCAGCGACGTCTTCTCGTCAGCCGACGTCAGCGCCTACAGCGGCTATCTCCCGACGGCGACGAAGACGGCCGAGAAGGGATCGGCTGGCTACGAGTCGACGACCAGCTATGACTCCGCTGGCAACGCCACTCTCCAGCAGTTGGGCAACCTCGAATGGAAGCAGACTTTCGACGAGGCCGGTAACATCAAGAGCGCTTCCCAGCCTGGGCGGAGCGCTGCGAACTATGACCACGACGCCCGCGGGGCGCTCCTGACCGAGACCATGCCGGATGGTGCAGCTCTCCAAAACAGATTCGACAAAAACGGATCGCAGACCGAGTACAAGGACCCGACCGGCCAGAAGACGATCGATACCACCGACCTGGTCGGCAGGCCCCTAACTCGGACATACCCTGACTCCACCACCGAGGTCTATACGTACGAGCGTTCGCGGATCAAGACGTATAAGGATCGGCAGAATCGTACGAAAGTCTACGGCTACAACAACCGAGGGCAGCTCACCGACATTCACTTTCAGGGTGACGTGACGCTCGATCACTTCGATTACGACCCCGCCGGACGGCTGTTGGCCTGGACGAACAAGGACGCCTCGATTGCCTGGAGCGACTTCACGCGCGACGGCAATCCGCAGAAGACCACCCAGACCCGCTACAAGAACGGCTCGGGCCTCGGCTCAAGAGAAGTGCTCGACGAGTTCGTGCAGGACCATAAGTGGAACGAGCATGGCGAGCGGATCGAATGGTCAATGCCGCATGCCACCTCGACGACCGCGCCGCCGCTCCTAGCTCCCTGGACCGACCGGCTCAGCGCCTCGTATGACGCGATGGGCAACGTTGACGGAGTGGAGCGCAAGCTCGCTGGTGGTGGCGGTTTCTCGGCGCTTCTGACCTCTCATTCTCGAAATAGTGGCCGCCCAGACAGCCGTACGATCACGTCCTCCTGCGGCTCGGCGCCTTGCAGCGCCGGTTCGATTCTCCGCAGCTACACCTATGACTCAACGACCGGGCAGCTCAACGGCATGCGTGTCACCTCCAACGGTCTCATCGTGGCCGGTGCCTTGATCACCCACTTCGACGGCCTCCAGCTCTCCGAACAGCAACTCCTCGGCGTGTCGAATGACAGCCGCTTCAGCCACTGGACCTATGACGCCCGAAGCCGTCTGGCGACGACGACCATCGGCCGTGCCTTGGAGCAGAAGCTGACGCAGTCAGACTTCCGCGAAAAGCTCGTGCGCGAGCCACGCTTTGATGAGGCTACCCGCGCCGCCATGGCGGCGAAGGGAATCGCGGTCCAGCGTCTCGATCCTCCGACGCAGACGGCGACGGAGACACCGGCGGCCCACAAGATCGCCTCCATCGCCCAGGGCAGCGAAGCACGGACTTTCACCTACAACGGCGCCGAGCGCTCCGGCGACGCCCGCTTCGATTACGAGTGGGACGAGAAGGGGAGACTCGTCCGCGCCACCCAGCACATCGGCGACCCCGCGCCGCCGGCCATCATGCGCGTCAGCTATGTCTACGACGGACGCGATCGCATGGTGGGAAGAAGAGTCGAGATCGCGCAGACCTCATCGCCGGCGACCTGGCAGCCGGCACCGAGTGCCGTGCTCACTGATGGCATTCCCGCCGAGGCGACGATCGTCTGGGATCCGATCTCCGATACCATCGCCGCGGTCTACGATTCAAATACCGGTGCCCTGGTCCGCCAGGTCATCAACGGCTCGTTGAGTTACGACGATCCATTGGAAGTGACGGTGGCCCAAGCCTCCTCGTCCCCCAACCCCCAATCCCCGATCCTCCGCCTCTACCCGATCTACGACGAATCGGGCACCGGCAACCTCCAGGCCGTCCTGAACTCCAGTGGCGAGGTCGTCTCGCGCAACATCGTCGACGACGCCTACGGCGAGGAGACTTTCAGCCTCGGGGGCGCCGCCATCGACCGAGTCGCGGTCACGGCCACGAAGAAATCCAGCGGCGCCCTCGACTCGGTCGAGGTGACGATGCGCTCCACCGAACCGTTGCGCCCCTCGACACTGGCCATCGGCACCCGCCTGGCGGTAGTCGACGCCGGCGGAGCGGTGGTACGATCCTCCAACGCAACACCGCAGCTCTTTGACAACAACTATGCAGTGCGCTGGACGCTCACTGCAGCGGAATGGCAGACATTGACCGTCGATGGCGCCGCCCTCTCGATTGCCGCAACGAAGAACCTGCGTGCCTCGACCTTCAACGCCGAGACGCCGGTCCTTCCGGCCCCGAACTGGGCCACGGCCACCAGACCAATCTTCACGACCTCCGAGGTCCCGGTCGAAGTGCGCGAGTCCCTCGCCGCCCTCTCGACCTTCCTCGCCTCGATCCCGAGCGGCGACAAGACCGAGACCCTCTACGAAGCCAAAGACCTCGCGCTGGCCGGTTCGGACAAACAATCCGACGACCCATCCCGCTTCCTCCTCAATGCTGCGTTCCAGGCTGTTCCCTTCTTCGATTCAGTCACGCGGCATTCGTACGTGAGAGCGCGATGGTTGGATCACGCGACGGGCACGTGGCTCTCCCCTGATCCACTCGGGTATCGCGACTCGTCCAACCTCTATGCGTTCGCGGGGGGAGACCCGGTCAATCGGAGGGATCCGAGCGGCAGCAATTGGACGGTGGGGAGTAGCGCTCTAAAAATCGTTGAAGAAACTGAGTGGGCAATTAAGGGTGTTGAGGCCGGCGTCGAAGTCGCTGAAGTATCGGCCGCAGTTTCGCCCGTTGGAGTAGGAATAGTCCTCTTCGAGGGTGGGCGATGGGCGATATCAAAATATGCCGAGCACGTTGAAGCGAAAGCCGACAGTTACGTTGACGAGCAACTTCAGTTTGCCAATGAGATCAAAACCCGAGCAAGGAAGCGGCGCAACAGCGGACAAATCATCGTGCCGCGAATGCCTGGAGTCACTCCCTGGAGCCAACAGACGCAACTTCTTCCGCCTGGCAGCGCTGCTGCTCGGCAAGCTGACATTCAGCACAATGAACAGGTTGGCGCCCCAGACAAGAAAGCGAAGAATCGATGGCAGTACATTCGGGAGTGGCATGACAAACGGGCTACCGACATCTTTGGTCCAGGTTTGGGTCGACGTGTGGGAACGCGCGCCGATGGAAATTTGCGAACGTATGACAAGTACTATCGTGATTACGACGTGGAGTACAAATCCGACAACTTCAGCAAGGCTCCGCGCGCCCCGCAACGTATCTCAGACTTGACTCGCCAAATACAAAAAGACATCACAAACAAAGGCCTAGGGCTGGCAAACCCCTATTGGCATTTTGAACACGATCCGCGCGTCGCTCGGGAAATGGATCCACTGCTTCGAGCACTCGATGACGCCGGAATCCCATGGGGCGTTGGGCCTGAGCCGATGATTTTTCAACAATAGGATGAACGTGACGAAGTTTTCAGCTTTGGTCTTAGAGGCCTTCAAGGGTAGCGACTTTACGCCGGCAACAGGCGTTGCTAATGACGAGTTTGTTGCACTGCTCCGGCGCGAAAGCGAACAGGTATGTTCATACATTTTCTTTCGCGATGATCGGCGAGGAGGCGGTGCCGTAGCCGTCGATTATTGGGTTGCTCCGCCGGATTTTCCGGATGATGGTCTAGACAAGTTGGGCATCGGGTTCAAGGTCGCGATTGCGCGTGCGTTTGGCTTTCAAGAGGATCTCCTGAGAGTTGCGCGACGGCGAGTCGATATTCTTGGGCAAGTCGTTCCAGCCTTCACGGCTGCGGTTACTGAAGAAGCCAAGGCTCCCATTGTGGTCACTCCACGCCTTGGGCCGTATCGGGATCAGATTGCCCTCTACAGAATCGTGATGAGGCGTTCCGCCGACAAGAGTGGCCGCGCCATTGCCGAGGCTCTTCAGAGTGCTGCTGATTCGCTTCAGAAAGGCCGTCCATACCGGGACTTCGCATCGAAATGTCAAGAGATCCTAGCTCTCCTCACGCAGTGTGACGATCTGGCGCCGGAAGAGGCAGCTCTTCTCGCTAAACCTGAAATGATGGTTCATACGATGTTGAGCAGACACCTGTACGTAGAGATGTTGGTTCCTTTCGGACATTGATTACGGCTATGCCTGTTGGTGACATCGGTTGAAACAAAAACCAAGCCCATCGAAGCTGCATTTGCAGATGGTGGAGCTACTGAAGGCGCATCCCGAGGGGCTGACCTCGGGCGAGTTGCGCGAGAAGCTCAATCTCGCGGCAAACAAGCAGGCACAGCTCGACCGGCGGCGCCGTGATCTGAAGATCTTCTTCATTATCGAGAAGACCCTAAGGTTGGGGTCAGGTCTGGAAACCCAACTTATATAACGCCGGCGAGGTCTTCGATGTGGCCGGTGTTTACGCGCGCTTGCGTCGGGCGATGTCGCTCTCGATGGAGCGTCGGGCGAGGACGCCGTCGATGAGCAGGATGATGGCTTCGCGGTCGCTGCGAACGAGCTTCTCGGCTTCGAGAAAGCGCTCAAAGAGGCGGAGATCGCTGATTGCTGGCATCACCGCGGCACTCTGCTCACGGTCCATGAGCAGGTAGTCGGCCGAGACATGAAGAGCGCCGGCCAAGGCGACGGCCGTCTCGAGAGCAGGAAGAACTTGCGCCCGCTCGTATCGCGAAATCTGCATGACGCTCGCGCCGATCAGATCAGCGAGCTGTTGCTGAGAGAGGCCGTGTTCCTCACGCGCCTTGCGAAGCCGCCCACCAAATCCCTTCGTCAGCTTTCCCACGCTTCTCGACCTTCTCTCTGCCATTAGGCGGAGTATAGGAGCGGTTTTCTGCCCGACTCGTCCCCGCCGATCGCTGTTGACAGCCTAGACTTGAAAGGGCTATATAGTCAATAGCCTGATAGTGCTAAGAGGCTATTCGCTCTTGACATCATTTGGGCGAGGAGGCGGAAATGGCGCGAATCCCCCAGGAAGAGGTCGACCGGATCAAACACGAGGTGCGGATCGAAGAGCTGGTGCGGGCGTACGGAGTGGAGCTCCGGCCGCACGGCGCGAAGGATCTGATCGGCAAGTGTCCTTTCCACGACGATACCCACGCCTCCTTAGTGGTGACGCCGGAGAAGAACCTATGGCACTGTCTCGGCGCGTGTCAGACAGGCGGAGATGTGTTCGCCTGGCTGCAGAAGATCGAGGCGGTGTCGTTCCGTCACGCTTACGAGTTGCTCTCGACGCGGTTCTTCGTCGCGTCTCCGGTCGACGGGCTCGTGATGAAGAAACGAAGTGATGTGCCGAAGCTCGGCGCGCCGTTCACTCTGGAGATGGATGACGATGAGCTGCGGCAGGCCTATATCGATTACTGCCACGAGGAGCTCAAGCGCTCACCGGAGGCGTCGAGGTATCTAGAGAAGCGCGGCCTGGTCTCGTCGGAGCTGGTGAGCACATTCCGGCTGGGCTTCTCGAATCGAACGCTCGGCCTCCGGCTGCCGGCGATGAGCCGCAAGGAAGGGCAGGCCATCCGGTCGCGGCTGCAGAACATCGGCATCCTTCGATCATCGGGTCACGAGCACTTCAACGGCTGTCTGATGATCCCGATCTTCGATGAAGAGGGACGAGTCTCCGAGATCTATGGCCGGAAAATCACGCAGCGGCTCACGCCAGGTCTCGCACATCATCTCTATCTTCCTGGTCCGCATCACGGCGTGTGGAACGCCGAGGTGTTGCACGAGTCGAAGGAGATCATCCTGTGCGAGGCGCTGATCGATGCGATGACTTTCTGGTGCGCCGGGTATCGCAACGTGACATCGAGCTACGGAGTCGAGGGCTTCAGCCCCGATCATCTCGAGGCCTTCCGCAGACACGGAACCGAGCACGTTCTCATCGCCTACGATCGTGACGAAGCGGGCGATCGTGCGGCAGAGAAACTCGCCGAGAAACTCCTGGCCGCCGGGATCCGCTGCTCGCGCATCAAGTTCCCACACTCGATGGATGCGAATGAGTACGCGCTGAAGGTCACGCCCGCGGAGAAGTCGCTTGGCGTCGTGATCCGGTCGGCCGAGTGGATCGGCAATGGCGCGAAGGTGATCGCATCGACTCCGGAACCCGCACTTGAAACGGAGGCTGACAGAAAGCACGCGACCATTGCAGCTCCCTCTCTTTCGATAGAAGTTGAACCTGAAACTCCGCTACAACCGCACGAGATCGCTCCTGCTCATTCCTTAGCTGCTGATCCCGTAGAGCTCCGCGCTGATGTGACGCCCACGCCCGAGCTGCCGGTGCAGATCACGAATGAAGAGGTGACGATCACCTTCGGCGATCGCCGCTATCGCATCCGCGGGTTGAAAAAGAACACGAGCTATGACTCGCTGAAGATCAACGTGATGGTGAGCCGCGAAGGCCTCGACGAGCGCGTCTTCATGGACACGTTCGATCTGGCGATCGCGAGACAGCGGACGACGTTCGAAAAAGCAGCAGCCGCAGAGGTCGGCGTACGTGAGGAGGTCGTGCACAACGATGTCGGGCAACTCCTCAAGACGCTGGAGATCCTGCGCGAGAAAGAGATCGAGAAGGCACTCGCTCCAAAGGTGCAGCCAGTCGTGCTCACCACCGAGGAACATGCCGAGGCGATGCATCTGCTGCAATCGCCGGATCTGCTGCAGAAGATCATTGATGCCTTCGACCGGTGCGGCCTGGTCGGCGAGCGGACCAACAAGCTGGTTGCGTATCTGGCGGCCGTCTCGCGGAAGCTCGATTATCCGCTGGCCATCATCATCCAATCGTCGTCGGCCGCGGGGAAGACGGCGCTCATGGATGCCGTGCTCGCGCTGATGCCGAAAGACGAGCGCGTGCGTTACTCGGCGATGACGGGGAAGGCGCTCTTCTACATCACTGAGACTTCGCTCAAGCACAAGATCCTGGCCATCAGCGAAGAGGAGGGAGCTGAGCAGGCGAGCTACGCGCTCAAGCTCCTGCAGTCGGAAGGGGAGCTGACGATCGCCTCGACCGGCAAAGATCCGCAGACCGGGAAACTCGTCACGCAGGAGTATCACGTCGAAGGTCCGGTGATGATCATCCTCACGACAACGAAGATCGACATCGACGAGGAACTGTTGAATCGGTGCATCGTCCTCACCGTCGATGAGGATCGTGAGCAGACGCGGGCCATTCACCGACTGCAACGCGAAGCGCAGACGCTCGAAGGACTGCTTGGAAAAAAAGAAGCCGGCCGTATTCGCCGTACGCACCAGAACGCGCAGCGCCTTTTGCGGCCGGTGCACGTTGTGAATCCGTATGCGCGCGAGCTGACGTTCCTCGACGGCCGCACCCGCACCAGGCGCGATCACACGAAGTACCTCACGCTCATCAAATCGATCGCACTCCTGCATCAATATCAGCGGCTGCGGAAGTCGGTGGGCGAAGGGACCGAGCGTGTCGAGTACATCGAGGTCACCCTCGCCGACATCGCCATGGCGAACGAGCTCGCGCATGAGGTGCTCGGGCGATCGCTCGACGAGCTGCCGCCGCAGACGCGGAGGCTGCTTCAACTGATCGACGAAATGGTGTCGGCCGAGTGCAGCCGGCAGCGGATGACGCGCGCCGATTATCACTTCTCGCGCAAAGCAATCCGCGACTTCTCAGGCTGGGGAGAGACGCAGGTGCGCGTGCATCTCGACCGTCTCGTCTCTCTCGAGTACGTCCTCATGCATCGCGGCGGCCGCGGTCAGAGCTTCGTCTACGAGCTCATGTACGAGCGCAAGAACGGGGCGGACAAGCCCGTGCTCTTCGGCCTGGTCGACGTGGCGGCCCTCGCGCGAGGCGAGAGTACGACACCAACCTCGCGGGGTGTGGACGCAGGTTCGCGGGGTGATACCCCCGGGTTCGCGGGGTCATCGCGGGCCGAAAGCGGCCCGTTCGCGGCCACCTCGCGGGATGCCAGAATCGTCGCCAACGCGAGCACTGAAGCGGCTCCGGGCGAATCCAACCTCGGAACTTCGCTGGATGCACTACTCCGGGACGAGCGGAAGAAGACGCGAACGTACGTACTTCAGCGTCGTAGTGAAGGCAACGGCAAAGACCGCTCGAAAGCGTTCGTTGCCGGCGGCGAGTCCCTCCGCATCCTTCGAGCGATGCAGCGGAGGCGGTCATGACGCCACGAAAAAAACGGCGGCTAAAGAAAGAACGGCCGGAGCTCGGCGAGTCGGGCGATCCGCTGGCGCTCTCGCCGCTGGTGCGCGCGTATCTCGATGCGCTCGAGGTGCGCGGCTTCTCCTGGTACACGATCAAGAACCTCGAGCACAATCTCTTCGTCTTCCTGGTCTGGTGCGAAGAGCGGGCGATCACCCGCGTCTCCGACATCACGCGCCCGATGATCCTTCGCTATCAGCGCTACAACTTCCACTACCGGCAGCCGAATGGAAAGCCGCTTGGAGTGCGCGCGCAACAGCATCGCTTGCACGCGATCATCGGCTTCTTCCGCTGGCTCACGCGCGAGAGCTACGTCCTCTACAACCCGGCAACTGAGATCGACATCCCGAAGACCGAGAAGCGCTTGCCGAAGCACATCCTCACGGCGCACGAAGCCGACCTGGTGATGAATCAGCCAGACATCAGCGAATCGTTGGGCGTCCGCGATCGAACGATCCTCGAGGTCCTCTACTCGACCGGAATGCGCCGCATGGAGGTCATCCATCTCGGCGTCTTCGACGTCGACGCCGAGCGCGGCACAGTGATGGTGCGCCAGGGGAAGGGGAGGAAGGATCGTCTGATCCCGATCGGCGAGCGAGCGATCGCATGGGTGCAAAAATATCTCGCCAACGTTCGTCCTGGTCTGGTCCAGGAGCCCGATCCAGGTGCCCTCTTCCTCAGTCACCGCGGCGAACCGATGGGACTCAATACCGTCTCGTCGCTTGTTCACGACTACGTGAAATCCTCGGGCATCCCGAAGAGCGGCTCGTGTCATCTCTTCCGTCATTCGGTCGCCACGCTGATGCTCGAAGGAGGAGCCGACATCAGATGGGTGCAGGTGATGCTCGGACACGAGAACATCAAA
>DASZZU010000054.1:0-25669 GCA_035544855.1 Gemmatimonadaceae bacterium | reverse complement strand
GGTGAAAACGACTGGCACACCGACGCGAATCAGCGATAGCTGCTCAGCCGGCACCGACGCCTCGAGTCTCATGCTCGACGGATCGACAACGGTGAACAGGGCCGACCCCGGTTGCACGACATCGCCCGCTGAGACGGGGCGTTCGCTCACAACTCCGCTGAACGGCGCAGTGACGGTGGTGCTCCGGTAAGCCTTTTCCGCCGACGCCAGTCGCGAGTTCGCATCCTCGAGCGCGGCCTGAGCCGAGATCGAAGCGCGGCGTGACTGCTCGATGTCCCGCTCCGCTATCGCGCCAGCAGCGAGGAGCTTCTGATTTCTCGCCAGATCGTGGGCGGCCACATCAGCTGCGTTGCGCGCCGCAACCTGTCCTGCGCGCGCGGACGTGTATGCATCCCGAATTCCGGAAGCATCGATCCGCGCCAACACTGCACCAGCGTTCACCGCCTGACCCTGATCGGCATAGGTCTGGAGCACGCTACCAGTGACCTGCGAGCGAATGGCGGCCTCACGCTCCGGCTCCAACGTTCCGGAGATCGAAGGTCCCGTCATGATCGAGCCATTCGCCGCGACGGTGATGTTCTCCGCGCCGATAACCATGGTCTGCGACTTTGCCGTCTCCGCCGCTGAAGCGTTATCGCGCTTGCTACAGGCGTTGATCGCGACAATCGCGGAAAAACCAAGGATGACTGCGGCGCGTTTTCTCAGGGTAGTGTGATTTGTGTTCGTCATATGATTGCTCTTGACACTGTTATCGTGGTGGAATGCCGGTCTGTTGCTGCGTTCCCTGTGCTCGCTGTTGCGCGGCCTGGGACTGCTGACTGCTCTGCTGCGATTGCTGTTGCTGGGTTGCTACCGACTGAGTCTGCGCTTGCGTCGCGCCCGTAGTCTGAAGCGGGAGATCGGGAAGGATCGCCAGCTTCACGCGCGCCACCTGCAGATTCCGCGCGGCGAGAGCGCGATTGGTTACCGCCTGCTCGAGCAGAATTCGAGAATCGTTGAGCTCGAGCTGCGTCGAGATCCCCTCCTTGTAGCGTACCTCGGCGATCGAATACGCCCTGCGCGCCTGTTCGGCGGTGCCGAGACTCGCCAGCCACGCCGCCCGCGCCTGGTAGAGATTGTTGAGGGTGACGCGCGAATCGAGCGCCGCGAACTCGCGGAGCTGATCGTACCGGGCCTGCGCCTCACGCACATTCGCCTCGGCCACTATTTGCTCGCCTTTGATGCGACCGCCGGTGAAAAGCGGAAGCTGCGATGCAAGCCCGACTGTCCAGTTCGTCCGGAAATCTCCCAACTGCGGAAAACCGGTCAGTGGGAACGCGACTTTGCCGTACTGTGACGTCAGCGCAAGCGTCGGGAAACGCTGCGCCTTCGTGATCTTGAGAAGACCCCGCTGCGCATCGATCGCGGCTGCTGCTTCACGAACTGTCGCTCTGTCGGTAGCGGATGTATCGCCAGTGGTTCCCGCTGCTTCGAGTGCCGAGTTTATCGCTGCAGCATCGTCGACCGCGGTCGTCAGCTGCACTCGATCGTCGAGCGGAACATTGAGCAGCTGCTTGAGCCTCAGATAGGCAACTTCGCGATCGCTCTGCCGCTGAATCACGATCGGGCGCTGATTTGCGCTCGACACCTGCGCGCGCAACAGCTCGAACTCCGAGACGTTTCCAACCGTCCGGGCTAGTTGGGTCTGCTTGAGCACATTCTCGGTTTGGACCGCGGAAGATTCGGCAAGCGCCACCAGTCGATCGGCGAGTGCGGCGTCGAAGTATGCTTGCGTCACGTCGAGACGAAGTTGAGCCCTCTGGGCGGTGAGCTCGATCTCTGCCGAGCGGCGTCCCGAGTTGGCGACCGCGTTCTGCGCCTGGATGCGTCCACCCGCAAACAGGTTCTGCGAGAAGGAAAGGCCAATGTTGTACTGGTTCTTCGCGCCGAATCCGAGGCTGCCAAACGACGAGAAAGGATTCCCGCCCAGCGAGCAGCGAGATGCGTCCTCGAGTCCTGCCAGTCGCTCAGCCGTCGTGGCCGTAACGTCGCGAAGATATTGGTCGCACGGACTGGGTGGGGCTGCCGGCTTAGTCGTGTCGACTGCGGGCGCGCTACCTCCAATGTTCGAGAACTGCGACGCCAGGGTGCGTGTGTAGCTCGCCGAGCCGTTGATCTGCGGAAAACGCTGGCTCCGGGCCTGATACTGCTGGCCTTCCGCGCGTTTGACCCCGGCGCGCGCGATGCGAATCGCCTCGCTCTGGGATTCGGCGGTACGCACCGCTTCCTCAAGGGTGAGGGCGCGAGGTTGCATGACCGTCGTTTGGGTCGAGATCGTCCCGGCCTGCGCCCGCACCGTCACGGGTACGATGAGGCCCAGGAGAGCGAAGACCGTTCGTATGAGTCTGCCGGCAATATGAGCGCGGCGTTGAGATTTTCTGGAAGACACTGTTCAGGCTGAAAGTTGTTTCGTCCGTTTCGTCTGCTTACTCGTCGTTCGGCGCGAGCCATTTTCGACACCGATGGCCCGCAATAACAATCGCGTGTACATCTGAGCTGCCTTCGCTTCGGGCTGAGGATAGACATCCGGCATCATCTCGCGTCCCATTGCGTCGGCGAAGATCGCCCCCATGAGCATTGCGGCGGCGGTCTTGAGCTCGAACTTTTCCGCTGTCCGACCCTGCCGTTTCAACGCGGTGAGGTAGTGACAGAGCTCGGTCGAGGCCTGTCTCGGGACGTAGCTGGCGCATTCGCCCATTTCGGGTCGCTCTTCCATCTCGCTCATGGTCTTACGGATGATCGAGCTCCGAAGTCTCAAATGCTGAATGAACGACTCGCTCCACAGGGTCAGCTCGTGCTCGGGGTCCGAAGGGACGTCGGGCAGCGGGGCGAGGCCGACCGATTGCGTCATGTGCTTCATCGCTTCGCGAAGCAGCGCTTCCTTGGACCCAAACTGCCGGAAGATCGTGATCTCGTTGACCCCGGCCGCGTCGGCGATGCGCCGCGTGGTAGAACCGCGGAAACCGTGGTGCGCGAATACTTCGGCCGCGGCGGCGAGAATTTCCTGTCTGCTGCTCATGGGACGGATATTTAATGAATGGCGTCCCGGAAATGCAAGTAGTCACTTACTTACACAGCGGTTTACGCGAGGTCATATCGGAGGGGGTCGTTAGGGCTCAACTCTGACCTGGAATCTGCGTTCGATTGCCGCCGACTCGAGCCTCTTAGGAGGGCCGCCTTGCGGACGACCAGTGGATAGCGCGAATCTGCCAGCCCTTGGTAGTACGACTCATTATTATGAGCTCAGCGCCAATACTATTGATGTCGCGCCCTCGGAAGCTCCCCGTCGACGTCGACGTCGATATGACCCACGCAACGTTTCCCTCGCGCGTATAAGAGATCAGAGTCCGTTGTCCGCTGACGGCTTTCGCGAATTCGATGTCGGCCGCCAGGTGATGAGCGAGGTATTGCTCGCGGGTTTCTGCTTCCCCGCCTTCCAGTACCCGCACATCTCGAGCGAGGAGGTTCCTGACTGTGGTCGTATCACCGCGTTCTAGAGCGGAATGAAAACGGGATACAGTGCGGACGATCGCAACGGAATCTGCACGAGAATCGAATAATAGTTTGCTTTTGTCCGTTCCAGTTCCGCTAGAACTATTGAGGATGAGCGCCACAAATAGTGAGATAGAAATTCCGACGGCTGGATTCATAAATTCAAAGGAAATAAGGACTGTGTACGTTCCGGCGAGCTCGGCCGTCGCGGGTAATCCCGTGACCGCCTGCGGATTGCACTGATTTATGAGCACCCTGGCGAGCCCGCAAGACTTCGTAGCAGCGTGAGAAACGGGCAAGAGCAGTTCAGTAACCTCTGCGTCAGTTGAACGGCTCCGCGGTAAATGTTCGCGCGCCTTTTACTCGAGGTGAGCTACCTGGCGGTTAGCGAATAGCAGCAGCAGCGTCTTCTCGGCGTTGAAGCACTGTTGAAACATTGGCAGCCCCAAGGGAATTGGTGAGCAGATCATGAAAGAGACTACGGTGCAAATCGACGGGATGATGTCGATCTTTGACGGTGCAGGCGTCGAGAAGCAGATCAAGCGCCGCGACGGTGTGGTGAGCGTGGACGCCAACTTCCTGAGCGGCACGGCGACCATCGTGTACGACGAGACGCGCGTCGCGCCGGATGACATCAAAACGTTTATCGCCGAATGCGGCTACCACTGTCGCGGCGAGGTCGTGCCGATGCACGTCTGCGAGTCGGGCAAGCCGAATAAGACGCGGACCGTCCGCGCGATGGAACATCAGGGTCACGCCGTGCCGCTGTTTCCAACGCCCTCGGCTGTCGAACCAATTAAGGAGAAAATCAAAGCGGAAGCCCCTCCCATGCGACCGGTTGTCAAACCGCCCGAGGAAAATGTCAAGGCTGAAACCCGGCCACCCGCGAGCGCCGCGAAGGCGGAAGATCACGCCGGTCACAGGGCGGAAGAGATGGCGCGGGACAAGTCGGAAATGGCGGAGGGGATGGGGCATGGAGTGGGAGAGTCAATGGACGCGATGGTGAGCGACATGCGTCGCCGCTTTTTCGTCACGCTCCCCCTTGCAGTCTTGATCTACCTCTACGCGCCAATCTTCCGGCGAATCACTGGCATCGTGTTGCCAACGCCATTCGGAATCTCGAAAGAACTGCTGGGTTTCCTGCTTGTAACTCCGGCGGTCTTCTATGGCGGCTGGGTCTTTTACGTCGGTGCATGGCGGGCGCTCAAAAACGGTGTCGCCAACATGGCGGTGCTCGTTTCACTATCAGTCCTGGCGGGCTATCTCTTCAGCGTTGGTGCGACGTTCTTCTTCACGGCTGAAGTCTTCTACGAAGCGGTCGCCGTGCTGCTCGTGTTCATCCTTCTCGGTCACTGGCTCGAGATGCGCGCACGGGCCGGAGCGTCGAAAGCCGTGCAGGCTCTCTTGAGCCTCGCGCCGCCGAAAGCAACGGTGATACGCAACGGTCAGCCCGTCGAAGTTCCGACGTCCGAAGTCGTAATGGGCGACATCGTGATGATCCGCCCCGGCGACAAATTACCGGTGGACGGCGAAGTGGTCGAGGGCGAGTCGAATGTAGATGAATCAATGATCACGGGCGAAAGTATGCCTGTCAAAAAGGTTGTCGGCGATAAGGTAATCGGCGCGACGATCAACAAGACCGGCACATTTCGCTTCCGCGCCACCAAAGTCGGGGCTGAAACCGCACTCGCTCAGATCGTCAAACTCGTGCAAGCCGCGCAGAACTCCAAAGCACCGTCGCAGCGACTCGCCGACAGCGCCGCGCAGGTGCTGACCATCTCGGCCGTCGTCTTCGGCATTGCGACTTTCGCGGTCTGGTACTGGTTCGCCGGAGCGACGCTGGTCTTCGCCATGCTGTTGGCAATCACGGTCGTCGTTATCGCCTGTCCCGACGCGCTCGGGCTTGCTACGCCAATGGCGATCATGGTCGCCAGCGGCAAGGGCGCGCAAAATGGCGTTCTCTTCAAGGACGCGACCGCGCTCGAAGAGGCGGGCAGACTTCAGGCGATCATCTTTGACAAAACAGGCACGCTCACTATCGGGCAGCCGCAAGTGGTGGAGATCGTCGCCAACGGAAACCCTGTTACTGATAAGGAATTGCTCCGGCTCGTCGCGTCCGTCGAACAATCGAGCGAGCATCCGCTGGCGCAAGCCGTTATCGAGAAAGCAAAAGCTGACGGCGTGACGCTCAGCATGCCAACTAATTTCGAAGCGATTCCGGGGCAAGGCGCGCGCGCGACAGTTGACGGACGCACGGTGCTCGCAGGCAATCGCAAGCTGATGGACGACAACCGCATCGCCCTCGATGGACTGAATGAGCGGGCGAAAACTCTGGAGGAAAAAGGCAACACAGTCGTTTATGCCGCCGTTGATGGTTCTCCGGGCGGACTCATCGCCATCGCTGACGCGATTCGCCCGAACGCAAAACAGGCGATTGACCACTTGGCATCGTTAGGCATCGAGGTGGCGATGTTGACGGGCGACAATCAAGGCACTGCAAGCCTCGTTGCCAAAGAACTCGGCATCAAGACCGTCTTCGCCGAAGTCCAGCCGGGACAGAAGGCGGAGAAGGTCAAAGAGATGCAAGCACGCGGGCTGCGCGTCGGAATGGTCGGCGACGGAATCAACGATGCACCGGCGCTCGCGCAAGCCGATGTCGGCATTGCCATCGGCGCTGGCACCGACGTGGCGATGGAAGCTGCCGATGTGGTACTCATGAAGAGCGACCCGTTCGACGTAATCGGCACCGTCATCCTCAGTCGTGCTACGCGGCGCAAGATGCGGCAGAATCTGTGGTGGGCTGCCGGGTACAACGTCATTGCCTTCCCGCTCGCCGCCGGCCTGCTCTATCCCTTGGCCGGGTTGCTGCTGAGTCCCGAGGTCGCGGCCCTTTCGATGTCCGGCTCGACCCTAATCGTGGTCGCCAACGCGCTGCTGTTGAAGCGCGTGAGGATGAATGAGTCCGCGGCAGCGTGAGACGAAGCGCCCCGCGTCTACCGCCGCGTCGAGCCTTCCTTATTAAGGAGTCCATCACATGTGCTTTTCTGCTACCGCGAGCTTTGTCGCGGGCACCGCGCTTTCGGCTATCGGCGTGGCAACAATTAGAAAGGCGGAGCGGCGGTCCGAGCTCCCCTTCGCGGCGATTCCCCTCCTCTTTGGCATTCAGCAATTCGTCGAGGGGATCATCTGGTTGGCGTTTCGCGGCGATGCACCGGTGCTCATGCAGACCATGACGTACGTGTACTCCGTGTTCTCACACGTCTTCTGGCCGATCTACATCCCATTCGCACTGGGCTTTCTCGAATCCACGCAATGGCGCAAGCGTGCGCTGCTCGCTTTCCAGGCCGCCGGCCTCATCGTCGGCCTCTACCTCTTGTTTTTCATCGTGACCCGTCCCGTCGTCGCCCAGATCGACGGCCAGCACATCGTCTATGTGTCGCCGCATTTTTTTCTCGCGCCCGTGATAGTGTTGTACTTGGCTGCCACATGCGTCAGCTGCTTCGTCTCGAGTCACCCCTTCGTGCGGCTGTTCGGCGTGCTGGCCCTCATCTCCTTCATCGGGACCTACCTGTACTCCACCCGTGCGCTCGTCTCCGTCTGGTGTTTCTTCGCCGCCATCCTGAGCCTCATCATTTACTTTCATCTCCGATATCGCAATTTGGGGGGCTATCCGAAGCCGGGGACTCATCGCGCTTCGGCCGGCGTTCCAGGCTGACGGTTCGCAACAGCCGCAAAGGCGAGAGGCTTGTCGATGCAGACCAATGACCTCATGACCGGGCTCGGGAACACCATCAGCGCGCTCATGGCGCACGGCAAGGGACTCCTGGCGGCCGATGAGAGCAATACGACCATCGCTGCGCGCTTCCTGCCGTTCGCCATCGAGCCAACCGAGGAGAACCGGCGCCGCTATCGGCAGATGCTCTTCACCACGCCAGGGCTGGAGACGTACATCAGCGGGGTGATCCTGTTCGACGAGACCATTCGGCAACGCGCTGATGACGGCAGGCCGTTCGTGGAGCTCCTCCTGGAGCGAGGCATCACGCCAGGGATCAAGGTCGACCGGGGCACCGCGCCGCTGGCAGGAGCGCCAGACGAGCGGATCACCGAGGGGCTGGACGGCTTGCGAGCGCGACTGGAGGAGTACCGGACGCTTGGCGCCCGGTTCGCCAAGTGGCGCGCCGTGATCGCGATCGGTAACGGGCGACCGAGCTCGTACGCCCTCGACACGAACGCACATGCCCTCGCGCGATACGCGGTGCTCTGTCAGGAGTTGGGCATGGTTCCGATCGTCGAACCCGAAGTCCTCATGGACGGCGATCATTCGCTCGAGCAGAGCTTCGAGGTCACGGAGGCGACGCTCGATCGCGTCTTCACTGCGCTTCGTGCCCAGCGCGTCGTCCTCGAACAAATTCTGCTCAAGCCCAACATGGTCCTGCCAGGAGCCGGCTCGCCGCGGCAGGCCACCGTTCGGGAGGTCGCGGAGGCGACCGTTGGATGCCTGCGACGGGTGGTGCCCGCTGCCGTACCGGGCATCGTCTTCCTGTCGGGCGGGCAGGCCGCGCAGACGGCGACGGCGCACCTGAACGCTATGAATACGATGCCGAGCGAGCAGCCGTGGCCACTCAGCTTCTCCTTTGCACGCGCGTTGCAGGCGCCAGCGCTGGAGGTGTGGCGCGGTGAATCCAGCAATCTGTGGGCGGCGCAGCGAGCGTTTTATCATCGCGCCCGCTGCAACGGCGCCGCCCGCGAAGGACGGTACACCGCCGAGGTCGAGCAAGGGACGGAGAAGCGAAACTAGCCGCGCAGCTGTGCCATACTGCAATTTGGCTAAGCTGGAAAAAGGAGAAACAAGATGAGTGCAAGGAAACCAGAACATTCGAAATACGGCTTCAGCAGGACGGTCGATGTTCCTTACGACGAGGCCGTGGAAAAGGTGCGCGCGGCGCTCAAAGAGGAAGGATTCGGCGTGCTCTCGGAGATCAACATCAAGGAGAAGCTCAAAGAGAAGATCGGCGTGGACTTTCGCCGCTACGTGATACTGGGTGCGTGTAATCCTCCGCTCGCGTACAAGACTTTGCAGGAAGAGTTGGAGATCGGCTTGCTACTGCCATGCAACGTGATCGTTTACGAAGCCGACGATGCGAATAAGTCTGTGATCTCGGCCGTTGATGCGAAAGCGATGCTCTCCGTGGTCGGAAAAAACCCGACGCTTGATCGGGTCGCCAGTGAAGTCAACGAGCGCCTCCAGCGTGTGATTAGCAGTCTTTGAGGTGAATCAAGGTCGAATCATACCCCTGCCCCTTGTCGCTGTTCGTCGCTTGATTCCTCATATGACGCTCCTGCTCCACCTTCGACGGCTCAGTCTGCGGATGGACCGCCCGATCCTTCTTGTCGCCAGGCCAACAGGCTGCCTTGCCATCGCGTTCTTGGTCGCATGTATGTCGCGCGACGACCGATTCGCGGGTGCCGACAGTGGCCAGGCGAGCCGACGAGCAGGCGCAGCGGCGGCCCTTGGAAACGGCTACGTCTATACGGCGGATGAAACCGGTCGCTCCATTTCGCGAGTCGACCTCCGCTCGGTAGAAGTAAGCCACATTCCCGTGGGCATCATGCCGCACAACGTGCAGGTCGCGCCGGACGGCCGTTCGGTCCTCGCCGTCGGCTCGGCCGTCATATCGATGCCAGCGGGGGCGAGTGTGGGGCCTGGGCGTGACGCGGAACAAGAGCACGATGACGATGCGGCGGGGAGCCTGCTCGTGCTGCTCGCGGGGGCGTCGGACACGACTGGCGCAGTTCGCATCCCCATCGGCCGCTCACCGGCCCATGTGGTTGTCTCCGCGGACGGCCGCCGTGCATTTACGACGAACTCTGGCGACAACAGCGTGATCGTAGTCGACCTTGCCGCGCGCCGGGTAACCGACACCGTGCGCGTCGCCGCGTTTCCTCATGGACTCCGCCTCAGCCCCGATGGACGAGAGCTTTACGTAGCCTGCACGAACGCCAACAGCGTCTCGGTAATCGACGTGCCGACATTGCGCGAGGTCGCACGCGTTTCAGTCGGTCGGGCACCGGTCCAGGTTGGCTTCACTCCCGACGGCGGGCGCGTGTACGTCACGTTGCGCGACGACAACGCCGTCGCGGTCATCAACACGAGAACCCGTCGCGTGGCAGCCACAATTCCGGTCGGGCGTAGCCCGATCCAGCTCGCCGCCACACCGGACGGGCGCTCAGTGTACGTCGCCAATCAAGGGACGCCAACCGCGCCTGACAGTACGGTCTCGGTGATCGACGTAACCACGAACGCCGTGATCACCACGTTGCGCGCCGGCCGCGGTGCGCATGGTGTCGCGGTGAGTGCGGATGGAACGCGTGTGTTCATCGCGAACACGTTTGCGAACACGGTCACGGTGATCGACGCAACGCGGCAGCGCGTCCTGCGAAATGTTTCGGTGGGGCAAGGGCCGAGCGGCATCAGCTATAGGCGGTGAGTCGGCCGGCGCCGCGACTGTGCCGTAATCCCCGCTGACGATAGACCGCAGTTGACGTGAACTGCGCAATTTGTCCTTCCGCTTCACGCCTAGCGCGTCTCGCCGAGCGGTACCCGGACGCTCTCTTGGGCCGGCGGAAGTCGGAACGCCGGAGGACGGCCGGGGATGGCGCCGACCGGCAGATATTCTTATATTACCATGTAGTTGTATAGTAACTACTCTGGGGCCCGCATGATCGAACTCAGTGACACCAACGCGTCCGCCATCGCCGAGCGGTTCAAGGCGCTGAGCGAGCCGATGCGGCTCCGGCTGCTCCAGACGCTCCGGGGCGGCGAGCGCTCGGTCGGGGAGTTGGCCGAGCGCACCGGCGGCGGCCAGGCCAACATCTCGAAGCACCTGCAGGTGCTCCTCCAGCAGGGGTATGTGGACCGCCGCAAGGAGGGCACGACCAGCTGGTACCGCATCACCGACCCGCAGGTCTTCAGGATGTGCGAGCTCGTCTGCGGCGGGCTGGAGGAGGAGCTCGACCGCAAGCGGAAGCTCCTCCGGCGCCGGAAGTAGCCCTCAGCCCCGCCGGGGCTCGCACCCGAAGAGGCGCGCCCAGCCGAGGATCCGCTCCAGCGGGCAGAACCCGGTGAGGCTCGACTGGAAGAGATTCAAGCCCACGAACGCGGTGAAGATGAACCACGCGGGGCTCACCCAGACCCCCAGCGCCACCGATGCCATCACGAAGAGCCCGGCGATCCGCCGGATCAGCGCATCATTGCACATCTAAAACCTCAATGCTAGAAGAACGAGTCGACGGGCAGGACGGCCATGTGGAGCCGCTCGCCCGGGGGAAGCTGCGCCGCGCGGCAACGCGTGGCGGCGACTCCCGCCAGTGCATCGTTCACCACGGAGAAGCAAACAGTTACGTCGCCGGGCCAGACGCGGGTGCCGGCGCGCGGGCCGGTAAGCCCGTGGCCGCGGGCGCCCTCGAGGCGGGTGTGCCCGGGCACGCCCGCCTCGTCGAGCAGGGCGCTCACCCGGTCGGGATCCGCACCGCTGTAGGTCAGCACGAGCATTTTCACGTTGTCGTTCCCTCCCGGCGCCGAAGCTCCCAGTAAAGGAGCGGCACCACCACCATGGTGAGCAGGGTGGCCACGATGGCGCCGCTTATCATTGCCACCGCGAGCCCCTGGAAAATCGGGTCCAGCACCATCACGAGCCCGCCAATGACCACCGCCGCGGCGGTGAGCGCGATCGGCCGGAACCGCACCGCCCCCGCCTCGAGCACCGCCTCGCGGAGCGGCCGACCGCGCGCCTCGGCCAGCTGGATGAAGTCCACCAGCAGGATGGAGTTCCGCACGATGATCCCCGCCAGGGCGATCATCCCGATCATCGAGGTGGCGGTGAAGAAGGCCCCGGTGAGGGCATGCCCGGGCAGGATGCCGATGAGGGTGAGCGGGATCGGCGCCATGATGACGAGCGGCACCTTGAACGACTGGAACCACCCCACCACTAGCACATAGATCAGGACCAGCACGGCGGCGAAGGCGAGACCCAGGTCGCGGAAGACCTCGATGGTAACCTGCCACTCGCCGTCCCATTTGAGCGCCGTTTCGTCCAGCCGATCGGGCGCCACCGCGTTGTAGCGCGAGATAGCCGCACCCTCCACCCGCACGGTGTCGAGCGCGCGGTTCATCGCAAGGATGGCGTACACCGGCGACTCGATGGAGCCAGCGACATCGCCGGTCACGTAGATGACAGGGCGGAGGTTCTTCCGCATCCGTAGTGGTGCCCGCGTGGTGGAGTCCACCGTGACGAACCGCGCTAGCGGGGTGGGTCCCCGCGTCGTGGCCACCGGCACGGCAAGGAGCGCCTCAACCCCGCTCCGAGTGGCCAGGTCGAGCCGGGGCACAATGACCACGCCCTCACGTGACGTCGGCGCGCTGGCAAGCCCCGCGTCCGCACCCGAGAGCGCCATCGTGAGAACCTGCGCCACCTGCTCGACGGTTACCCCCGCCTCGCCGGCGCGCACCCGATCCACCCGGAAAACGCGCCGGGCTTGGGGCGCCTCCACGGTCCAGTCCACATCCACCACCCCCGGCGTGGACTCCATGACCGACTTGACCCGCGCCGCAGCAGCGAGCCGTGTGCTGTCGTCGGCCGCGTAAACCTCCGCCACCAGTGTCGAGAGCACCGGCGGGCCGGGGGGGATCTCGGCGATTTTGGCGTTGGCGCCGAAGCTGCGCGCAATCGAATCCACGGCCGGCCGGACCGCCACGGCGATGTCATGGCTCTGGCGGTGGCGCTCTCCCTTGGCGAGGAGGTTCACCTGCACGTCGGCTACGTTGGCGCCGCGACGCAGGAAGTAGTGCCGCACCAGGCCGTTGAAGTTGAAGGGCGCCGAGGTGCCGGCATATGTCCCGGTGCTGACCACCTCCGGCACCGTGCGGAGGTACGCCGCCACCGCCCCGGCCGCGGCGTTGGAGGTCTCGAGGGTCGCTCCTTCCGGCAGGTCGAGCACCACCTGGAACTCCGACTTGTTGTCGAAGGGCAGCATCTTGACCACGACCAGCTTGACGGCCACGAGTCCCATGGAGAGGAGCAGGAGAACACCGATGCCACCGTAGAACGCGAGGCGGCGGCGCGGGACGTCCATCAGTGGGGTCATCACGCCGGCGTAGAACCGCGCGAAACGCGTGACCTCCTCCGGCTTGTGCGCGCGGTCGGGCATGTGCGGCCCGGCGGCGACGTGACCCTTGAGCAGGCGGAGCGCGAGGTAGGGCGTGATGATGAACGCCACCGCGAGCGAGGCGAGCATCGCCGCAGAGGCGCCGACCGGAATCGGTCGCATGTAGGGACCCATGAGCCCCGAGACAAACGCCATCGGCAGTATGGCGGCGATGACGGTAAACGTCGCGAGGATGGTCGGGTTGCCGACCTCGTCCACACCCTCGACCGCGGCCACGTCGGGAGCGCGGTCCCCCATCTGCATGTGGCGGTAGATGTTCTCGACCACCACGATGGCGTCGTCCACGAGGATGCCGATCGAGAAGATGAGCGCGAACAGCGTAATCCGGTTGAGGGAATACCCCATCGCGTAATACACGAAGAGCGTCAACGCCAGCGTCACCGGCACGGCCACCAGCACCACCAGCGCCTCGCGCCAGCCGAGAAAGAGGGCGACCAGAATGGTGACCGAGAGCGTGGCGATGAGCAGATGCAGGATCAGCTCGTTGGCCTTCTCGCTGGCGGTCTCGCCGTAGTTGCGGGTGACATCCACCTTCACGTTGGGGGGGAGGAGCCGGCTCCTCGCCTCATCGACCCGCGCCAGGGCGGCGTGCGCGATGTCGGTGGCGTTCACGCCGGGCCGCTTGGCGACGGCGATGGTCACGGCCTGCTCGCCACTCTCGCCCCGCGCGGCGTGGGTCACGTAGTCGATGGCCTCGGCCGGCGCCTCGATGATGGCGGCCACGTTCCGGAGGTAGACCGGCGCACCGTGGTTGGCGATTACGACGTCGCCCGCGTCGCGTGCGGTGCGGATCGGAGCGCCGACCGAGACCAGGAAAACCTGATTGGCCGATGCGAATTCGCCGGCAGGCAACCGGACGTTGGCGGCACGGAGCGCCTGCATCACTTCTCCGGGGGTCACGCCGCTCCCCGCGAGGCGGGCCGGGTCGAGGGTGACACGGAGTTGCGATGGCTCACCGCCAATGAGGTCGATGCCTGCCACGTCGGGAATCGTGGTGAGCTCGTCGGCGAGGTGCGCGGCCATGGCCCGGAGGGCGTCGGAGCCGTAGCCGCCGCCGTGGAGGGTGAGCGCCAGCATCGGCACATCGTCGATCGAGTGCGGCTTGATGAGCGGCGGCATCGCGCCGGGAGGTGAGCGATCCGCTGCCGAGCCGAGCTTGGTGAAGACCCGGCTCACCGCGCGGTCCTGGTTCTCACCGACCTTGAAGCGCACCGTCACCAGCGTCATCCCCTCGCCCGAAATCGCGTAGACGTACTCCACGCCGGGTACTTCCCACATCAACTTCTCGATCGGGCGAGTGAGGAGGTTCTCCACCTCGGCGGGGGAGGCGCCGGGGAGCGCGGCTATCACGTCAATCATCGGCACTGAGATCTGCGGCTCCTCCTCGCGCGGCGTGGCGAAGATGGCGAGCGCGCCAACCGCGAGGGAGGCGATGGTGACTAGCGGCGTGAGCTTCGAGCGCAGGAAAGCGTGTGCTATCCGTCCGGCGATGCCCATGGTCAGCGCTCCCCACCGCCCACCAGCACCGTATCGCCAAGTGCAAGACCGGATAGCACTTCGACGGCGCCGCCCTGCACGCGACCGAGCTTGACCCAGCGGAGTGATGCCTGCCCCGCGGTTGCGGTGCGGACGCCCGTGAGATCCCCTTCGCGGACGATCGCGCTTGCGGGCACCAGGATGGCGCGGCGCATGCCGCGCGGGAGCGCCAGGGTGGCGGCACTTCCGCTCAGGAAGCGGCCGCCGGAGTTCGGCACCATGGCGTTGACGGTGTAGAGATTGGCGCCCGCGGGCACCACGCCCTCGATGGTGGCCCGGACCGCGGTGTCGCCGATGGTGGCCCCGACTGTCGCGCCGCGCCGGAGACCGCGCACCGCATCCGGCGCCGCGTTGACCGTCACACGCAGCGTGCTGGCGTCCTCCACGGTCGCGAGCGGCGCGCCCGGTGCCGCGAACGACCCGGGGTCCACAAAGCGACGGGTCACGATGCCCGCGAACGGCGCGCGCACCTCGGCGTAGGACGCGGTGGCCGCGAGTTCCGCGACCATTCCCCGAGCGGTGGCCACCGCCGCGTTGGCGCGCGCGAGGGCCGTCTCCGCTTGATCGAGCTGTGCCTTTGTGGCAGCGCTGTCGGCGTAGATGGCGCGGATCCGGGCGGCCTGCACCGTGGCTTCGTGATGCACTGCGGTCGCTTCGGCGAGTCCGGCCTCGATCTGCGCGCGCTTTGCGCCAAGATCCCGTGCGTCAAGCCGCACCAGCACCTGGCCCGCCGCGACGCGGTTTCCTTCCTGGACCGATACCGCAATGACCGTCCCCATCAGCTTGGTGCTGAGGGTAGCGAGTCGCACCGGCTCGGCGGTGCCGGTCGCCTCGAAGGCGTCGACAATGAGGGTGTCGGTCACGGCCACCGGTGTGCCGCCCAGCGGAAGTCTTTCAGAAGGCGTCGGAGCCGCCTCCCGGCCGCACGCGCCGAGCACGAGGGTCGCCAACACGGTGCCGGCCACGGGGATCAGCTTCCGCATGTCAATGCTCCATGACAGTGAGGGCCATCAGGTCGGCGCCGGCGGCCTGTCGAGCCGCTGCATCGGCCACGATGGCCTGATAACGCGCCTCGGAAAGGGCGAGTCTGGTCTGGGTCTCGAGGGCCGCCGCGCCAAGGAGTTCCGCGATGGTGGCCAGGCCACCGGTGTACTTCCTTGCCACGATGCGATGGGCTTCGGCACCCTGCGTCACGGAGATCTCGGCGATGCTGAGCTGGGCGATCGCCACCGCGAGTTGGGTTTGGGTCGTATTCCATTCCAGCGCCGCACCGGCTTCTGCCGCCTCGGCCATTGCGCGCGCGGCATCGACGCGGCCTTGCGCCGCGTGGCGATCGGCGATCTCGGACGCCCCCGCAAAGGGCGACCACGAGGCCATGACGCCGACGGTGTAGCTGCTGGGGCCGCCGAAGAGTTGGTCGGGGCTGTTCCAGTCGTAGCGGCCGAAGCCGTTGAGGCGCGGGATGTACCTGGCGTTGGCGCGGCGCACGTCCCGCTGGGCGGCCTCGAGGCCGAGCCGCGCGGCGGTCACGTCGAGCCGGGTGGCGGCGGAGTTCCGTGTCAAAGGGGTCACCAGGTTCCGGATCTGGGTCGCCGAAGGGAGCGAGTCGGGCAGCGTGAAGGCGGTGTCGCCGGGCTGACCGAGGAGGAGCGCCAGCCGTTCGCGCGCTATGCCGGTGTTGCCGCGGGCGCCGATCAGCTGGGCCTCGAGCTGGCCCAGCTGCACCGAGGCGAGAAGTGCGTCGGAGCGGGTGGCGAGTCCGTTGGTGACCATCGATTCGGCCTGGCGTAGGTGGGCCCGGCCGGCGGCGGTGGCGCTCTCGAGGGTGCGCACCTGTTCGCGGGCGAAGATGGCACCGAAATAGGCGCGCGTCACATCAACGCGGGTGGTTTCGCGGGTCCAGCCGGAGCCGGCCTTCACGGCGGCAGCGGCGCTCGAGGCGGCCGCGCGGCCGAACCAGGCGTCGGCGTTGACGATCGGGAGTTCGGCCACCGCACCGCCGCTCACGTTGGTCACCGGCGAGGGGTAGTTGAGGCTCGCGGGGTTGAAGGAAGCGAGGGAGACACCGCGCTGTTGGAGGGTGAATCCGAAGGCGGCCAGCGGATTGTCGGTTCGGACGTACGCGACCTCGGCCCGCACGGACGGGAGGATCCCCTGGAGGGAAGCGGTGGCCTGGGCACCACGCGCACGGGCGTTGCCGCTGGCGATCCGATTGACATAGGCGGCGGAATCGGCCCGGCGGAACGCCTCGCCCAGGGTGAGCGGCGCCTGCGCGCGGAGCGGGGCTACCGCCGCGAGGGCCAAGGCACAGAGGATGGTTGGTCGTAGCATGTGGTGGAGTCCTCGTCCGGGGTGTTGGGCGCCCTGCCGATAATATACAACTATATAGTTATATATAGACGCTGTCAATCACCCGGCCGTCGCACGCATCTACCTGCCGCCCGACGCGAACGCACTGTTGTCAGTCGCTGATCATTGTCTCGGCTAGCGCAACTACACCAATCTCATCGTGATCGACAAGCAACCACAACTCCAGTGGCTCTCGATGGAGAACGCGCGATTCGTCGAGCTGTTCACGGGACAAGCCAGTTGTCTTCGCCTTCCACGGCTATCAGTTCGCTGTTCATCAACTCGTGCACCGGCGCCGCATCCCACGCGCTTTCACGTACGTGGCTTCAACGAGCAATGCACGACGATGACGCTATTCGACCTGGTCGTCCTGAATCATATGAGCCGTTATCACCTCGCTACACTCGCGATTCAGTCTGGTTCTAACATGCTTTCCTGGTTGGTCAGCATGTTCCTGGAATCATCTGAACATGAAGAGCATCATTATTGCCATGACGCCGGCGCCGATCAGGACGGCAGGAGCCATCCCGGATCCTGTCACGTGATCGCCATTTCCTGAGTGTTGATCCCTCTGACCGTCGAGTTGAACGGTTTGCTCAACTTCGATTGGCGGATCTATCGTAACATTGCCAACTCTTTCCAGGACAAAAATAAATTTGTAGGCGCCTCCATTTGTGATTGATGGACGGAACACATACGTACCGTTATCAATTTCGTCTGGAGAAAATTTCATTTTCCCCACCTTGCCCTGACTCTGAGTCGTGGATGAATCGCCATGTCCGGAATGTGAGCCTGCTTGCCCGGAACGCGAGCCCTGGTTGCGATTGTCATCCGACGTCACGATCAATGCAATTGACGCATCGGAGATAACTGATTTGTCGCGAACATCACGAAGAGTAACTTTATAGGCCAGTTCATCGCCGAACACATATGGGGGGAACTCAGCGGTGATTCGTATCCCGTTGACCACAGATTCCTTGACGAGTGTTTGACCGTTCATGGAGGAACCATGTGACGCTCCGTGCATGCCGCCGCCCCCGGCGAGCCCCATTCCTCCCATACCGAGCACCATGCAGCCGCTGAGAAAAAACGGCGCTGGAAGCGCTGCATACATTTTCTTCATGGCGTCTCCATTATTTATTTGACGTCCGCAATCGAGAACCCATCACTTTGGGAATAGCCGCCCAAGGCTGCCGAAGCTCCAGGACCTAGCGCGTCTTGCCGAGCGGCACGCGCCAACCGAGTCCTGTCGAAATCGCTGGCGCCGTGCGCGTGAGGCCGGCTGCGGCCGTCGCGAAGACACTGCTTCCCGATTCGAGTAGATAGCCAATGCCCATCCCGGCCTGCACCGGCGCCTCGAGCCCCGTCCAAAGGCTACTCGCGCCAGACACCGTACCGAGCACCGACCAGCGGCTACGATGGAGTGCTCGTCCGATCGATAGCGCATACGCCACGGCGTTGCGCACCGAACCGCCGGGGGGATTCCCGAGTTTCCAATACACGGCCTCAGCGAACACGGAGATGCTGGCAACTTTCACCGTGCTGGACAGTCCGGCGCCGGCATCCCATTCGCCCGTGCCGAATCCACGGTTCACGTTCGCGAGCGGCGCTTTCACCACACCAACAAGAGTCACCACGGGGTGCTCGGCGTCAGCGCCCGATAGCGTCACGTCGATTCGGCCAAGGGGATCGCCGATGCCGACTCTGCTGAACGGCATGCCGCTCGAGGGCGTCATGGTCCCACCATTCATGCCGCTCCCCATGGGGCTGCCACTCGTGGAGCCCCCCGCGCTTCCGGCCATCCCGCCCGTGGGCACCATCATCCCGGCCCCGCTGTACTGCAGCCATCCCGCTGGCTGCATCACCAGAGGGACGCTCGCCGACGCGCGTAGACGGCCCGCCGACCAGGAGAGTCCGTTCGAGAGATAGGCGCTCCACGTACGCTGCGTGAAGATGAAATCGCCGGTAGCGTATTGCAGCCCTCCGACATAGGAGAGTGACTGCGCGGGGGTCGTCACCGCCGCGACCGCCAACACCCCGACCGCGAGCGCAACGCGGCGCGAAAAGCACGCGATGTTCAACATCGGTGTCTCCTTGGCTTTCGGCTACGGCTTTTGGGGTGGCGGTGGGGTAGCGCCCATACGCTTTTGCATCTGCTCCATCGTCTGGAGCGTCTTGCCCATGTCCTTGGACATCGCCGCCATGTGCTCCTGCATGTCGTCCATGTCGTGCTGCATCGCGTGATCCTTCATCATCTGCTGATCCTTCATCATCATCTGCATCTGTCCCATGAGCCCTTTCATCTGTGTCGTCATGGCGCTCATGTGCTCGGCCATCTGCGGCATCGCAGTGTGTGCGGCGCTCATCTGCCCGCCCTGCATCTGTCCCATCTGCTGCTTCATTTGCTGTTGCATCTGCTGTGAGCGCTGCCCCATGTCGGACATTTGACGCATCATGTCCTGCATCTGCCCCATGTGCTGCTGCATGTGCTGCTGTTGCGTTCCCTGCATCATCCCCGGCATCTGTGCGACGACGGGCGTGGCAATCGCCAGGGCGGCGATCGCCACCAGTTTGAGAGAGGTCCTATAGTGTGACACGTTAAGCTCCGTGGATCGACGTGAGTGTGGACAAGCGTGATTTTCGGAGTGCTTTATCGAATTTTCACGGCATGTCCCTGGGATGATACTTCCCAGCACCACGGCTCACAGTCGGGGAATCCAGCTCCCTCCGTCAGGCAATCCCGTACGCCGCACCGCGCATCATTCCTTATGATGCAGCGTATGGATGTACACCAGGACAGCTTTCATCTCTTCCGCGCTCAGCTTGTCCGCGAAGCCCTTCATGTCACGGCCCTTTCCCTTCTCGATCGCCTTGAGCATATCCGCGTCTTTTCGAGTCGTGAAGAATTTGGAATCGGTGAAGTTCGCGATCTTGTCGTACTTGCGGAGCGACGCTTTCGTCGGCGCGCCGAGCACGCCGTGGCACTCCTTGCAGCTCTTCAGGTAGATCGCTTTGCCGTCGACTGCTTGAACGCCATCGGGAATCGGAGGCAGCTGCTTTGCGTGCGCGACGCGTTGATGCAGTGTGATCGCACCGATCGCCACGGCGGCGATTCCCATAATAATGCTTCCGCTCCTCATCATTCCTCCACGTTGATTTAACTTTTGAGATCGTGCTTAACGCCGTGCGGTGCACGACGATGTCAGAATGCGATGTGAACCTCTGCGCTCGCGCCCTGCCGTTTCAGCGCGCCGGAGCCTTGTGGCGTGTCGAGGAAGTACTCGAGACCAAGACGGATATACTCCGGAACGTTGACGGGCAGTACGCTTCCCACCACGACTCGGCGTAGCGCATCGTCGCTCAGCGCGCGGTCGGGGTCGAGGAACTCGTAGCGTCCGTAAACGGTCCAGTACGACGGCTTCACCGTGTAGCCTCCGTAAAGCCAATACCCCGCACCGGAGATTTTGGCCGACGTGAAACTCGACGTCGGGCCGGTCGGCAGTCGGGAGTTGTTGCTATAAACGTACCCTGCCTGGCCCTCGAACGGGCCGACGAACTTGTTCGCCGACAAACCGATCCGATAATAGCGCGACTTCAGGCCTGCCTGCAGGGAATCGAGACCGGTCACCGAGCCAAAGTAGCCCACGGCCATCAGGGCTGCGCCCACATCGTCCAGCATCAGCTGGTTGGTGACAACCCAGTCGTGGCTCGTCGTGCTCGTGGCGGCGTCCATTCCATTGCCACCGCCAGCGAGACTGTTCACGAACTGCACCGATGTGCGGTTCATCCCTCCAAACACATAGAAGCCCTCGATGCCGGCCACGTCTCCGGCAAATCGGAAGGGAACTCCCGGGGTCGTGGGCTCATCCAGAGCCAGCGGCGCGAGGATTCCAGTCGGACGGTCGAAGCCCGCCACCGCACCGCCGACGATCATGTGTCCCTGACCAACGCGAACACCTCCGAAGCCGTTTTCCTTCCCCCAGACGCCTATAATCTGGCCGATGAGGTCGATAGTCGCCTCGGGCGTCCGCTCAAACTCGACGAAGGCGCCGTAGTTCGTCCCGATCGACCCGGCCGCGAAGAGGCTCGCCGACGGCAGGAAGAGCGAGTTGGTATCGGCCAGCTGTGTCTCGGTCTTCGTGTAGACGTATCGCACGATGCCGCGCGCAGCGAGGTACTCCTCGATCTTCTTGACTTCGGCGTTTTTTCCGATGTCGGCCGGCATGCGATAGCCGGCCCACTTGAAAGCGAGCCCGGTCGCGTTCAGGCGCGGCACGGTCGGGTAGTGACATCCTGAACAATTCATGTTGTACTTGCGCGCCCACGATGGAAGCGCGCCTGCAGATTGCGGCCCAAGAGCCAGTGCCGCGGCCGCGAGGAGAACAACGAAGATGATGCGCATACCGTGCTCCGTTAGGTTAGAGTGATCACTTGCTGCGTTTTCGAAGAGGCGACGCGACGCGCTTCCCGGCGGTGTCGGCGTTGCCCGGTCCGCCCGTGCTCCTGCCGGACTTCTGTAGATCCGGGAATGTGTCCTGAACCTGGACCGGGACTTCGTGCCCGGGCAGCCCACGCAACGTCGACAGGTACCGCGCAAGCTCTTCGATCTCCTGGTGTGTGAGGACCGGCGGACCAAACGCCGACATCTCGGATTCGGGGTGAAAACGGATCGGATTTTCGATGAAGCTGTGCAGCCAGCTCACACTGTGGCGCGCGCCGATGTCAGTGAGCTCGGGGCCCTTGTCGCCGCCCTTATCCTTTCCAACGACGTGACAGCTCGAACACTGTCGCTGGAAGAGCGCTCGACCCGCGCGTTCCGCGGAGTTCAGTGGCTTCCCGGTTTCTGGTGCGACGACCGGTTGTACGTCGCGGACGGCAGCACCGAGAAGGAGCGCCGATCCGCCGAGTAGAAACGCAAGCGCGGTGAGACCCACCGGGCGGTGGCGGAGATTCCGGCGGCTGCCACGGTCGAAGAACGGAAGACCAAGCAGGGCGATGACGAGCAGGAGCGGCACGCCCACGGCGATCGTGCTCTCGAGTGAGCCCGGGAAGAGCTTGAGTAGTTGGTAAAATGGGAGGAAGTACCACTCAGGCCGCGGGACGAAAGATGTGTCCGTTGGATCGGCAGGTGCCTCGAGCGGCGCCCCGAACGTTAGCGCCAAAATCAGGAGCGCGAGCACCACTAGGAAAGAGACGATGATGTCCTTGCTCACGATGTCCGGCCAGAATCGCACGCCGCCGCGTTTCGTCGCGGCGTATGCTTTTCTGTAGTACTCGGGGTACGCGTCGTCCGACGTTCGGGGCGGCGCTCCGGCCTCGAGCGCCGCCGTCCGTGGCGCGATGCCTTGCCGGATAACGAGCGTCAGGTGAAGAAGGATCACGAGCCCGAGCAGGAGTGGGAGCCAGAGCACATGAAAGGCGTAGAACCGGGTGAGCGTCGCGGCGCCGAGTTGTGAGCCACTCTTAAGAAGCTTGACCAGGACGCCGCCGATCACCGGCGTCGTGCCGGCGAGGCTCGTGCCGACCTGGGTCGCCCCGTACGCCTTCTGATCCCAGGGGAGCAAATACCCTGTGAATCCGAAGCCCATCACGAGGAAGAAGAGAATGACGCCCAGCACCCAGTTCACTTCGCGTGGGTACTTGTACGCGCCCATCGTGAAGACACGGATCATGTGCGCGAGGACGAGCACGACCATCGCGCTCGCGCCCCAGCGATGCATCGCTCGCAGCAGCCCGCCTGCCGTAACCTCGCGCTGGATGAACTGGATGCTCTCGTATGCGTGATCGGGGGCAGGAGAGTAGAAAGCCGCGAGCACGACTCCCGTGACCACCTGCACGATGAACACGGCAAATGTCGCACTGCCGAGCGTATGCCACCACGTGAGGCGGTCGGGTACTTCGCGGTCGAGGAGTGCCCGCCTAATTCCCGCGAGATCGATGCGCCGATCGAGCCAACCGCGGCGAGGGGAGCCCTCGGGACCTTCGACCGGCACGCCGCTCATACCTCGACCTTCTGGGAGATGCCGGTGCGGAACAGCTGATAAAGTACCTGGACCTCGCCATTTTCGACGCGGACGGGCAGCGTATCGAGCGGCCGGGGCGGCGGGCCACCGATGACCGCACCCGTCTTCATGTCGAAGAGACCATGGTGGCACGGGCAGTGATACCGCTTATTCTCCGCGTCGAACGTGTAACTGCAGCCGAGGTGGGTACAGACACCGCTGTAGGCGGTGAACTTCTCACCGTCCTCGGTATAGAGCCAAACCGTCCGAAGGGTGCGGCTCTCGACCCACGCGTCATTCGCGGCTTCTATGAAATCGATCTTGATCGGCGTGCCGATATCGAGCGTGCTCACGTCGTCGGCCACAGTAATCCATCGCTTCTTTATCGGCTTTTTGAACGCCGGTGAGAAAAAGGCGGATACTGCCGGCGCGCCGACAATGATCGCGGAGAGCGCCGCGCCGATTCCACTCATCCACTTCAGGAACCGGCGCCGGTTCATGGGCGGGTCCTGGGCTGAAGCATCCGGCATGTTGCGGGTCTCCGTCAGCCTCATGGGCGCGGTGAAGGCTCTGTGAGAATTTTAAAGCCTAGCTGAATTTCAAGGGACAGGGAAGGAAGCGGCCGGCGAGAATCAGCAGCGAGCCGCTGCATTACGCCGGCCTCGCTTCCGTGAATCGGTTGTAGAGTGCTGAGACGACCGCAACCACGAGCCACACGAAAGTTGCGAACAGGATGAGGCCGCCCGCATAGCTGGCCACCGAAATGGGACGCGCCATGGTGGAAAGATCGATGTGCAGAATCCATCCGAAGAATGACGATACGGCACCAGGCACGAATGCGACAAATGCCCCGCATATCGCGAAAGTTGCCGCCGCGACAATTCCGGCGGATGTGGCAAGCGCGCGTGAGCTGATCATGTTCCGATCCGGTAATTGGTTGTCTGTGCTGCCGCTTCCAGATTAGGCGTGAGGAAGTAAATGCGCAGTCGGGTAAACCCGCACGCGCTGTCAGAATTATCCCGCATTGTGAACGCCAGGCAGCACCGGGCCTCCCGTCGGAATGAGCGACGGTTCTCCTTCTGTCCCGTCGGCACCGGAGCCTCTCAGAGCGACAGTCTGCGCCGCCAGTTGGCGCTCTTTCCACAGCGAATAGACGGCTGGAATCACCACGAGCGTGAGCACAGTACTCGAGACCATGCCGCCGATCATCGGCGCCGCAATCCGCTTCATCACGCTGGCGCCCGTTCCGTGTCCCCAGAGTATCGGAAGCAGACCGCCCATGATGGCGGTCACGGTCATCATCTTCGGCCTCACGCGTTCGACCGCACCTTCCATCACCGCCCCGTAGAGATCGCGCAGCGTCGGCCCCGCGCCTTCCGTTTTTCTGCGGGCGACAACCGCATTCCACGCGTGGTCGAGATAGATCAACATCACCACCCCAGTCTCCGCGGCTACACCGGCGAGCGCGATGAACCCGATCGCGACTGCGACCGACCAGTTGTAACCAAGAAGCCAGATGAACCACATTCCGCCGACGATGGAGAAAGGAAGCGATAGCATCACGATCGCCGTCTCCGTGAAGTTCCTGAAATTGAAGTAAAGAAGGAGCACGATGATGGCGAGAGTAGCCGGAATCACGACCGTCATCTTCTCCTTCGCGCGCTGCATGTACTCGTACTGCCCGCTCCAGGTCATCGTGTATCCGGCGGGAAGAGTCACTCGTGATGCAACCACGCGCTGGGCTTCCGCTACATAGCTGCCGATGTCTCTGTCCGCGACATCCACGTACACCCAGGCAGTCGGAAGAGCGTCTTCAGTGCGCACGACCATCGGCCCGGCGACCTGGCGTATCGTCGCAATCTGGCCCAGCGGAATCTGCGAGGCGCCGGTCGAATTCTCACCGGTGGCCGGACCCATTCCGGCACCTCCCGACGAACGGCTCGAAAGTGTGTGACTTATCGGAACCAGCACTGAGGCCAGTCGCTCAGGCGTATTGCGCAGCTCCTGCGGATAACGGAGGCGTACCCCGTAACGTTCTCGCCCTTCGACCGTCTGCGTCACAATCATCCCACCGATCGCCGTGGCAATGACCGCCTGGACATCGCCCACATTGACTGAATGCCGTGCCGCTGCCGCCCGGTCGATATCGATGTCGAGGTAGTAACCGGAAACGGCGCGCTCGGCGAAAGCACTGCGTGTTCCGGGAACCGATTGAACCGCTTGCTCCACAGCCTTCCCGATTCTCTCGAGCTCGCCCAGGTCAGATCCGAAAATCTTGATGCCGACAGGGGTGCGAATGCCCGTCGCGAGCATGTCAATGCGTCCCTTGATCGGCATCGTCCAGGCATTCGTGACCCCCGCCAGCTTCGTCGCGGAATCCATCTCGGCCACAAGGCGATCGTAGGTCATGCCCCTCCGCCACTCGTCCTCGGGCTTGAGGGTGACAGTCGTCTCGAACATGTCGAGACCCGCGGGGTCGGTTGCCGTCGTCGCGCGTCCGGCTTTGCCCCACACGTGCTCGACCTCCGGGAAGCGCTTGATTATGGAATCCTGGATTCTGAGAATCTCGCGCGCCCGTGCAACGCTCAGACCCGGGAGGGTAGTAGGCATGAACAGCATGGTACCCTCGTCGAGACGCGGCATGAACTCGCTCCCGATGGTCTTCCATGGAATCCACGTCAGAACGACCGCCGCGGTAGCGGCGATGATCACCGGCCAGCGGTTGCGGAGCACGACCTGGATGATCGGCTCGTACATGCGGATCAGCCAGCGATTCACCGGATTTGCGCGCTCACGGTATATCCTTCCGCGAACGAACAATCCCATGGTCACCGGCACCAGCGTCACCGAGAGGAGAGAAGCCGCGGCCATTGCAAAGGTTTTCGTGAAGGCGAGGGGCGAGAACAGCTTGCCTTCCTGACCTTCCATTGAAAAAACGGGAATGAAAGAGACGGTGATGATGAGGAGAGAGAAGAAGAGAGCCGGACCCACCTCCTGCGCCGATTCCAGGACCGCGCGTGCTCGTT
>DASZZU010000053.1:0-7922 GCA_035544855.1 Gemmatimonadaceae bacterium | reverse complement strand
TCCCACCGATTTGTCACCGGCTAGGACCGTCGCCGCGGTCCTAGACAGCTCGAGCGTCTTTCCGCCCGGGGCCGCGCAAAGATCCGCCACGGTAACTCCTATAGGGATTGCCGCATACTCGGTAACTAGTGTCGCCGCCGGGTCCTGGACGAAAAACAATCCCTTCTTGAACGCGCCCAGCTCGGTGAGTGTGATTCCGCCGGAGACGGCGATGCTCTCGCGCACGTAGGGAGCGTCACCGATGTGAACGCCAGCCCCCTCGAGCATTGCCTCCAGCTGCTCTCTCACGATTCCGTAAGGGCGAAGGACAATCGGAGCTTCCGTGTTGTTGACCGTCAGCAGTCGCTCGGTGTCCTGCTCACCCCATCGCTCCACCCATCGCGCGACCAGCCAGCGCGGATGCGAGTACTTGAGCGCCAGCGCTTCCACCGTGTCCGAAGGCGTCGCGCCCGCTGGAACAAGTTCCTCGCGCTCCCGATCGGTGCGACGCAGCACCGCGTTCACGAGCTTGCTCGCGCCGAGTCCGTGCCGCCGCTTGGCGAGCTCGACAGTCTGGGCGATGGCGGCATACGCCGGCACGCTCCCCATGTTGGTGAGCTGGTACACACCGAGCCTCAGCAGGTCGATAACATCGGGATCGAGACGTGCCAGCCCACCGCGCACGCGCTCGGAGAGGATCGTGTCGATCCAGGCGCGGTGACGCAACATCCCGTAGACGAGCTCCCGCGTCCAGCGGCGATCGCGCGCATCGAGCGGAGCGATCCGACGCTCGAATGATTGATCGAGAAACTCTCCCCTCCGGAGATCGACGCAGATCTCGGCGGCGACGGCGCGCGAGGCCGTGACCGCGGCCGTCGATGCAATGGTCGTGTTCATGAGCCGAGCATTCCCGTGGTGGGAGAGGATGGAACCGCGACTTCTCGGCGCGGCATCCGGCCCGCGAGGTAGGCGTGTCTTCCGGCTTCGACGGCACTCTTCATCGCGGCAGCCATGCGCACCGGATCCTGAGCGGCGGCGATTCCCGTGTTCATGAGAATCCCATCGACGCCCTGCTCCATCACGATGCACGCATCCGATGCGGTGCCGACTCCAGCGTCGACAATCACCGGCACCGACAGCCTCTGCTTGATGGTGCGAATCGCGTAAGGATTCAGCATCCCCAATCCCGACCCGATCGGCGAAGCGAGCGGCATCACCGCGACGGCTCCTGCTTCCTCGAGCTTGAGGGCGGTGATGAGATCGTCGTTGGTGTACGCCATCACCTTGAAGCCTTCATCGACGAGCGTCCTTGTCGCCTGCAGAAGTCCCGCTGTGTCCGGAAGGAGAGTCTCCTGATCGCCGATCACCTCGAGCTTCACCCACTCGTTGAACCCCGCGGCTCGCGCCAGTCGCGCGTAGCGAATCGCCTCCGACGCGTTGTAGCAGCCGGCAGTGTTGGCGAGCAGGAAGAAGTGGTCAGGATCGAGGTGATGGAGGATTCCCTCATCCTTCAATCTGTCCAGATCGACGCGACGCACCGCGACAGTGACCACCTCCGCACCCGACGCTTCGATCGCCTCGATCATCTGCGCGTTCGACGCGTACTTGCCTGTGCCGACCATGAGCCGCGACCGGAACTCGCGCCCCGCGATCACGAACGGCTGCGGATCGATGAGCGTCGTCGGAGAGAGCAAATCGGCGTGCGCCATCTCAGCCACCACCCACGAAGTGGACGATCTCGAGTGAGTCATCGGCGGCGAGAGCGAGCGACGCAAAGGAGGAGCGATCGCGCAGAATCGTGCCGTTGCGCTCCACCACTACAACGCGCGGATCGAGCTCGAGTGAGCAGAGAAGGTCCGCCAGCGTCCAACCCTTTGGGACCCGGCGCTCCGCTCCATTCACCGCGAGAGCGATTTCCGCCTCGAATACCTCGGTTCCCATCATACTTGTGAAAGATAGCGACTGGCAGCGAGTTCGGAATTCTCGTCGTTCCAGATTCCTCGAATGGCGGCGACACCGTGCGCCCCGCGGTGAACCAGCGACCGGACGTGCTCCGGCCTGATGCCGCCGATAGCGATCACCGGAAAGCTCACCGCCGCAACGACTTCGTTGATGAAAGTGCTCTCCCGGCGGGGTTGGCCCGGATGAGATGGCGTCTCGAACACGTGGCCAGCGACGCACCAGTCGGCTCCCGCCAGCTCGGCGTCCCGCGCTTCCTCCGGAGAATGAACGCTCGCCCCGATCCTGAGAGCGGGGGCGATTCTCTGGACGTCGGGCACCGATATGGATTTGTGAGTCAATTGAACTCCATGTACTCCGCAGGCGAGCGCGACATCCACGCGATCGTTCACGATGCACCAGCAGCTGGTCTGCTCGTGCAGCTCGAGCAGCGCCAGGGTGATCGAGTACAGAGTAGGCGTGTCGAGCAGCTGCGACCTCACGTGAATCGCGCCCTTATCTCCCAAAACGCGCATCACACTCAGCGCCTTCCGCAGAAAGCCGGGTCGCAGCATGATCTCGTCGCTCGTCACGGCGTGCACGCGCGGCAAGTCCGTCATTGGCGCTTTCACCGGCGGTGCGGTCACACGCCGTACCTTTCGCCGACCGCGGTTCCCCGGCCACGCACCCAGTTCTGTGCCGGCATCCTGCTCTTGCCCGCGGGTTGGACCTCGGCGATTCGCAGCGCATCGATCCCGCAGGCGATGACGAGCTCGCCGGTCGTCTTTAGAACCTCGCCCGGCTTTCCCTTGATTCCGTCCATCACTTTGGGCCCGAATATTTTGACGTCGCCTTTCGGTGTTTTCGTGAACGCGCCCGGCTTGGGGTCGGACGCGCGGATCAGCCGTGATAACTCGAGCGCGCTGGCACTCCAATCAATACGGGACGATTCGCGGGTGATCTTGGCCGCGTATGTCGCTCGCACATCATCCTGAATCGTTTCCTTCCCCTCGCCGACCGAGATGAGTGAAAGAGCTTCGATCAGGCTGAGCGCCCCCAGCTCGGACAGCCGGTCCTGCAATTCGCCGTACGTCTCGTCGTCGGAGATCGGCGTCTCGGCCTGGAGCAGAATCGGTCCCGCGTCGAGGGCGGGAACGACGCGCATGATGGTGACCCCCGTCTCAGTGAGACCCTGCTTGATCGCGGCTTGAATCGGCGCTGCTCCTCTCAGCAAGGGAAGGAGCGATGCGTGGATGTTGAGAGTGCCCTGGGTCGGAAGGTCGATGATTGTCTGCGGCAGGATGTGCCCGTAAGCAACGACGATCGCGATATCCGGCTTGAGGACCTTGAGCTTCTCCAGTAGCTCCGGGTCTCGCGCATTCTTCGGCTGAAAGAGCGGAATCTCTTCTTCCGTGGCGATCTGCTTGACCGCCGACGGAATTATTTCGCGCGAGCGTCCCTGCGGCTTGTCGGGTTGCGTAACTACGCCTACTACGTCGAATCCTTCACCGATGAGAGCGCGTAGCGGCGCGGCGGCAAACTCCGGAGTTCCCCAGAAGAGAACGCGCACTACATCTCCATCTCATGATGGTGCTCGCCCTTTTCCTCGCTGCGCACCTTCCTGATGTTGCCCGGATATTCCTCTTTCGCCTTCTCCCACTTCGTCAGAGCGGCCTTGCGCTTGAGCGGGCTCAGGTAGTCGATGAAGAGCCTTCCGTCGAGGTGGTCGATCTCGTGCTGGAAGCAGCGGCCGAGCAGATCGTTCGCGGAGGCTTCGTACGGGCTTCCGTTTTCGTCGAGCGCGCGAATGGTGACTTCAGCCGGCCGCTCGACGTCGCCATAGATGTCGGGAATCGACAGGCATCCCTCTTCCGCCTTCTCGCTGGCGCCGTTTGTTGACACGATCTCCGGATTGACCAGCGCGAATTTCCTTCCTTCGACGTCGACCACCGCTAGTCTTTCAATTCGTCCAACCTGCGGTGCGGCGAGTCCGATTCCCTCCGCGGCGTACATCGTCTCGAACATGTCCGCGATCAGCCTCCGCAGCTCGTCGGTCACTTCGGTGACAGGCTTGGTAGGTTTGCGAAGAACCGGGTCACCCAGCACCCGGATATCGAGGATGCTCACCCAGCGGTCACGTTGGAGACCGAGCCTGGTCTGTTGATGCGCGCAATCCGGCCACGCTCGATGATGACGCGCGTGTCACCCGACTTGATGGTGACGCGATCCTCCATCCCGCCGGACTTGTCATCGTCGCCCCTCTCCTTGATGAAGAGCACTTCGCCAACGAGCCCGCCGTTGGTCACGATCTCGTCTCCCTTCTTGAGATTACGCACCAGCTCGTCGTGCTTTTTTCTCTGCGTCGATTGAGGGCGGATGAGAATGAAGTAGAAGATCGCGAAGATGGCTCCGTACATGAAAATGGAGCCGAGTATTGGATTGCTTGGCATATGTGAAAGACCCGGATTGGGTGCGAAAGAGTTTCAGACCACGAGCGGTGACGCCAGTCGATGACGCGCGAGCCAGTCGCGCGACCATGAATCGAGATCGCCATTCCGGATCGCTTCGCGCGCCTGTCGGACGAGCGACAGGAGGAAATGTACATTGTGCAGGGAGAGGAGGCGGAGGCCGAGTATCTCGTCCGACACGAAGAGATGCCGGATGTATGCTCTGCTGAACCGGGTGCACGCGGAGCAATCGCACTCCGGGTCGAGCGGACGCGGATCGGTGCGGAACTCGGTGCGCTTGATGTTTAGTCGCCCGTCCCGGGTGAAAACGGCGCCATTCCGTCCCATGCGCGTCGGCGCAACGCAGTCGAAGAGATCCACGCCGCGGCGAATCCCCTCGATCAGGTCTTCGGGGAAGCCGACTCCCATTAGATAGCGCGGATGAGTTTTGGGAAGCGCTTCGTCGACGACTTCGAGCATCTCGTACATGGCGTCCTTCTCTTCACCGACGGAGAGCCCGCCGATTCCGAAGCCGGGCCACTCATGCATCCCGCCGATCACGGCCGCTGCCTCTCGGCGGAGATTGGCGTGGATTCCGCCCTGTACTATGGGAAAGAGCGCCTGCTCGTTAGCGGTCTCCAACTGCGCGACCTCGGCCAGGCATCGGGCGAGCCACCGGATGCTCCGCTCGCTCGCGTCGCGCGCGGATGCTTCATCGGATTGACCGGGGATGACGTGATCGAACTGCATGATCACGTCAGCGCCCAGGTTGCGCTCGATCTGCATCACCGACTCGGGGGTGAAGAATCGGCGCGAGCCGTCGATGTGCGACTGGAACTCGACGCCGTCTTCGTTGAGGGTGCGGAGCCGTGCGAGCGAGAAAACCTGAAATCCTCCCGAGTCGGTGAGGATCGGGCGATCCCAGCGCATGAATTTGTGGAGCCCGCCCATCTCGCGGACGACCTCGTCGCCGGGGCGAAGATGCAGGTGGTACGCGTTCCCGAGAATCATGGAAGCGCCCATCTGAACGAGGTCGTCGGGGTCGAGCGCCTTCACCGTGGCGAGTGTGCCCACCGGCATGAATGCCGGCGTCTCGACCTCGCCATGGGGCGTGACGAAAACGCCGGCCCGTGCGGCGCCGGCGGTGTGCTCGATGGTGAACGAAAAGCTCATGTGACTGCGCGAAAATCTAACCGAATCGAGCCAGGCAGCCCCTGGTCGGCAACCGGTGGACGAAAAATTGCCCAAATGACGGCGCATACCTCATTCCGAACTCCGACGCCACATGGCAAACAAAAGTAGCTCCTCCAGCGAGAAGGTCTGGTTCATCACCGGGTGCTCGACCGGCTTCGGCCGCGAGCTGGCCAAAATGGTTAGCGACCGTGACTATCGAATTGTTATCACCGCGCGCGACCCCGCAAAAGTCGAAGACATCGCTGCCCGTCACGGAGATCGCGCATTGGTGCTCGAGCTGGACGTCACTGACCCGGTCGAGGTAGATGCCGCGGTTAATAGTGCCGTGAAGCATTTCGGCCGGATCGACGTGCTCGTGAACAATGCCGGCATTGGGTATTTCGGAGCCGTCGAGGAGAGCGACGAAGAAGAAGTGCGTCGGATGTTCGAGATCAACTTTTTCGGCCTTGCGCACATGAGCCGCGCGGTGCTGCCGGTAATGCGCAAGCAGCGGAGCGGTCACATCGTGAACATCTCGTCCATCGGCGGGCTCAAGAGCTTTCCCACGCTCGCCTACTACAATGCGACGAAATACGCGGTCGAAGGATTTTCCGAGGCCCTCGCGCTCGAAGTCGCGCCGCTCGGCATCAAGGTGACGATCGTCGAGCCAAGTGGATTTCGAACGGATTGGGCGGGACGTTCGGCGGCCGAGAGCAAGAACCGCATCGCCGATTACGCGCCGACGGCCGGAAAAAATCTGGACGACATTCGCGGCTATAGCGGTAAACAGCCGGGCGATCCTGTGCGCGCCGCGGCGGCCATCATCGCTACGGTCGAGTCTCCCAACCCTCCGCTACGGCTGCTGCTGGGAAAGGCGGCGCTCAAAGGCGCCCGCGCGAAGCTCGATACGCTGAAGCGAGACTTCGACGCCTGGGAGAAGACGACGGTGGAGGCGGATTTCCCTGACGGCTCGTAGCGCGGCGAGCACTGCTGAGCGCGCAACCCTTCAATCGCCGATCACCGCCATCGCGTCGCCATAGGAATACAATCTGTACCGCTCGGCGACCGCCTCCTGATACGCTCGCATCGTGAGATCGTACCCCGCGAACGCGGCGACCAGCATGATGAGAGTCGAGCGGGGAAGATGAAAGTTGGTGATCAGCCGGTCGACCGCGCAAAACTCGTACGGTGGACGAATAAAGATGCGCGTGTCCGCGGATTTCTCGCGAAAGATTCCATCGTCGTCGATGGCGCTCTCCAGTGTGCGCACGCTGGTCGTACCGACTGCCCAGATTATTCCGCCATTGCGCCGAGTGTCGTTCAGGATCTCTGCGGTACCTGCCGGAAGGGTGAAAGACTCCTCGTGCATCACGTGATCGGCGGGATGCTCGGTGTCGACCGGCTTGAAGGTACCGGCGCCGACGTGGAGCACGACATCGGCGCGCTTTACTCCTTTGTCCGCGAGTCGATCGAGTAACTCCGGCGTGAAGTGGAGCCCTGCGGTCGGCGCCGCGGCGGATCCGCTCTCGTTTGCATAGACCGTTTGATACCGCTCCTCGTCGGACGCCTGATCCGCTCGGGTGATGTAAGGCGGGAGTGGCACGTGACCGTATTTCTCGATCGCCTGATCGAGCGGCAGCGAGGATTTGAGCCGAACGACCCGCGTTCGTCTCTCCGTCGTCGCCACTATCTCCGCTTCGAAATCCTCGGCGAAGCGCACGACGCGTCCGGGCTTGAGTTTGCCGCCGGGATGCACCATCGCTTCCCAGAGGGGATCGCCTAGTGATCGAAGGAGAAGGATCTCGGCGGGAGCTCCATTGTCGCGAATGCCGAGCAGCCGCGCGCGAAAGACGCGAGTGGTGTTGAGGACGATCGTGTCGCCGGCGGGAATCAGCTGCTCGAGATCGCCGAACTGTTTGTGCGAGATTTCTCCGGTCGAGCGATTGACGACCATGAGCCGGCTGTCACCGCGCCGCTCGGTTGGATGCTGAGCGATTCGGTCGGCGGGGAGATCGAAATCGTAGTGGGAGGTTCGCGACCCATCACGGGCCATGCGCGGAAATCTAAAACACCGCTTCCATGCGTGCTGCTCGGCGTCTCCGGACAGGGAAAAAGTTCGTGGACAGAGTGGAAAGTCAGCGGTAGTTTGGCTCAACCCTCTGCCCGAGTCGCTCATGCGCCTTTACTCCGTCCTCCGCGCGGTCCCGCGCGTCCTGTCCGTTATCCTCCTTCTCGCGGCAGCCGCTCCGATGAGTGCACAGAGTGATGCGCCGTTGCTTCTCCGCCAGCCTGGGTTGAGCGCAACCGACATCTGCTTCACCTTCGCCGGCGATATCTGGATCGTTCCGAGAGCGGGGGGAGCTGCCCGTCGTCTCAGCGCGTCTC
>DASZZU010000052.1:0-2061 GCA_035544855.1 Gemmatimonadaceae bacterium | reverse complement strand
CGCGTCGCGTTGTAGTAGCGGATATAGGTACGCAGGGCGCGATGCAGCGCACGATCGGTTGGAAACGTGACTCCACGCGTGAGTTCGGCCTTGAGGGAATGAAAGAACGACTCGGCGTGCGCATTGTCGCCGGGGCCCCGGGCGCTGGCGCTCTGCAGGAGGCCGAGCTGCGCCACCTGTGCGCAAAACGGTTCCCCCATGTACTCCGAGCCGCGATCACTATGGAAGATCACGCCACGCGCGGCCCGGTGCCGCGCCGCCTGAACGAGCACCGCGCAGGTGACCGCCGCGGGCCTCCGGGTGTACCACTTAGCCGCGGCGCCCTCACAATACTGCTGGATGATAGGCTGCGAGATTAGCTGCATAACATTCGCTCGCTTCTTTTGCTGCTAAAACGCATCGAGTATTGGAATGCAACGTCGGTGCACGGTCCGAAAACCGGCCTCGATCAACCCCCTCTCAACGCACCAAACACCGCCGGCAACGCTCCCACAACCCAGGTGATCGCCGCCGCGATCGCTGCCTGCTGCTTCGGAATCTTTCCGACCACATGCAGCCCGATCGCCAGAAGAACCGTGATCCAGATCGTGAACAGATCGACGCGACTGACGAGCGCTATCATCACCGCCGATGCGTTATCAGGATCCATGAATCGCGCCAGATTGAAGGCAACGCTGTTGGCGGCATTGAGCTTTTCCGGACTCATGAACAGTGCCTGCGCGGCATTCGTCAGGATCTGCACGATTCGCGGAACTTCCGCGTAGGTCGCGATCATGATCGCCGCCGTGACCGACTCCTTTGCATCGAAAAGCTTGCCGACCAGCCAGAGCACCACGCCGGTGCCGAGCACGCTCAGCGTGAGGAAGACGGCAAAGAAAAGAGGACCGAGCGTCTCGAAGAAGGCACGCCCCGATGCCATCTGCTCCGCGGTCACATTCGGGTTCTTCCGCAACATCGCCGCGCTCTGCCTCGCAAACTCGGCATCCATGATCGGCTGCATCGCGTTCTTCGTCAGGAATGCAAGTACGGCACCGACCACAACCAGGAAGAGCAGCGGCATGCCGAATTTTCCATCAGCTCTTCGCGCGAAGACGGAGGACGGCGCGTAAAAGATGTCTACGAAATCTTCCCACAAGCTCGCCTTCGAAGGCGTGGGCTCTGCATCCCCGACTGCACCAGCGTCATTAGCCATTGACCGATCCTCGCGGAAGAAGACTCAGCTCCAGCGGCCTATTATGCTAGCGACCAGTTGTCGCCGCTACTGTTGCCGGCGGCACAGGAGGTTTGTATCTCTCGACATCAGTGATCAGACGGACGCCTGCCTGGTACGTGAAGTACGCGTACGTCCACTCTATGAAAACCACGATCCTGTTGCGGAATCCGACCAGATACATGATGTGAACGAACAGCCATAGAAGCCACGCCAGTCTGCCCGTGAACTTCACTCGGCCGAAATCGGCGATCGCGCGCGATCGTCCGATCACGGCGAGGTCGCCCTTGTTGAAGTACTGGAATTTCTTTCTGGGCTGACGCCGCAAGTCACGGATGATCGACTTGCCGGCGAAGGTGCCTTCCTGATTCGCGGCCGGACACACCCATGGCACCAGCCGTCCGTCCTGCTGGAAGGTCGCGAGATCGCCAATCGCGAAAATCTCTGGATGCCCCGGCACTGACAGGTCATCGTTCACCTTCACCCTGCCGGCGTTGTCCAGCGGAGCGCCAAGAAATTTGGCGAGCGGCGATGCCCTGTTGCCGGCCGCCCAGAACGCAGTTCGCGCGCGAATCTTTTCTTTTCCGATGCGGACGCCATCGGGCTCGACGCTGGTGACAAAAGAGTTGACGCGAACTTCCACACCGAGATCGGCGAGCTCACGCGCGGCGTGCTGCGCGAGATCCTCCGGGAAGGAAGGCAGAATTCTCGGACCCGCTTCCACCAGAACGACCTTCGTGCGACGGGTATCAACTCGACGAAACTCGGAAACCAGTGCCTTCTTCGCGATGAATGGAATTGCCCCGGAGAGCTCTACTCCGGTGGGCCCGCCGCCAACGATGACGAAGGTG
>DASZZU010000051.1:0-13305 GCA_035544855.1 Gemmatimonadaceae bacterium | reverse complement strand
TTCGAGAGCGGTCACGTAAGCGGCGGTAAGCCGGACACGACTGGTATCGCCATCGAGGCGGATGCTAGCGGTAACAGCAACTGTGCAAGCTGGAGCCGGCTTGCGCGCGGACGACACGAGTGATCTCTCTTGGACAGGGTAGGTTGGCATTGCTGTTCGCCGCCGCCTCGGCGACAATGGCACAGGCTCAAAGTCTGAGTGCCCCGCCCGTGACCTGCAAGGGGGAGCGCATCAGTCGCATCGACGTCGATCGGAACCCGCCCTTCCGGATCAACGGAAATAACATGTGGCAGCGCGCCGGACGTTTCGCCGCCAGGGAGCACGTCACCACGAAGGATTGGATCATTCGGCGATATCTCGCGCTTCGCGAGGGCGATGCGTGCACCGAACTGCGGCGGGGCGAGTCGGAGCGCATTCTGCGTGCGCAGCCATTCATCGCCGATGCGACGGTCCTCGCGTACGCGGACGGAAACGGCGGCGTAATTCTCAACGTCACGACGGTGGACGAAGTGTCGCTGATCGTGGGAGCAGCGGTGACCGCGAAGACTCCGCATTTCCGGTCGCTGACACTCGGCGAGGGCAATCTCCTGGGCAAAGCCATCCACGCCGAAGGCGGGTGGAGGTCAGGAATGGGGTTCCGGGATGCTTACAGGGGCAAAGTCGTTGATTACCAGTTCATGGGCAGGCCCTATCAGTTTCGGGTGGAGGGCGGACGGCGTGAATTGGGAAGCGATTGGGGAATGGAGACGAGTCATCCCTTCCTCACCGACTTGCAGCGCATTTCCTGGCGAACGACCGCAGGGAATACGCTCGGTTACTTCTCTTTTAGAAGACCAAACGCGGGCCCCGTCTCACTACGGGTCGAGCGCTCCTATAGTGATATCGGCGGCGTGATACGAATTGGACCGCCGCTGGGGCGTCTCGCGCTGGTGGGGGGATCGATTTCGTTCGAAGACGAGAATCCGGGCACCCAGCCCGTCATCGTGGGTGACTCAACCATTACTCCGGACACAAGTCAGGCGCTGATCAATCGGTACACGAAGCGTCAGACTGCGCGGCTCAACGGACTATGGGGTGTGAGAAACATCCACTTCATGCGTGTAAGCGGATTCGATGCGCTGGAAGGTACTCAGGACCTTCGCACCGGTATGGAGGTCGCGACGCTGCTTGGCAAGGGAGTGACATTTCTCCGCGGAAAGGAAGCCGACTGGTTCGGCTCGACGAACCTGTATGCGGGCGCAGCTTCACAGGTTGCGTATACGGCGCTGGAAATTACTGGTGAGGGCCGGCGCGATCAGGCCGGCAAATGGGACGGTATTCTGGCCCATGGCCGTGCCGCTCTCTATATGAAGCCGTTCAACAGACAGACAGTTATGTCCGATCTCACGTGGAGCGGAGGGTGGAGGCAGCGGATTCCTTTCCAGCTAACCTTTGCTGATCGTGACGGAGGTCTACGCGGATTCAGATCGGCTCAGGTGGGTGGCGGGAGACGATTGATCGGAAGGGTTGAGGATCGCTATCTGATCGGCCGGTACAAAGAGTTCGCGAGTATCGCGGTGGCCGGCTTCGCGGAGGGTGGAAAACTCTGGGTCGGTGATTCGCCATTTGGAGTCAACACTCCGCTCTACGCATCGACGGGCTTCAGCATACTCGCGGCGTCTCCGCCACAGTCGCGTCGCACGTTCAGAGCGGATTTCGCCTTTCCGGTAAAGGGAGACCGACGTCGCGGGATCGAAGTGCGGCTCGTCGTGAAAGACTTCACGCGAATCTTCCGCCTCGAGCCGCGCGACGTATTCAACAGTCGCGAGCGGTCGGTGCCCGCCTCGGTTTTCAGCTGGCCGTAGAAATCAGTTAGCGGGAGAGGCCGGCGACAAATTCCCACCGGCCGAAGACCTGCGCGGTGACAATGAGATCGCCAGGAACGATGCTGGTCGGGGGGGCGCCTGCTGACGTTAACACGACGCTCTGGAGCTGCACATTCTCGCGAATGTTGTAGATGGGTTGTGAGATCCCGCCAGAATTGAGCGCTATCAGCCGGCCGAGAGTGCCACCAGCAGCACGCGCCATTGCATCGGCGTCCGCGCGAGCCTGTCGCACTGCTTCTGTCATAGCGGAACGCCGTGCGTCGTCTGTGTTGGAGGCCAGGAACTGAACGCCCGACACCTCCGTGGCTCCGCCAGCGATCGACGCATCGATGAGCTTTCCCAGGTCCTCCAACCGGCGAACTTCCGCTCGTATCGTGCTTCTCGCCGCAAAGCCTGAAGGCTTTGGAGGTGCGTTCTTGGGGTACTCGTAGTTTTGCGTGAGATTGTATCGGGAAGTAAGGAGCTGCCGATCGTTTAATCCAAAGGAATGCAGCGCGCCTATGATTGAGTCGAATCGCCGGGCATTCTCTGAAGCAGCATCAACAGCATTCTGCGCCTGGCTCGTCACACCGATCGTCACGTACGCGTAGTCCGGAGCGAGTCGCGTCTCTCCCCGTCCGCTAGCCGTCAACTCCGGTTCCTTGGCTGAAGGGGCAGGGCTTTGCGCGATCGAGGTCGATGACAACGCGCAGATCGATAAAGCCATCACAATTAAGCGCCGACGCATATTCGCTCCTCATTTCTAGGATGGTGGATAGAGAGGAGACGTCAGACTCTACACATCTTGCACAGCCAGACGTACTTCAATACGTGACGGGCAATGTGCCCGACCACCTGTCACCGGTCTCCCGCCGGCACTCCACGCATCATCCTTCGGACGGGGAACACGAGAAGTCCGCACACTGCCGCGGCGACGAAGAGCGAGAGCGACGTCTGTCGGAAGAGCGCGGGCATCTCCTGAAGCTTCTCGGGGTCGACGTGGCCACCGACCAGACCAGCGATCAGATTGCCCAGCGCGGCGGCCATGAACCACACGCCCATCATCTGACCCTTGAACTTGTAGGGCGCGAGCTTGGTCATGGAGCTCAGTCCAACGGGACTGAGTGACAGCTCGCCGATTGTCTGGAAGAAATAGCTCAGTACGAGCCACCAGGGAGACACGCGAATGTTCCCGCCTCCCCGAATCACGATATCCGCTGCCCCAACCATCACAACGAAGCCAAGTCCGGCGAAGAACAAACCCCACGCAAACTTCGCGACGCTCGATGGATCCTTTCCACGTGTCCCGAGGGCGATCCAGAGGGCAGCGAACACTGGAGCAAGAACGATCACGAACACCGAATTCGCAGCCTGGAGCCACAGCGTCGGCATCTCCCAGCCGAACACGACTCTATTCGTGTAATCGCGCGCGAAAAGATTGAGCGACGTCGGTGCCTGCTCGAACGCGGACCAGAAAATCGCCGCGAAGATGAAGAGAAGGATGATGATGACGACGCGCTTCTTTTCCTCGATGGTCAGTCCGCCACCGACGAACAGATAGATGAAATACGCCAGGGCCGACCCGACGATGACAAAAGTCATCTTCTGCGCCAGCGAAACGGGATTGATGTGAACAATCCCACCCATCGTCAGGGCGACCAGCAACACAATCACGCCTAGTCCGATTGCGACAGACAGCTTGACTCTGCGGTGCTCGCGCGGATCAGTTGAAGACGGCTCGAGGCCAATGTTCCCGAGCGTCTTGTCGGCGCGGAGCCGGTAGGTGATGAGTCCGATGACCATGCCCACGCCCGCGGCGCCGAAGCCGAGGTGCCAGCCCACTCTCTCGCCCAGATAGCCGGTGACGAGCGGAGCGACGAGCGCGCCGATGTTGATTCCCATGTAGAAAATCGAGAATCCCGCATCGCGCCGCGATCCGCCCTCTGGATAGAGGTCGCCGACGATGGCCGAGATGTTCGGCTTGAGCAATCCAGTGCCGAGCACGATGAGGATCAGCCCGAGGAAGAACGCGGAGTGCGCGAAGATGATCGAGAGCGCGATCGAGAGGTGGCCCAGAGCAATGAGGATTCCACCGTACCAGATGGCCCGACGCAATCCGAGGAGTCTGTCCGCTATCCAGCCGCCAGGGAGCGATGCGAGATAGACACACGCGGCGTAGATGCCGACGATTGAGGAAGCAGTCTCACGATCGAAGCCGAAACCGCCGCTGGTGATGGCGGCGGTCATGAAGAGGACGAGGAGCGGACGTATCCCGTAGTACGAGAAGCGCTCCCACATCTCGGTGAAGAAGAGAGTGGAGAGGCCTACCGGATGTCCGAAGAACGTGTGGTTGCTCGCGCCGCGCGCGATGCCCGGTGGCGGCTCGTCGTGAGTGACTGTACCTGCCGAAGGCTGCTGGAAAACGCCTCTTGAGTCTCTGGCCATTGTCGGAGGAGTAAGGGTCGCTACGCGTGAACCGCCGCGAGGGGAAGATACCGCTCAGGCGGATGTACGCCACCGGCCTGCTTTTGTTGCTCCCAGGTGATCGTCGTCGGCGGCTGCTTGATGCAGGCAGCGAAGTGTCCGGGCGCCTTTTCCTCGAGGGGAGGGACGATCCTGGCGCAGGCTTCGTCCTTCGCGGGGTGATGACAGCGCGGATGGAAGACACATCCCGACGGAGGATTTGCCGGCGACGGAACATCGCCCTGCAGAATGATCCGCTCCTTCCGCGCGCGTGGGTCGGCTACCGGGACGGCGGAGAGAAGCGCCTGCGTGTACGGCATGGTCGGCTCGCGATACAGATCTTCCGCCGTCGCGAGCTCTACCACTTTGCCCAGATACATGACCGCGACCCGGTCAGCGATGTGCTCGACGACCGAGAGATCGTGGGCGATGAACATATAGGTGAGATTGTGCTCCCTCTGGAGATCAACGAGCAGGTTGATAACCTGCGCCTGCACCGAGACGTCCAGAGCGGACACCGGCTCGTCGCAGACGATGAACTTGGGCTCGACCGACAGTGCGCGGGCGATGCCGATGCGCTGACGCTGCCCGCCGGAGAATTCGTGGGGGTAACGCGTGGCGTATTCTGGACGCAGCCCGACTTCCTGCAGCAGTTGTCTCACGCGCGCATCCGCTGCCGCGCCTTCCGCGAGCCGGTGGATGGTGAGCCCCTCGCGGATGATCGCTCCGACAGTCATGCGCGGATTGAGTGAAGAGACGGGATCCTGGAAGATGATCTGCATCTCGCGTCTCAACGCGCGGAGTTCCGAGGTTCCCATCGAATTCACATCGCGTCCTTCGAACCTGATCTCTCCCGACGTCGGCTCGATGAGACGGAGAATCGTACGTCCGGTGGTGGTCTTGCCGCACCCTGACTCGCCGACGACACCCAGCGTTTCGCCGCGCGCCACGTCGAACGAGACGTCGTTTACGGCCTGTACCGCGCCAACCTCGCGCGCGAACACGCCCTTCTTGATGGGGAAGGATTTCTTGAGGTGCCGTACCGAGACCAGCGGCTCCGTTCCGTTCATGCCGCCTCGACTCCTTCTTCCACCACGAGTGGCGGGTGGGGATGGCCGCGGCGCTCCGGCTCGATCGCGAGGTGACAGCGCGACGCGTGGCCGACACCTACCTGATAGAGCGGTGGATGCTCGCGCTCGCACAGATCCCAGGAATAGGGACAACGATCGCGGAATCGGCAGCCGTGCGGCCAATCGGTGGGGGCCGGTACCGTTCCAGGAATGACATTCAGGCGCTCCTGATCGTGGCCGATGTGGGGCATCGAATGAATCAGGCCTTCGGTGTACGGGTGGTGTGCCTTGGCGAAGAGCTCGTCGACTGCTGCCTCTTCCACAATTTCCCCAGCGTACATCACGATCACACGCGAAGTCGTCTCGGCGATAACACCCAGATCGTGGGTGATCATGAGAATCGAGGTGCCGATCTTTTTCTGGAGATCGACGAGCAGCTCGAGGATCTGGGCCTGGATGGTCACGTCGAGCGCGGTGGTCGGCTCGTCCGCGATGATGAGCGCGGGCTTCATCATGAGTGCCATCGCAATGAGAACGCGTTGGCGCATGCCACCCGACAACTGATGCGGGTACTGCTTCGCGCGCTCGTCGGCGGCGGGGATTCCAGTGAGCGCGAGCATCTCGACCGCGCGCTCCCACGCGTCCTTCTTGCTCATGCGGGCGTGGACGCGCGCGACCTCAGCGACCTGATCGCCGACCGTGAAAACCGGGTTGAGCGCGGACATCGGCTCCTGGAAGATCATCGAGATGCGGTTGCCACGAATGTCGCGGATCTCTTCGTCCCTCAGGGTGACGATATCTCGTCCCTCGAACTCGATGCGGCTGCCGGGCTCAATGCGTCCAGGCGGCTGGATCAACCGGAGAATCGAGAGAGCGGTTACGGATTTTCCGCAGCCCGACTCTCCGACAATTCCCACCGTTTCTCCAGCACCGATGTTGAACGACACGCCATCCACCGAGCGAGCGACGCCCGCTTCAGTGTAGAAGTACGTCCTGAGATCGCGAATCGAGAGAAGTGGAGGCATCATCGATCGTCAGCGGCGATCGTACGCGTCGCGCAGCGCTTCACCAAGGATGTTCAGCGTCATCACCGTAAGGACCATGAAGAGACCGGGAAAGAGTGACATCCACCACAAGGCTGCAACCTGGTCGGCGCCGTCCTGAATGATGTTCCCCCAGCTCGCCAGCGGTTGCGGCACGCCGATGCCCAGATAGGAAAGTCCGGCTTCGAGGACGATAACGTGGGCGACGCCGACTGTTGCCGCAACGACGATTGGGGAGATCAGATTCGGAAGCAGGTGCCTCACCAGAATTCGTCTCCGGCTAGCGCCCAGTGCCTGCGCGGCGGTGACGAATTCCGCGTGCTTCAACGCAAGAACCTGACCTCTGACGATGCGACTGAGGCCGAACCAGCCGGTGAGTCCGAGGAAGAGAATCAGCGCGCCGATCGAGAGCTGCGGCCACGCGACCAGAATCCCCAGGAGGAGGAGAAGCCGCGGGATCGCGAGGAAAGCGTCGAGCACGCGCATCATGACGGCGTCCCCTACCCCCCCGGCGTAACCCGCGATCGCCCCGTACGCGACGCCAAGAGTGAGACTGACCAGCGTCGCAAGAAGTCCGATCGCGAGCGACAACCGTGCGCCGTAAATCACTCGGCTCAGCACGTCGCGGCTGTACGGATCCGTTCCGAAGGGATGCGCGAGGGATGGAGGAAGGCTCTTGAGCGCGACAATGTCAGGCTGCGCAGCCGGGTCGTACGGCGCGATGAATGGCGCGAGAAGTCCGACGAGGACGATGATTCCAAGAATGACCAGAGCGACGCGCGACGACGGCGTGCGCAGTATGCGGCGCAAGCCGACGGCAAACGCGGATTCGCGCGGCCGCGGAAGACTAGCGACCGCGGAGTCTTGGATCTGCCAAGGCATATAGCATGTCGGCGAGAAGACTGCCCAGCGTCACCATGATGCTGCCGATGATTACCCCACCTACCACGAGGGGATAGTCTCTGGTGCCGATGGCATTGATCACGGCGAGCCCCATCCCCGGCCAGGCAAAAATCTTCTCGATGAAAAATGCTCCGGTAAGGAGCGCGGGAAACGACAGGCCGATGAGGCTGATTATCGGGAGCAGGGCGTTGCGAAGCGCGTGACGGCGCAGGATCTCGCGCTCGCTCAGCCCTTTGAGCCGGGCGGTGCGAATGTAGTCGGAGGGGAGGACGTCGAGCAGTGCGGCTCTCTGGTAGCGCGCAACCCCGCCGGCGGCGAGAACGGTAAGCGTCAACGCCGGCAGCGTCAGATGTCGCAGTCGGTCGACGATGCGCGCGCCCAATCCCATGTACTCGTGCATCACGGCGTCCACCGCGCCCCCGACCGGGAAGATTGGCAGCCAGTAAGTGAACGTGAGCAGCGCCAGGATGGCGAGCCAGAAATCAGGCATCGAGAACAAGAGCAGAGTGACTCCACTCAATGCGTGATCAGTGGCGGATCCCCGTTTGGCGACCTGAATCAGCGCTATGAGAATTCCGAGCGCAAAGCTTCCAACGAGCGCGACCCCCATCAGCAGCACGGTGTTCGGCAGGGCGGTGGCGAGAACCTCGAGCACCGGTCGATCGTGCGAGAAGGACCACCCGAGATCACCGCGCGCGAGCTGGCCGATGTAACGCACGAACTGTTCGGGGAGTGGCTTATCGAGCCCGTATTGCGCGCGGAGAGTTTGACGCACGCGCTCGCTCACGTTCGGGTTGTCCATCACGCCGCTGAAGGGATCGCCCGGCGCGAGATGGATGAGCGCGAAGCTGATCGCCGCGACGAAGGCGACGATTACTGCGGCCTGCGCGAGCCGTCGCGCGAGGTAACGGAGCACCCGCTACGGGGTTTTCTGACCGGCCGGCGCGGCAGGTGGCGCAGCCGTCGCAAGAGGTGCGTTGTCGCGAGGGATGCGCTTGTCGGCGGGTATCCACCAATCCGCGATGTGCGCCCACCAGGCGTCTGATCTCAGCGGCGCGAGATGCAGACGTGCGTTGTACCCAACCGTCGGAGTTGGCTCGGCCAGCCAGATCGCCGGCGCATCCTGGATGATCGTCTCGTATGCTTTCGTGAAATACGACTTCCGCGCGGCCGGATCGAACGAGGCGAGAGAGCTGTCGACGTAGGCGTCGAACACCGGATTCTCGTACGAGCTGTAGTTGTTGCCGCTCGACGCGCGCGAGCCTGCCGTTCCCCACGATCCGCGAACGGCGCCGGGACTCGGCTGAGTGTTCCATTGTCCGATTGCGGCGTCGAAGGCGCGCTTTCTCTCCTTCTCCACGAGCACCGGGAAGTCGAGTTGTTCGACATCAACCTTGACGCCGGCCTGGCGCAGCTGCTCCTGGATGAGGACAGCCAATCGAACGCGCACCTTGCTCGTGCTCGGAACTGAGAGCGTGAACTGCAGCGGACGTCCGTTGCGCGAGCGCATTCCATCACTCCTCGTAGCGCGCCACCCGAGTGAGTCGAGAATCTGTCTTGCCCGAGCAAGAGCGAAGGGAATCTGCGGGAGGTTGGGGTCAGTCGTCGGGTACGCCCGTACCGTGGGACCGAGCGCGGGGAGCGCGAGAGTGTCGTACACGCTGCGGACGATGGTCGCGCGATCCGTCGCCATCGTCAGGGCGCGGCGAAGCTCGCGGTCGCCGAAGATTGGATGCGGTCGCGCGTGATTGGCGGGATCGCGGAGATTGAATTGAGCGAACAGATAGGCGAGCCCGCGATACGATTTCACTCGCAGGTCTGGATGTTTGGCCACTTCCTTGACGTTCTCCGGCCGCAGCACCTCGAAGAAGTCCGTCTCGCCGCTCTGGAATCTCGTGAGTGCGGTGTTGAAATCCGGGGCGATGCTCCAAATCACGCGACTGAGCTTCGGCGCGCCACGATAGTTGGCTGTATCCGCTGCCACCTCGACGGCCGTGCGGGGTGTCCAGCGCACGAATCTGAATCGTCCCGATCCGATCGGATGCTTCGCAGCTTCCGAAGCTCTCCATGCAGCGGGCGCGATTCCTTTCCAGACGTGCTCGGGCATGATCGGCATCTGGTAGGTAGCGTCGTAGAATTGCTGCGGCGCCCGCTGGTGGAACCAGAAAACGGCAGTCGCGGAATCAGGCGTGCTGACTGAATCGATGTTGGTGATGAGCGCGGCGACTGGTGAGCCGAGCGTCGAGTCTGTGGTGCTTTGCAAGGTGAATCGGACGTCGCTCGATTTTACTGGTTGCCCATCGTGCCATTTGGCGCGCGGATTGATGTGGAACGCGATGCTCAATGAGTCCGGGCTCCAGCTCCAATGATCAGCGAGGCGCGGCGTGAAGCCGGCGTCGTTCACGATGTTGAGCGAATCGCCGATCTCCGCCAGTCGATCGTAGATGAGATCGGCTATTTGCGCTGCCTGGACCGTGGAAACAAGCGACGGAATGAGAACGTCGGGGTCGCCGCCGGTGGAAATTGCCAGCGTGCCGCCTGAGCTCCTTGCAGAAGTCGATTCGGATCCCGCACAGGCGAACAGCGCCAGAACGCAAAGGAGCCGAATGTGCTTCATCGTCGCCATGTCCATTCCTCGTCGAGAAAGCGCGGTAAGTGTTGCAAGGCTTCCGCGCGGATTTCGTCTTCAGTGAACTCGCTCGCGTCCGCATCCTCGAGCGATCGAACGGCGTCGAACATCGCGCTCGCTACTTCAGCTGCGTCCGGCGCGCGACCCAGTAGAGCTGTGAGCGTTGCCGGCGATGCGATCGAGTCGCTCGATCCCTTGGCGGCGCCGGCCGCAAAGGAGGGAAGCGAAGACTGGTCATCTTCGACGAGGATGGAGCCGTGCTGCAACAACGCTCCTTCGTCGCGCCACTGCGCGCTGCCTACGAGTTTGCCGCCGTGCGCGACCAGCTCGCCCTCGCCCGGCGTTTGGAAGCACGGCCGAATGCCTGGCGTCGGCGCGCGCTCGGTTGGAGAGGCGAGCCCCGCGATGACACCCAATCGCGCCAGCCCGTCGAGCAGAATGCGGTTGATCCGGGAATATGTCTCACGCAGACGTTCCGCGTCCTCGAGGGGAGCTGTAACGCTGTAGGTGACTTCGCGGTTGTGTAGAATCGCGCGCCCACCGGTCGGTCTCCGCACTACATCCACCCCAGCGGCGTGAATTCTCTCGAGGTCGTAGAGGCCCGTCGCGGGCTGGTGTCTGCCGAATGAGAGCGTTGGCCGCGCCCACGAGTAGATGCTGAACACGGTCTCTGACGTCTCCGCCGCGCGAGCCTGCAATGCCGTGTCGCGCGCCATGTTCTCGGCGCCCGAGCGTGGCGGCGCGATGAGAAGTCGCCAGCGTCCGTAACTTCGCCGGGAGTGCATAGAGTGTTAAATTGTCACTCTTATGAGCACTACAATCAAGCAGGTCGAAGCAGCTATCCCTCCTGCTGAATCCTTCGTTCCACGACATGTAGGACCCGACGACCGTGACGTAGCCGAGATGCTGAAAACTCTCGGCTTTGCGTCGCTCGACGCTCTCATTGACGCGACGGTTCCGGCGAAGATCCGATTGCGCGGCGGGCTCGATCTGCCGACAGGAATGACAGAGCCGGAAGTTCTTGCCTACTTCCGCGCGCTGGCGGCCAAGAACCATGTCTTCCGCTCGTTCATCGGCATGGGCTACTCGGATTGCGTGACCCCGCCGGTGATTCAGCGGAACATCATCGAGAACCCCGGCTGGTACACGGCTTATACGCCGTACCAGGCCGAAATTGCGCAGGGACGGCTTGAAGCGCTGCTCAATTTCCAGACGATGGTGATCGATCTCACCGGACTGGAGATCGCGAATGCTTCTCTTCTTGATGAGGCGACAGCCGCGGCTGAAGCGATGACGATGAGCTACGCGCTCAAGGGAAAACCGGGGAAGGAAGTATTTCTCGTCGCTTCGGAGTGTCATCCGCAGACGATCGATGTGGTGAAGACCCGCGCCAGCGTCCGCGGAATCACCGTGCGCGTGTCGAGCTATGAGGATTTCGAGATCGGCGCCGATGTATTTGGTGCACTGATACAGTATCCGGCGACCGACGGGGCGGTCATCGACTACACGAAGACGTGCGAGCGGATACACGCGGCAGACGCGCTGGTGACGGTAGCCGCGGATCTGCTGAGTCTCGTGCTGCTGACGCCCCCCGGCGAATGGGGTGCCGACGTTGTCGTCGGCAACAGTCAGCGCTTCGGCGTCCCGCTCGGATACGGCGGCCCGCACGCGGCGTACTTCGCGACGAAGGACGAGTTCAAGCGGCAACTCCCCGGACGCATCATCGGCGTCTCCCGCGATGCGGACGGCAAGCCCGCGCTGAGGATGGCGCTGCAGACGAGAGAGCAGCACATACGCCGCGAGAAGGCGACGAGCAACGTGTGCACGGCGCAGGTGCTGCTGGCTGTGGTGGCGAGCATGTACGCGGTGTATCACGGGCCACAGGGACTGACGCGCATCGCAAAACGACTCCACGGATTCACGACCGCGCTCGCGGAGGGACTGCGCAGACTCGGCTTCACCATCGTCAACGACGATTACTTCGACACCATTCGCGTCGCGCTGGGGAAGCGAAGCCCGCAAGCCATCCTGGACGAAGCGCGCAACCGGCGGATCAATCTTCGCGCAATGGAGGACAGGAGTATCGTCATCGCGCTCGACGAGACCGCGAGCAACGAGGACATCGAAAACCTTTTTGCCGCGTTCAATGGCGGGAAGGAACCCGGCTTCACGCTCGACGACGTAGTGTCGGCCGCGGACTTCCGCTACGACGAGCGATTCAACCGGACGACTCCGTTCCTCACGCACCCGGTCTTCAACAAGCATCACGCCGAGACGGAGATGCTGCGGTACATGAACAAGCTGCAGTCGCGCGATCTGTCTCTCGTTCACTCCATGATTCCGCTCGGCTCGTGCACGATGAAGCTGAACGCAACCGCGGAGATGATGCCGATTACGTGGCCGGGATTTGCGAAGATCCATCCGTTCGCACCGCTCGACCAGACCGAAGGATACCGGCGGCTGTTCGACGAGCTCGAGCGGGCGCTGGCGGAGATCACCGGTTTTGTGGCGGTCTCATTGCAGCCGAATGCCGGATCGCAGGGAGAATACGCGGGGCTGCTCGTGATTCACGCCTATCATGCGTCGCGTAACGAGGCGCACCGCAACGTGTGCCTCATCCCGCAGTCGGCGCACGGGACGAACCCGGCTAGCGCGGTGATGGCCGGCATGAAAGTCGTGGTGGTGAAGACCGATGAGCGTGGAAACATCGATGTCGCCGATCTGCGTTCGAAGGCGGAGGAGCACGGGCTACACCTCGCCGCGCTGATGGTCACCTATCCATCGACCCACGGGGTGTTCGAGGAATCAATCGTCGAGGTCTGCGACATCGTCCACAAGTACGGTGGGCAGGTGTACATGGACGGCGCGAACATGAACGCGATGGTCGGCTTGTGCCGGCCCGGAGACATCGGCGCCGACGTGTGTCACCTGAATCTCCACAAGACATTCTGCATTCCGCACGGGGGCGGCGGTCCGGGAATGGGGCCGATCGGTGTCGCCAAGCATCTCGTGCGGTTCCTGCCCGGGCATCCGGTGGTGAAGCTCAATGGACGCGACGAGGTTGGAGCCGTTTCAGCGGCGCCATGGGGCAGCGCGAGCATTCTTCCGATCTCGCACGCCTACATCAAGCTGATGGGGGGCCGGGGGCTGGAGTACGCGACGAAAATCGCGATACTGAACGCGAACTACATCGCGAAGCGGCTCGAGCCGCATTTCCCGGTGTTGTACAAGGGCTCGCACGGAACTGTGGCGCACGAGTGCATTGTCGATACGCGCGTGGTGAAGCAGTCCAGTGGCGTCGAGGTGGAGGACATCGCGAAGCGGCTGATGGACTACGGCTTCCACGCGCCGAC
>DASZZU010000050.1:0-3536 GCA_035544855.1 Gemmatimonadaceae bacterium | reverse complement strand
CGACGTGTAGCTGCGCGGCTCGAAGACCGCCACGATTCGCCGCCCCGAATATTTCTGGCGGATCGCATCGATCGTTTCGCGAACGGCGGTTGGATGGTGCGCGAAATCGTCGATCACGGCGACGCCGCGAATCTCGCCACGAACCTCCATGCGCCGCTTCACACTGGTGAAGGTCTTCAATCCCTGACGCACCCCGTCCCGATCCGCCTTGATCGCTTCGGCCGCGGCGATAACAGCAAGCACGTTCCGCACGTTGAACGCGCCGGCGAGCGGCGTCTCGACCCTGCCCCATTCAGCGTCCGAGCGAAATGCGCGGAAGATCGTCCCGCTTTCGCTGAACTGCACGTCGCGCGCGTGCCAGTGCGGTTGACCGGAGGGCGGGGGGGTCGTGTCACCATAGACGAAGGATTCGACTGGTGCAAAGGATTTTGGAGCGAGCTCCCGCATGATCGGCGAATCCCAGCCGGCGACAAGCACTCCGTTCTTCGGAATAAGATTGATGAAGCGCGCGAACGCGAACTTGTAAGCCTCTTCGTCCCGGTAGATGTCGGCGTGATCGAACTCGATGTTGTTGACGATCGCCGTGTCCGGGAGGTAGTGCCACATCTTCGGACCCTTGTCGAAGTACGCTGTGTCGTACTCATCCGCTTCGATCACGAAATAATGCGAGCCCGTAAGCCTATAGGACGTGCCAAAATTCTCGGCGACCCCTCCAATCAGAAAGCTCGGGTTGAGTCCCGCCGATTCCAGCGCCCACGCCAGCAGCGATGTGGTCGTCGTCTTCCCGTGTGTGCCCGCCACCGCCATCGAGTGGCGGCCCCAGATGAACTCCTCTTTTATGGTAGCGGCAGCGGAAGTGTATCGGAGCTTCCGGATCAACACCTCCTCGAGCTCCGGATTCCCTCTCGAGATCACGTTGCCCACCACGACAATGTCGGGGTTCGACGAAAGATTCTCCGGCCGATATCCCTGATTGTACGCGATCCCCATCTCCTGGAGGCCAGTGGACATGGGCGGATATACGTTTTCATCCGAGCCCGTCACCTTGTGACCCGCCGCTTTCAGCAGGCCAGCGAGCGATGCCATCGCGCTGCCGCCAATTCCGATCAGGTGATAGTGAAGAGGACTCTTGGTCCGCCCCCGCCCCCGGGTCTGTCTCGCCATTCTGCTCGTTCGCCTCGTCGATTGGAGTTTCGCGTACTGGAATCTATAATGCTCCTAACGGCCTTCACGGCGAAACGCGATCCTGCCTTCCGCCGTAGGGATGAAACACCCCAACGAGATTCATGCCGCAAAGAGCCAATAGATTCTGGACGATCTTTCTCTCGATCGTGCTGGTGGACCTCGCGACCAAGCGATTGGCCCTCACCGCGCTGACCCCCTACGTGCCGCGAAGCGTCATCGACGACGTTCTTCGATTCACTCTCGCGTTCAATTCCGGCGGCGCGATGAGTCTCTCGCTCGGCCCTTCATCCCGCTGGTGGTTCACGCTCCTCTCGATCGCGACGCTCTTTGTCCTCGCATACATGTACAGGCACACCTCGCCCGACGACAAGCTCCAGCTCGCCTCGCTCGCGCTCATCTGCGGCGGCGCCGTCGGCAATCTTATCGACAGAATCCGCTCGCCGCGCGGCGTGGTGGACTTCATCGACATTGGGCTCGGCGCGCACCGATTCTGGACCTTCAACATCGCTGACATGGGCGTGACGATCGGCACTGCGACCCTGACCTGGATCCTTTGCGTACGCGCGGCGACCGAGGAGCGGCGGTCTCACGCGATCCAGACGACCGGCGCGCTGGACGAGCCGAGCTAGTCGTCCTTTTGCCCGAAGATCGCCATGTTGGAGCTATGTCCCGGGTTGACCTTCTTCTCGGGATAAATCCAGTGCACAGCCTGGTTGACCGCGGTGGCCGCCTCGCCGAATCCCGTCGCGATCAGCTTCAGCTTCCCCGGATAAGTTGTGATGTCGCCGGCGGCATAAATCCCGGGCCGCCCGGTTTCCATCAGACTGTTCACGACGATCTCGTCCTTCTCGCAGTTCAGGCCCCAGTCCGCGACCGCACCGATGTCACTATGGAATCCGAGCATTGGAAGAATCACGTCGGCGTCGATGTCGCGTGTAGTCTTCGCTTTCACATCGCGCACTGTGACGCCGGTGAGCCGTTCGCCTTGAGAGAGCACGTCGTGCAGCTCGTGAAATGGAAGCAGAGTCGTGCGCCCGGCGGTCGCGGCGGCTTGCACATCAGCAATGGTCGCTCCGTGAGCTCGATACTTGTCGCTCCGATGCACCAGTGTCACCGCCTTCGCCCGGTCACGTAGCTGCTGCGCCCAGTCGAACGCCGAGTCTCCGCCGCCGATAATCACAATGCGCTGACCCCGGAACTCGTCGGGGTTCGACACTCGATCGAAGATCCCGCGTCCGTACCACGGCTCCGCGCATACCTGCGGGAGGCGTCGAGGGGAGAAGGCGCCGATACCGGCAGCGATGACGATCGAACGAGTTGGGAAACGGTCGGTCTCCGTAACGAGCACGAAGTGGTCGTCATTCCGTTCGAGCGCCGTGACGTTCTGATTGAGGTGCGACTTGAAGTGGAACTGGTCGGCCTGTTCTCTCATCGCTTTGACCAGATCCTTCGCCAGTATCTTGGCGAATCCGCCGACGTCGAAGATGTACTTCTCGGGATAGAGCGCGGTGAGCTGTCCACCGAGCTCCGGTAGGGCGTCGACGATTTGCGCCGTCGCCCCCCGCATGCCCGTATAAAAAGAGGCGAACAGCCCAGTCGGACCTCCGCCGATGATCGTGATGTCTGGAATCGGATGAGTCATCTGTCAGGCGAAATATATAGTAGTAATGCGTGATGAACGCGCGCTCGAGTGTAGTCTTCTTTTAGTTTCTCCTTATGCAAGACCAACCCACCCTCACCACCGAGCGCCTCACCCTCCGACCATTCGCGCTGGACGATGCGTGGGATGTCGAGCGGCTCGCGGGCATGCGCGAGATTGCGGACACCACGCTCAACATCCCGCACCCTTACCCGGTCGGCGCCGCCACGGCGTGGATCGAAAGTCACCCGCCTGCCTGGGCCGATGGCACAAACGCGACCTTCGCGATCGTCGAGACAAAAACGGGCAAGCTGGTCGGCGCGATCAGTCTCATGATCAAGCGCGAGCACCGGCGCGCGGAGCTCGGCTACTGGATCGCTCGCGACCGCTGGAACAATGGATACGCCACCGAGTCGAGCCAGAGACTCCTCGACTTCGGATTCGAGCTCCTCGGCATGCACCGGATCGAGGCGCGTCACTTCGTGCGCAATCCCGCCTCGGGGCAGATCATGCGGAAGCTCGGGATGCAGCCGGAAGGTGTGGAGCGCGACTGGGCGATCAAATGGGATCGCTATGAGACCCTGGCGGTCTATTCGATTCTGGAGCCGGAGTGGAGAGCCCGCCGATAAAAACTGCAACTGAAGACTACCTGCCAGGGGCAGTGGGCGGAGCAGCTCGGTGGCTACGGGCTAGATTCGAAACGTACTGAGAG
>DASZZU010000049.1:0-2006 GCA_035544855.1 Gemmatimonadaceae bacterium | reverse complement strand
ATGATGACCGAAGCGCTCCGGCGCTGGCGCATCATTCCAGTCATTAGAATCGAAGACCCGAAAAATGCCGTGCCGCTAGCGAGCGCACTGCTGGCCGGCGGGCTGCCGATCGCCGAGATCACTCTTCGCACTCCGGCGGCTTTGGATGCACTGCGTCGCATCACGCAGGAGCAGCCTGAGATGTTCGCCGGGGCCGGCACCGTACTCAACGCCACCCAGGCCGCGCAGGCACGGGAAGCCGGAGCGCACTTCGTCGTCTCGCCGGGCTTCAATCGCGCCGTCGTCGACTATTGTCTCGAGCACAATGTCCCCGTTTATCCGGGCGTCGCCACCGCAACCGAGATCGAAGCCGCGCTCGAAGCAGGGCTCAAGCTGCTCAAGCTGTGGCCGATCGAGACGCTCGGCGGCGTCGCGTACCTGGAGCTGTTGTCGGGACCGTTCGTCGGCGTCGAGTTCAATCCTAGCGGAGGCGTCACCGGCGCCAACTTCGAGAGCTATCTCGCCCTCAAGAACGTCGTGGCATGCGGCGGATCGTGGATGGCGCCGCCGGACTGGATCGCTTCGAGACAGTTCGAGCGCATCCGCACCGCCGTTCGGGATACGGTGACGAGGGCCGCCAGACTTACTCCGTCAACGAAACGTCACTCGGAACAACCCTCCACGATCCAGGACGCAGCGTTTCCACGATGATTGCCGGCGAGCGGCAGCCCACGTTCGAAGAGTTGGAGGCTGCCGCTGCTCTGATCTATCAGTCGATGCCCGCCACCCCGCAGTACCGTTGGCCACTGCTGGAGGAAAGATGCGGGACAACCGTCTGGGTGAAGCACGAGAATCACGCGCCGACGGGAGCATTCAAGGTGCGCGGCGGTCTCGTCTACCTCGACCGTCTTCTGCGCAAAGGGAAAAAGCCAGCCGGCGTCGTTTCAGCAACGAGGGGCAATCACGGCCAATCGATAGGATATGCGGCCCGCCAATACGGTGTCGCGGCTGCTGTCGTAGTCCCGCACGGCAACAGCGTCGATAAAAACGCGGCCATGCGCGCGCTCGGCGTAGAAGTCATCGAGGACGGACACGACTTTCAGGCCGCCGCCGAGATCGCCGACGAGATCGCAAAAAAACGCGGCTGGCACAGATTCCCGTCATTTCATCCATTGCTGGTTTGCGGGGTCGGGACCTACGCCCTCGAGTTGTTCAAAGCCGTTCCCGACATCGATACCGTTTACGTACCGGTTGGAATGGGAAGCGGCGTCTGCGGCGTCGTCGCGGCGAGAGACGCGCTTGGGCTCCGCACGCAAGTCGTCGCCGTAGTTTCCGCGGGAGCTCCCGCGTTCGCTTTGTCGTATGAGCGAGGCGAGCCAGTCTCACACGAGGTAACTACGGCAATCGCTGATGGCATGGCGTGCAGGACTCCTGATAAGTCGGCGCTGGCGATTGCTCGACGTGGAGTGGAGCGCGTAGTCCAGGTACGCGACGACGAAGTGAAGGCAGCGATGCGCGCTCTGTTTTCTGACACGCATAACTTGGCAGAGGGCGCGGGTGCCGCCTCCCTCGCGGCGTTGATGCAGGACAAGGAATCAATGCGCGGGAAGACCGTCGCAGTCGTGTTGACAGGTGGCAATGTTGACTCCGGCGTCTTCGCCGGGGTCATCTCATGAGGCGTAACCAAAAATACTTGTCGTATCATCAACTTCGCCGCTCTCGAGACTCTCTTGCACGAATGGCCAGACCTCCCGATATTGGCGCGCGTCGCAAACCGGGAGGCAAGGAATGGCGCACCGACTTTCGCTCGTCGCTCTGCTGACATTGTCTGGCTCTCTAGTCGCGCAAGTTTCTCCGCACGAGAGCCATAACTCATCCCCTTTACCTTCGCGCGTGACTGCTCCGCCGAAGGACAATTCAAACCCGCCCATTCTCGTAAACATCTCGAAGCTGCCGAAGACGGTCGAGGTGAACATCACCGCCGGGATCACAACGCTCTCTCTAGAGCCGGGTGTGACGAGCGAAGT
>DASZZU010000048.1:0-1569 GCA_035544855.1 Gemmatimonadaceae bacterium | reverse complement strand
TACTTGGCGCTATCGTGCTCGTTGGGGTTGCTGCGCTCTCTTACGTCGCAATCAAGCCGAAGGGCGGTCCGACAGACGTCATTCAGACTGCGGACACCACCAACGCCGGCCCCTCTCGGGGATATCTGATGGGCAAAGTCGATGCCCCCGTGAAAATTCTCGAGTTTGCCGATTTCGAGTGTCCGGGGTGCGCGCGCTTTTCCGTGGTGACTGAGCCCGACGTGAGGACCCGCATCATCGACACCGGGTTGGCGAGCATCACTTACTTCGATTTTCCGCTGACCCAGCATCGCAATACTCTCGCTGCCTCGAATGCCGCAGCGTGCGCGGACGAGCAGGGAAAGTTCTGGCCGATGCACGACCGCCTTTATCAGGCGCAGGATGAATGGAACGGCGAGGCGACCGACAGCCCGAAGCCATTCTTCAAGCGCTACGCCCAGGAAGTAGGTCTGGACGTCGCCAAGTGGGAGAGCTGCTACGACGCTCGGAAATATCAGAAGCGGATCGGTGCCAACCTCGCTGAGGGACTGAGACGCGGCGTCAATTCCACCCCGAGCTTCATAATCGGGAACAAGCTCTACAGGGGCATGGCCTCCTACGATGCCATGAAGGCCATCGTCGACTCGGTCGCAAAGACGACCAGCTCGCCGCTGGTGAATGGAGCACCCGCAGCCCCGCCGACGAAAACGAAGTGACCAAGCGGATGATCGTGGCCGCGCTGGCGCTGGCCGGGATCTTCATCAGCCTCTACCTGACGCTCTACAAGCTCGGAGTGATCGGCGAGCTGAGCTGCAGCATCGGGTCTTGCGAGACCGTCAACACGAGCAAATGGTCGACGTTCCTGCACCTTCCAGTCGCACTCTGGGGGCTGTTGTTCTACATCGAGGTGTTCGTGATCTCGCTGGTGGGAACGATCCCTCGCTTCGAGAACGAGCCCTTCGTGTCAATTCTGCTGGTGGCCGAAGCAGCGATCGGTGTTCTCTTCTCGGCGTGGCTCACCTACCTCGAGCTTGCGGTGATACACGCCATATGCATCTGGTGCGTCACGTCGGCCGCTGTAGTGACGCTGATACTTCTCTCGAGTCTCGCGGACTTGAGGGACACCCGCGCCAACGTGGGGAGAACAGAAGACGACCTGCCCGGAGCAATCAGCTAACAAGCTGTCAGCTCCGAGCAGGTAGTCTTTAGTTGCATTTTTCCCCTTTGCGGGAACTCGACCAGCTACGCCCCCCGCTTGATGTCTTGGGCACGCGACGCCTCATCCAGCCTCAACCGCGGCTTCTCTGCGGCGACGTCCTCTCCCTCGCGCTGCATCCGCCTGCGGAACGGGACGAGATCTCTCCCCAGATGCACCAGCGCTCGAGTCGCGACCGTGCTCGCGAGCGGCTCCGGAATCCCCATTACCCGAATGTAGGTGTCGATCGCGCGGTCGAATGAAAGATCCTCGGCCAGGGTGTCCACGAACATGAGCGCGTTGTCGACGTGACCGCGAATAATTGTCTCTTCGGCGCGGGCCTGAGACAGGCGAAGCCGCCGCTCGGCATTGGGATTGAGCTTGCGACCGAAAAT
>DASZZU010000047.1:0-3712 GCA_035544855.1 Gemmatimonadaceae bacterium | reverse complement strand
TCTTCGGAAAGATCAGCTATCTATTCCGGCTGTAGTACCTTTCAGCCCAGCGATCACTCACTCCATCAATCAGGCACCACTCTGCCGTTCTCTTCATTAAAGCTCCACCCCAGCCTCCACAAAGGTCTCAAAGAGCTGGGCTTCCAGCGACCAACTCCAATTCAAGCCGAGGCAATACCAGCCGCACTCGAGGGCCGCGACGTACTCGCCTGCGCGATGACCGGAAGCGGGAAGACCGCCGCGTTTGTTCTGCCGATTCTCCACCATCTAATCGGCAAGCCGCGTGGGAAAACCCGCGCGCTGGTCGTGACGCCCACGCGAGAGCTCGCCGCGCAGATTCTCACCGCGCTCGATTCGATGGCGGTTCACACACCCATTACCGCCGCGGCGATTTATGGCGGCGTGGGCATGGCGCCGCAGGAGCATGCGATGCGCGCGGGCGTCGATGTTCTGATTGCTACTCCAGGGCGGCTGCTCGACCATCTCAACTCACCTTACGCCAGTCTCAAAAACATCGAGTTCCTGGTGCTCGATGAAGCTGATCGAATGCTGGACATGGGATTCCTCCCCGACATCAAGCGCATTCTCAAGCTGGTACCGGCCAAGCGTCAAACGCTCCTCTTCAGCGCGACGATGCCCCCGCCAATCGCCGCGCTCACGAGGGAGATGCTGCACAATCCGTTGATGATCGATCTCGGCCGGCGCTCGCTGCCCGCGGTCGGAATCACGCAGGCTGTCTACCCGGTGAAGCAGGACCTGAAAAAGGATCTACTGCTAGCACTGCTCGATCGTGGGGAAATGGCGCAGGCGTTGGTCTTCACGCGCACCAAGCACCGCGCGAACCGTCTGGCCGAGCAGCTGGTGAAACGCGGCATCAAGGCGGAGCGGATTCATGGAAATCGCTCGCAAGGGCAGCGCACCGCGGCACTCGCAGGATTCAAGAATGGTCAGTACAAAGTTCTGGTCGCGACTGACATAGCTGCTCGCGGGATCGACATCGAGGCGCTTGGACACGTCGTCAACTTCGATGTACCACAGGCGCCAGACGATTACATCCACCGTGTGGGACGCACGGCGCGCGCAGGCGAGGTCGGCGATGCCTTCACTTTCGTCGCGCCGGACGAACAGAACGATCTCCGCGAGATCGAGAAGGCGATTGGGAAGCGACTGCCACAGATCACTATTCCCGACTTCGATTACAATGCGCGGCCGGAGGGTCGTCTCGAGATCCCTATCGGCGAGCGGATCGCAGCAATCCGGGGCAGGAAGGCAGACGAGCGGGCGCGGTCAAAAGCAAAAGCGGCTCGGCAGGGCGGTACGCCTCGAGGTCATGGCAGCGGGTCATCGCAAGACACCCGTAAGCCCAGCTCCCGCAATGGAAGCTCGCGTAACAATGCCTCGCGTCAGCGTCGCCGCGGACGGTAGGCGCTAGAACGACGCCTTGCTCCGCCCGTGTTACAGATTGACGCTCTTCATCCCTCCTTCCGGGTAACGCTCACCAGCGGCAGCACCCTTTGGCGCCGCTGCGTCGATCCGTCGGAGATCATTTTCGGATAGCACGACGTTCAGCGCACCGACATTCTCTTCGACCCGCTCGGGATGTCTGGTGCCCGGAATCGGCACGATGTCGTCTCCCTGAGCGAGTACCCACGCCAACGCGAGCTGCGCGGGCGTACACTTGTGCTCCTTCGCGATCTCCTCGACATTCGCGACCAGCTCGAGATTCTTCTTGAAATTCTCTCCCTGAAAGCGCGGGTTCTGCCTCCTGAAATCGTCCTGCGCCAGATCTTCGATTCGCTTGATCTGCCCGGTCAGAAATCCGCGGCCGAGCGGACTGTAAGCAACGAAGCCAATATCCAGGAGGCGCAGCGCGTCGAGCACTCCATCCTCGGGATCGCGCGTCCAGAGCGAGTACTCGGTCTGGACTGCGCTGATCGGATGGACTTTGTGGGCGCGTCGAATCGTGTTGACTGATGCTTCAGAGAGGCCGAGGTAGCGGACCTTCCCCTCGCGCACGAGCTCAGCCATCGCGCCGACAGTGTCCTCGATCGGAGTGTTTGGGTCAACGCGATGCTGGTAGTAGAGGTCGATGGTGTCGACTCGGAGCCGCTTGAGCGATGCCTCGCACGACTCGCGCACGTACTCCGGCCGACCGTTGACTCCCCTGAATGCGCGGTTGTTGGGATCGCGCATGTTCCCGAACTTGGTGGCGATGATCACGCGATCGCGCTTTCCCTTGATCGCCAGGCCAACCAGCTCCTCGTTCTTGAACGGCCCATACATGTCGGCGGTGTCGAGCATGTTGATGCCGAGCTCGAGGGCGCGATGAATGGTGTCAAGCGACTCCTTCTCATTGCTTGGTCCGTAGAACTCCGACATGCCCATGCAGCCGAGGCCGATGGCAAAAGTCTGAAGGCCCTGAGAGCCGATGCGTCGTATCTTCGAGCTGGCGGGACTCATTTGAATTCCTGAAAGCGGTACGTTGCAACGAAGATCATCACCGCAACAGATACGCCGAAACCTCGCGAATGCAAGCTCGTATTGTTGGGTGATAGCGGTTGAGCCACGCCGCTATCACTCTTATGCGCATGCCGACCTCTCTGGCTGCGCGCAATGTCTCGCATCACTTCGGGAGTGTGATCGCGCTCGACGATGTAAGCATTGACGTTCCGGCTGGTCATGCCGTAGCGCTGGTAGGAGAAAGCGGGTCGGGCAAAACCACGCTGCTTCGCTGTTTCAATCGCCTGGTCGAGCCGGAGCGGGGCGAGGTGAAAGTGGGCGAGAAGGATGTTCGATCCCAGCCCGCAGTCTTGCTGCGACGGGGAATCGGCTACGTGCAGCAGCACGGCGGACTTCTGCCGCACTGGCGGGTGCTGAGGAATGTCGCTCTCGTCCCGACGCTGCAGCAAATGAGCGACACGGCTGACGCGGCGCGGTATGCGCTCGAGCTCGTGGGACTTCCAGCGGCGAAGTTTGGGACGCGCTTCCCACACGAGTTGTCAGGTGGCCAGCGTCAACGTGTTGCCCTGGCGCGAAGCATCGCCGCGCGACCCGGTGTCGTGCTGCTCGACGAGCCGTTCGGTGCGCTCGACGCGATCTCGCGCGCCGATCTCCAGGAAGCGTTCGACACGTTGCGCCGCGAGCTCTCCGTCACGACTCTCCTCGTTACGCACGATCTGGCCGAAGCCGGACGTCTTGCTGACGAAGTAATCGTGATGAGAAAAGGACGAGTCGAACAGCGGGGCACCATGCGGACTCTGATTTCCGCCCCCGCGTCGGAATACGTCGCGCGGCTGATCGAGCGTGCTCGCGCCGGGCTCGAGGCACTGCGAGCGTGAGAGGAGTCGTGCCGCTGAAGCTCGGGGCGCTTGTTATCACCGCGCTCTTCGCGCGACCGATTCAAGCGCAGTCGCAGCCGACACGTCCGGGGGCGGGCGATCAGCAGATCGTCGTTGCGTCCAAGCCATTCGGCGAATCCTACCTGCTGTGTGAGATGTTCTCGCAGCTGCTCGAGTCTCACGGCTTTTCCGTAGACCGCCGGCCCGGACTGGGCGCCACCGAAATAGCCTTCGGCGCGCTTCGCACCAATGCGATCGATGTCTATCCCGAATACACCGGCACGGGCCTGATCGCGATTCTCCATGACTCTCTTCCCGATTCGGTCGCCGCAGATCCACGTAAGGTGTTCGCGCACGTAGCGCGACGATTCGCA
>DASZZU010000046.1:0-6348 GCA_035544855.1 Gemmatimonadaceae bacterium | reverse complement strand
CTTTCAGCTTGCCGAGTGCGTTGGTGGGGACTTCGTACTCGACATTGAGGCTGAGCTTCGTTTTCGCCCCCGCGGAATCGGCGCGATACGTGAAGGTACTCTTTGCGCCGGTCGTGGTCTTGTACACGAACTCCTTTCCCGGAACGAAGCGCACCGTCTCGGCCTTTCCCGAGAGCTCGACACCACTCAGGCTGTAGACCCAGTCCCAGCTCGTTCCCGGTTTCTTCACATCGCCCTTGATGTTGGTGACGGACTTGAGCGGACCGATGAAAGCTGGGTGGTTGGTGACGTCGATTATGTAATCCATCATGCTTTCGGCGGAGCACTTCACTTCAAGCGATTGCGCGACTCTCGACATTTGACCCTCGATGGTGTGAAGGTGTGAGACGGAGATTTTCCCCGCGAGTTAAGGTATCTCGCCCTTCCCTGTCCGCGACAGAGCCGCGTCATGAGTTCCGCGGCGCATCCTGGATCTCCCGCACCCCGCGAGCGACGAATCTTGACGGCGCTCTTGGATGGCTCTAAGCTCGGTCACCGATGTTTTCTCCTGGACTCAGAACGTCAACGTGCCGAGGAGGTGCGGAATGAGAAAGACACGCCGAATGCAACTCGCAATCGTGCTGGGAGTGCTCACAGGTGTGGCATGCGCCCCCGCGACGGTGAACCGGGCGAGCGAGGAGCAAACCATACGCGCCCTCGGAGCCGATTGGCAGCGCGCGATCGCCGCCCGCGATGTAGACAAGATCGTAAGCTTGCACGCGCCCGACGCGGTGGTGATGAACTCGAACGCCCCGTCGGCAACGGGCTCGTCAGCGATTCGCTCCGCGTACGCTGGGCTCGTCGGCCTGCCCGGTTTGTCGCTGACGTGGACGCCCACAACAATCGATGTAGCCAGTCCCACCGTTGCGACCGAGACCGGAACCTGGAACCTCGGGTACACCGGCCCTCAGGGAAGAGTCACCGATGGCGGCAACTATACGACGATCTGGCACAAGATCGACGGACAATGGCGTGTCGCGACCGATGCCACGGTCAGTTCGACGCCATTTCCGACCGCGGCAGCGAGCTCGGCGCCGATGGACTTGGCCGACATGCAGCTGCTGGCGGCGAGCGGTCTCGCCTGGAGCGACTTCCCGTCGCCCGGCTTCGATCCCGGGATGAAGCTCGCGGTACTGCACGGCGATCCCGGTAAGAAGGGCGATTACACCCTCCGTCTCCAGTTCCCCGCCGGATACAAATTCCCCGTTCACTGGCATCCGGGTGGCGAGCATCTGACGGTAGTGTCGGGCACGTTCATGCTCGGCATGGGGAACAGCGCCGACTGGAACGCGGTTCGTACTTACGCGCCTGGGGATTTCATCTATATACCAGGGCGGCACCCGCACTATGGTGGCGCGGGGCGCGACGTCACAGTGATTCAGCTACACGGGGAAGGCCCGTTCCAACTCTTCCTCGGTAGTCCGAAGTAGTGAACGACAACGGCAACTGAAGACTACCTGCCCGGGGCCGTCGGCTTTATGGCCGATGGCTGCGGGCAGCTATTCCCCGGACACTTCGCCAACATCATTTTCGTTTCGATCGGCCTCGACGCTTACTTCTTCTTCAGATCCATTACCCAGATATCGGCTTCGTGCTTGCCGACGGTGACATAGATAGTCTTTCCATCGGTCGAGAAATCCGAGCGATAGCCTCGACGCTCGCGGTCGTCGAAGCGCACCAGCAGCGAAGGGTTGCTGCCGTCGAGAGAGACTTGGGCAATATTGAGACTTCCATCCGGGGCAAGCACGCGGAAGTAGATCTTCCTGCTATCGGCGCTCCAGCCGCCGACGGCTGTCACCGCGCCGAACATGGCTGGAGGCACGAGAACTTTTTCCCCTCCGCCTTGCGCGGGGATCACTCGCAACGCGGCGTCTGCGCCTCCATACGCAATGAACTTTCCGTCTCGCGACCAGTGAGGCTCGTAACCGCCCTCGGAGGTTAACCGTCTCGCATTGCCGCCGGTCGCTGGGACGACGTAGATCTCGAACCGTCCGGTGCGATCGGACCAAAACGCGAGCTGACTGCCGTCCGGAGACCACACTCCCATAAACTCGTGTGCGGGTCCACCAGCAATTATCCGCTCCGCTGAGCCGTCCGCTGACATTACGTAAGAGTCGCGATTCCCGCTTCGCCAAGAATGAAAAGCAATCTGGCGCCCGTCGGGAGACCATGAGCCACCGAAGTCGTCGGCCGGGTTCCGCGTTAGTTGCTGAAGGCCGGTTCCGTCGATTCGCATCTTGTAAATGTCCATGTTGCCGGACCGATCGGAATCGAACGCCAGCCATTGGCCGTCAGGACCCAGCCTCACCACCTCGATGCGTTCAGTGGCCGATGTGAGCTGGTGTGCGGTAGCCATTGAAGCCGTTCCCGATCGAGGAAATGGCAGCGACCAGATGCCAACGCTGGTGTTCCACACTGAATAAGCGATGCGGTCTTCGCCGCCAACGGCAATCCCGTGGATCCTTAGACCAGTCGTAAGACGTTGTGCTGGCCCATCCGCTTTATTGCCTCGGACACGTTGATAATAAAGATCTCTACCGCCCCGGATATTTGAGACATAAAGGATTCCGTCGCCGTCCGATGTCCATACTGGACTGACGCTGTGATGGATCGAATCGGATAGCGGCGCCGCTCCCTTACCATCTCTGCCAACGGTCCACAGTGTAGAGGGGGCGATGTTTCCGAACTGGTCCGTGGCATAGACGAACTTGAGGTTGCCATCGACGAAAGCAAGCCTGCTGTCATCGGGAGACCAGGATAAAGAGTGTGCCTCCTTCGCCGTCATGATGTTGCGCGGCTCAGTTCCGTCCGCGCCGGCTATCCAGATCGCAGGGCCCTCCGTGTAGGCGAGCAGTTTTCCGTCGTGCGACCAGACGGGACTCGTGGCGGGAACTCCCTCCGAGCTCCTTATCAGTCGCTGTGGCGATCCGCCGAGGGCTGGCACCATCGCTATTCCGGCTGAATCGACGTACACGAGCTTCGAGCCGTCAGGCGACCATTGTGGCGCGCGCCCGCCCGCGAGACGTATCGCTTCCCCACCACTCACCTGTCTGACGAAGATGCTCGTGTGGGCCGGCTCTCCTCCCGCGTACGCGAGCAGCTTCCCGTCCGGCGACAGCGCGGGAGTGATCTCGATCCCAGGATCGTTCGTTATCTGCTGGGTGGCCCCCACCTCGAACTCCTCTCGGCTACTACCCAGGTAACGGCCCGCGATCAGGCTTCCGAGGAGGAGTAGCGTCGCTACACCTGCGAACACGAGAGTTTTTTTCCGGCTGGCCGTTACTCGTACTGGCGCCGTCGCCGCGACTGCCTGCGTTGGCACTGTCCCACCGCTTGGCGTCCCCGCCATCTCGAGCTGCTCACGCACCTCCTCCGCGGTCTGGAATCTGTCCGCGGGTTTCTTCTCGAGGCATCGCATGATCAGGCTCGCCAGCGACGGCGGAATGTTCGCGCGGTGCCTGGAGATCGGGACGGGAGCATCGGTCACGTGCGCGGCCAATACCTGCTGCGGGTTCGTTCCGGAGAATGGCGGTCGACCAGCCAGCAGCTCGTAACCAAGCACGCCGAGCGCGTAGATGTCCGTGCGGTGGTCGGTCATCGGATCGGCAGTCGCCTGCTCGGGCGACATGTACGTCGGAGTGCCAAGCGCGACGCCAATGGACGTGAGATTCGACTGGCCGGTAGCCGCGCTCAGCGCTTTTGCGACGCCGAAGTCGGTTACGAGCGCGTGGTGCCCCGAGACGAGAACGTTCTCCGGCTTGATGTCGCGGTGAACGACGCCATGGGCATGCGCATACTCGAGCGCGTCGGCGACATCGCGGAGGATTCTGATGGTCTCGCCGATGGGAAGCTCGCCCGAGCGTAGAATTCTCGAGCGCAGCGTCTCGCCTTCGATACGGGGCATCGTATAGTAGAGGAGCCCGTCCTTTGCGCCGGCCGAGAGGACTGGGACGATGTGCGGGTGCTGAAGCCGCGCTGCCATTTGGATTTCGCGGCGGAAGCGGTCGATGTTGAGACCAGCGCCGAGATCCGGTGGCAGGACTTTTACTACGACGTCGCGACCGAGCTCGACTTCCCTAGCGACGAAGACCCGTGACATTCCACCGCCGCCGAGCTCGTCGGTGATCTTGTATCCGCTTCCGAGTGTCTGTTGGAGACGCTGGGTCAGTTCTTGAGCTGGTTTCTGTTTCAGGCGAGTTCCCCGCTGAGGAAAGCCTTGTTGAAAGGAATGTCTTGGGGGCCTACGATGCCAAGCTAGGATGCCCGATGCGAGAGAGGCAAGAGGAATCTGGCTCAGTCGTGTGCGTGGCGGTGGTGGATGTCGGGATAGTGCGGATGTAAGTGCACCATTGGCTCGTGTCGATGCCAATGAGTATGCGCCGTCGGATCTGTCACCGGCGGGTCGCTCTGCGCATGGACGTGCTGATGATGCTCGTCGTGTGTGTGCGCGTGATCGTGCTCCATCATCTCATGGTGGTGCGCGTGCTCGTGCCGCTCGGTGAAGTGTAGCCACACCCCAAGGGCCATCAGCGACGCAGCAACGATGAGGAGCGCTGTCGGCTGTTCTCGGAAGATTGCGATCGACATCACAGCACCCACGAATGGTGCCGTGGAAAAGTAGGCACCCGTCCGCGCCGTCCCCAGGTGACGCAGTGCGAGAACGAAGAACACGAGGCTCACGCCGTAACTGAGGAAGCCGAGCACCAGAGCGGCAAGGACACGCGGTGCAGCGGGCAAGCTCGCGCCGAGGAGAAACGCGATAACGGTGTTGACGCTCCCCGCGGCGAGCCCCTTGAGCATCGTGATCTGCACCGGATCGCCAGCCGACACTTTCTGGGTCAGGTTGTTGTCGATGGCCCAGCACAGGCAGGCGCCTGTGATCGCGAGCGGCCCCGCGACCCCACCCCAAGCCAGTCGCCCCTCCCACGATAGCGCGGCGCCTCCGGCAACGATAGCGAGCATACCGAGTGCGATGCGGCGGTCGAAGTTCTCGCGGAACACGAACCACGCGAGAAGTGCCGTGAAGACCCCCTCGAGGTTGAGCAGGAGCGAAGCGCCCGACGCCGGAGCGCGGGTCAGTCCAATCATCAGCATCAGTGGACCGAGCGCACCGCCAAAGACAATCGCCCCAGCGAGCCAGGGAATGTCGCGCCGCGTAAGAGGCGTCTCGCGCGCGACCTCCGCCGAATGCCGCTGGCGCAGCCACGCGATGCCCAGCCCAACACCTGACCCCAGATAGAGAAGTCCGGCCAGGAGTTGAGGCGCGGCATCCGTGAGCAGGAGCTTGGCGAACGGAGCGCTCGCACCGAAGAGAAACGCGGCTCCGAGCGCCAATCCTACGCCGCGACGTCGTCCGTCGCTCGGAGAAGCAGCCGTCACGGCTACTCTACGCGCCGCCAGATTTCCGTGACGCTGTCAGTCGGCATCGAGCGACCAGCGAGTGGTGTGTCGATGTCGGCCGCCCGGTAAGTATGGTACCACCGGTTGCCCTCGACGCGGCACGCAGTCGTCAGACTCTTTCCCTGAAGCCGTGGGTCGACGAAGAGGTCGATGTGCTCCGTGTATTTGTGGCCAGCGACTTCATAGGTGCCTGACCCGCCATTTATCGCATAAAAGCGAGCGGTGTCCAGTGCTGTTTTGAGAGGCAGGGTGTCGCGGCGAGCGGCGCCAGTCAACCACATAAAATGTTTCTTCGTGACGACCTTGCGTTGCCGGGCTCCGGTGAATTCAGTTCGCTTACCGGCCTGGACGGTGGCGATTCTCTCCCACACACCCTGAACCCGGCAGGCTGCGGGTGCGGAGCCGAGCACATCGCGATTGGAAGCGAGCACGGTTCCGGATATTCCTAATAGCATCGTTGCGGCGATCAGCTTCTTGCTCATGGTCCTATCCTCTTGTTCTGGGTGGAAGCGAAGCCAGTGACAGGCCGACCAATGATTTACTGGTTGAGGTTCCGGATGGTAAGGCTGAGCAGGATACCCGCGCCTCAGCAGTGAGTTGACCCCGAGCGTCGGCTCCATTTCGCCGACGGAGTGTATCAGTTGAGCGAGGGGTCCTCCCCCTCACTTCACTGACTGATCAGCCCGACGAGCCACGCAAATGCAACAGCCACCCACAAATCTCAAATCCATCAGACGCGACATCGCCGAGCGACTGCGTCCCACGTGCGCGAACATGCCCGAGGAAGAGTTCGAGAAAATGATCGCGCGCATGGCACTGCTCGAGTGGAAGCATCTGAACGACGCGACGCCGACGAGTCAGATGCGCTCTCATTAGAGAGACTCACTGGGTTACGCTTAACGACAACTT
>DASZZU010000045.1:0-4343 GCA_035544855.1 Gemmatimonadaceae bacterium | reverse complement strand
ACCAGGATCAAGTGACCGGTGTCTTCGAGATTCAAGGAAAGGTTGCGGAGCGTGTAGCGGAAGCGCTCAAGTTGCAGCTGACTGAAGGGCAACAGAAAACACTGACGTCACGACCAACGAACAACCTTGAGGCCTACGATTACTATCTGCGCGGCAAGGCCTTGGAAGCGGGGACGCGGAACCCAACAGAGTTTTCTCGCGCAATCACTCAGTATCAGCGCGCAATAGCTCTCGACTCAGGATTTGCGAAGGCTTACGCCTCGCTTGCCAGGGCGCAGCTCAACGTATACTGGTTTCTCTCTGGTGCCTCCCCTCGCCGGCTCGAGTTGGCGAAGGCTGCAATCGACAGAGCTCTGACACTCGATCCAAGACTTCCAGCCGCTCAGCTAGCGCTCTCGGATTACTACTATCATGGCAAGCTGGATTATCCACGGGCGTTAGCCGCGATCGAGAGTGCGCAACGGCTCGCACCGAACGATCCTCAGGGAATGGACATCAAGGGGCGAATAGAGCGCCGGCAGAACCGGTGGAACGAAGCAGTCTCAGACATGAGGCGCGCATCAGAGCTCGACCCGCGAAATACGACTTTTCTCGATGACTTGTGCGAAACACAGAGGTGGGCTCGAAACTACGACGATGCTCAGAAAACCTGCGGCACCCTCATCGCGATCGAGCCGGAGAACTGGCTCGGGTACCGTGGTCTCGTCCGTGCTGTCGTACTCCGCTCGGGGGATGTGAAGGCCGCCCTTGCTGTCCTAGTGGAGGCCCAGAAACAGATCGGTGCGGAAACGCTGGTCGCGGGGTGGACTGGCCAGGAATTGATTTGGCCGACGGTCCTCAACCCTGACCTCGCCCGGTCTATGGCTCCGGTCGTAGAGCCAACGGAGGGTGCGCAGCGAACCGAATATTTCGCGCGCAAGCTGGAGCTCGCGGTTTATCAGCGGAACGCCCCAGCTACGCGTCAGTTTGCGGATTCAATCATTCTCTACGGACCGCGATCCCTCCACGGCAACTTCTTCGATTCTGACATTCACAGCGACCTCGCCCTCGCGTACGCAGCGAAAGGAGACAGGGCGAAGACTCTCGAAGAAGGAAAGCAAGCGATGTCAATCTTGCCTCTCCAAAGTGATGCCCTCCGCGGCGCTGACAATATGCTTCTAATCGCCAGAGCTGCCGTGTTAGTCGGAGCAAACGACGAAGCTCTCGCGGCATTTAGGCAGCTGCTGAGCATGTCGAGCGATGTATCTCAGGCCTCGCTTCGTGTTGATCCATGGTTTGAACCGTTACGACGGGATCCACGTTTCAAGCAGCTGGTGTCTGGCCCGTGACAGTCGTCGAAAGTCTTCGCGCGACACTCGCCGATCGCTACTCGATAGAGCGTGAGATCGGCGCCGGCGGAATGGCAACCGTGTATCTCGCGCGCGATCTCCGCCACGAGAGAGATGTCGCGCTCAAAGTCCTGAAGCCGGAGCTTGGCGCGGTTCTCGGGACGGAACGCTTTCTCAGTGAGATTCGCGTCACGGCAAAACTTCAACATCCCAATCTTCTGCCGCTGTTCGACAGCGGAGCAGCGAACGGTCTCCTCTTCTATGTAATGCCGTTCGTCGAGGGCGAGAGTCTGCGAGCCCGGCTCGATCGCGAGAAACAGCTTTCCGTTCGCGAAGCAGTACGGATCGCGTCCGCGATCGCGAGCGCGCTCGATTACGCCCACCGGCACGGCGTCATCCATCGCGATTTGAAACCAGAAAATATTCTCCTCAGCGAAAACGAGCCCCTCGTTGCCGATTTCGGAATCGCTCTCGCCGTCTCCAAGGCGGGTGGCGAACGCGTGACGCAGACAGGCCTGTCGCTCGGCACTCCGCAGTACATGAGTCCCGAGCAAGCGACAGGCGAACGCGGCGTTGATGGTCGTACCGATATCTACAGCCTTGGCGCAGTCCTCTACGAGATGCTGAGTGGAGAGCCGCCGCACACGGGAGCGACGGTGCAGGCGATCATCGCCAGAGTCATCACCGACACGCCGAAGAGTCTCAGGGCGTCGCGGTCATCTGTCCCCGAGTACGTTGATCTCGCCGTCGCCAAGGCGCTCGAGAAAGTGCCCGCCGACAGATTCGAGACGGCGAAGGAATTCTGCGAGGTGCTGCAAGGGCAGAAAGCGATCACGGCGAACAGAACCGCCGCGATCCCGGCAGCGCGCGGAGCGTCGCGGTACCCAGTTTCCGCATGGCGAAGCAACCGGTTTCCGTGGATCCTGGCAGCAGCTTCCATGCTCATCGCCGTCGCCGCAATCGCCTTTGGAGCGAATGAATTTCGCCGCCGCACTTCGGCAGGCGAGCCCGAGCCCGTGAGCTTCACCGTCACACCATCGGGCGACGAGCGGATTAACCCCAACTCGGTCGCGATCTCTCAGGACGGGAGGCGTCTCGTCTACGTCGGATTGGACAAGAGCTCCTCTCATCTGTACGTGCGAAATCTCGCCGACATCAATACGCGTTCTGTTCCGGGAACTGAGAGGGCAGATGAGCCTTTTTTCTCTCCTGATGGCAAATGGCTCGCCTTCTTCGCGAGCGGCGAGCTGAAGCGCATCCCGGTAGATGGCGGCTCCTCGCTGACCATCGCGGCCAATGTGGTGCCGCGCGCTTCGTTGTGGGCGACAGGCAATCGGATCATCATCTCCACGCAGGCGGTCACACGTCGCCGGAGTGGTCTCTCGGCGGTACTGTTGTCAGGCGGCGTGGTGAAACCGATCATCCTCGCGGACACCATTCATGGCGAGAATCTGACTGATCCGATTTCGCTCGCCGACGGCAAGACCATTCTCTTCGAAAGCTTTGGGCCTCGTGGCACCGAGGACGACAAACTTGCCGTCGCATCGCTGGGGAGCCCGGGATACGCGGTGCTCGATTTCCTGGCAGTGAAGCCGCTGGGATATCTCGACGGATTCATAATCTGCCTCCGCTGGGATGGCGTTCAAGGGACGATTGTCGCCCTGCCGGTGGATTTGCGCGCGAAGAAGATCACCGGCGACCCGATCGAGCTGCAGGACAAGGTTTCTTCCGATTACGCCGCCGCACTCTCGCAAAACGGCACGCTTGCTTTTATTACCGGTGGAACAACTGCGCGACTGGTCGCTGAGGATAGAAAGGGGAAGATCGATACCCTACTATCCGAGCCTCGCGATTATCAGAGTCCTCGCTTCTCACCCGACGGGACGCGTATCGCGTTCGCGCACTCGGGATCCACCCTTCCGGAAATGTCGGTGTACGACATGTCCCGTAGAATTCTCTCGCGCCTAACGACGGGGAGTGGTGGGAATCCCGAGTGGTACTCTGATGGAAAGCGAATCTTGTTCGACCGCCCCTCGACAGCTACGGCGGGACTCTTGTGGCAGCCCGCTGATGGAAGCGCTCTTCCCGAGCGACTGCATCCAAAGTTGCCGCCCGGAGTAGGGATTCCGTTTAATCCTGTCTTATCACCCGACCAAACCACGATCGCTTTCGCCGCATTCGCGGGGAGCGAGCGCGGGAACATCTACTACTTCAAGCCAGGCGTCGATGACGTGGCGCGCCCGTGGATCGCGACGCCGTTCGACGATTTCTCGCCGCGCTTCTCTCCGGACGGAAAATGGATGGCCTATGTGTCCGACGAGTCGGGCAACTACGAGGTGTTCGTTCGGCCATTTCCTGGGCCGGGATCGCGGGTGCAGATATCATCTGCCGGCGGCACCGAGCCTGTGTGGTCTCGCGATGGCAGGCGGATCTACTACAGAAACGGGCAGAAAGTGATCGAGGCCGACATTACCCCTCGTGCTGTCCTCTCCCTCGGCGCCAGCCGGCCCGCATTCTCGCTGACCAGTCTTCCACCAGCGACTACAAGTGTCAGAAGCAGTACCAGCTACGACGTATCGGCTGACGGGCAGCGAATCGTCTTCGCGCAGCCGGCGGGCACCGAAGCGAGGCTCGTTGTGATCGAGAATTGGTTCACCACAGTGAGAAAGAAGCTGCGCGAAGCGCAGCGATAGCTAACGACACGATGCAAGAAGCTACCAGCGCCTTCGCTAACTACACCATCAAACGCGAGCTCGGCAGCGGTGGAATGGCGACCGTCTATCTGGCCCACGACGCCAGGCACGACCGTCATGTCGCTCTGAAAGTACTTCGTCCAGATGTCGCACGATCAATCGGCGCCGAGCGCTTTCTGCGCGAGATTCACCTTGCTGCGAAGCTCTCGCACCCTCACATACTCCCCCTCTTCGACTCAGGCGAGGCGAACGGCTGCCTTTACTATGTGATGCCAAACGTCGAAGGATTGTCTCTTCGCGATCGTATGAAAACAGAGGGGAA
>DASZZU010000044.1:0-2498 GCA_035544855.1 Gemmatimonadaceae bacterium | reverse complement strand
AGTGGTGTGGCGGAGCGGACAGCGATGAGCAGGCGAGAGTTGGATCGTTCGGCGGTACTGGCTCGAGTGAAGCTTGGATCGATCACGTTGACCGAGGCGACACCACTGCTTGGGACTTCATATCGCCAGGCAAAGCGGCTTTACTCGCGCTACAAGGCGCGTGGTGCCAGTGGTCTCAAGCACGCTAGCGCCGGACGGGCTTCTAACCGGTCGCACCCGGCTGCGGAGCGGGCAATGGTGATCTCCCTGGTAAGGGATCACTATAGCGGAGAGAGGAGCAAGGGGACCCTTCAGCGATTTGGTCCGACTCTTACGGCTGAACACCTCTGGAGCGATCACGGCGTGCTCGTTCCGGTGAGTACACTCTCGCGGTGGATGAGCGATGAGGGGCTCTGGTCGAGGGCGCGGAAGAGGAAATCGAGCCAGCACCAGAGGCGTGAGCGGCGTGATTACTTCGGCGAGCTCGTGCAGCTTGATGGCAGCTTCCACGACTGGTTCGAGGGACGTGGCGGCATCATGGCAGGCTGTCTGATGACGATGGTCGATGACGCCACAGGCCGGACGCTGCTTTCGATGGGCAAAGAGGAAACGACATGGGCGGCGGCTAACGTGCTCAAGGCGTGGATCTCGGAGCACGGGGTGCCACGGGCGCTCTATACCGACTGGAAGAATGTCTACAAGAGAGCGCCTACGTCGAACGAGCTTTCCCGAGGGGAGACGGAGGTGTTTACGCAGTTTGGCCGGATGTGCGAGAAGCTTGGGATCGAGGTGATCCCGGCATCGAGTCCTCAAGCCAAGGGCCGGGTGGAACGCGCTCACGGTACCCATCAGGATCGGCTGGTGAAGAAGCTCCGTCTCAAGGGAATCGCCAGCTACGAGGCGGCCAACGAGTACTTCCTGAGCGAGTACACCGCGGCTCACAACGCCCGCTTCTCGGTGTCGCCGGCGAGCCCGATGGATTATCACACCAGGAGAGACCGGCGTGCCCTTGCCGATGACGATGTGTTCTGCCTGGAGTCGGCGCGCACGGTGGGTAACGATCACGTGGTGCAGTTCGGTGCGTGCGGCTTGCAGCTTGAGAGGGTGGTGCGGGGCCGGGTCCCGGCGAAGTCGCAGGTACTGGTGCGCGAGACAGAGGACGGTCGCCTGAGAGTGATCCACGTCACAGGTGAGGGCAGAAAACGCCGCGAGCGGGCGCTCAAGTGGACCGAGGCCGCGCCTCGTGCAACGCGGACGCCCATTACTTCACCGAAGCTTTCAACATCATCTGCGGCCGTGGCGAAACCAAAGACACCAACCCCGAAACCAGCGTCCGATCACCCGTGGCACCGTCAACACCAGAGCTGGGTAAAGCTCGCCCGGCTGCGCCGGGCAGCCGCTGATGCACACCCGTGAGACGTGATGTTTACGATCTCACTTCAACAAAAACCCAAGGGGACATTTCTAATGGCGTAAGGATGGGGACATTTCTAATGGTGCTTGACATGTCTACAAAGATGTCATTGACACGGATTGTTGCCAGTTTGATACTCCCGCCGTGAACGCGCCGCCAGCTGCGATTCGAGTCGTCCCCGCGACAGAGCGCGATACGCCGCTCATTCTCTCCTTTATCCATCGTCTCGCCGAATACGAGCGGATGGCTGAGCTTTGCGTCGCCACCGAGGATGACGTCAGACGCACGTTGTTTGGCGACACTCCTGCCGCTGAAGTGATAGTCGCCTACGATGGCGAGACTCCGGTTGGATTTGCGCTCTTCTTCCATAATTACTCGACGTTTCTCGCGCAGCGTGGTCTTTTCCTCGAGGATCTTTTTGTCATTCCCGAAGCACGCGGGAAGGGCGTTGGCTTTGCGCTCTTGTCGGAGCTTGCCGGCATTGCAGTGTCACGCGACTGCGGCCGAATGGAGTGGACCGTTCTGACTTGGAACCAGCTCGCGATTGATTTCTATCTGCGAATTGGCGCCGAGCCACTCTCGGACTGGGAGACTTACCGTCTCACCGGAGAGCCGCTGCGACGACTCGCTGCTGGCCGGTAATTCATTAACGCGGCCGCCGCTGCCACGTCTACCGGGTTGAGACCGCGCAAGCACGCGCGGCCGGACAAGACGACGCCGGAGAATTCAAATGAGAAAAATGAGCGCAGCCGGCGCGACCTGAGGGATCTGCGGCACGACCGTTAGCTTCTTCGTCCAGGCAGAGGCTGAAAACACAACGAAGTCGCCGGAAAGACGAATTTTCCGGCGACTTTTTTCTCTGACAATAGCTCCGTCGCGCGGGTACATTAGCGCATGACAGTCCCCGAGCCGCTGAAGCCCAGGCATAGGCGAACATTTTTCAACCGGCGATTCGCGCCGCTCGTCACCACCTGGATCATTGCGCTCGTCGCTGCCGGATTGATCTATTGGTTCGAGATCGAGATGCCGGCGTTTCACGAGGTGGTGACACCCATCTACGCGATCATTGCTGCTCTGGCTGTGTTTTTCACATGGCGCTGGATCA
>DASZZU010000043.1:0-23202 GCA_035544855.1 Gemmatimonadaceae bacterium | reverse complement strand
TGCTCGCCCTGCAACAGCAGCTGAACGCCTCCGAGCCCGCGCTGAATCTGTCCGATGCGCGCAATCACGCCCATCGAGTACAGAATATCCGCAGTCGGTTCCTCTGAGTTATCGCGTTGCGCAACCGCAAAAACGAGACGGTCGCCCTTGAGGGCCGCCTCGATAGCTCTAAGAGTCGAGGGCCTTCCCGCAGCGATCGGCTGGGTAAGACCGGGAAATATGACTGTGCCCCTCAACGGGAGAACAGGTAATGTCTGACGATTTGCCATTGTCATTCCGAGGCCAGGATTCTTATTTAGATACTACTCCACAGCGGTCCTATACTGCATCTTTTGCTCTCGTGGTTTTACGCCAGCACGGCACGAATCGCAATAGTGGAACTGCTGAATTGACGCGCTCGAATGCCAATTAGTCCGTCCGACAACCTTGGAACACATGTGGCTGCTGTCCTCTCTGCAAACTATGAGCTAGAGAGCGAGATCGGTCGTGGCGGCATGGGCATCGTTTATTCCGCGCGCGACAAACGGCTTAAGCGCGAGATCGCGGTCAAGGTACTGCCGCCCGAGCTGAGCTTCCGCGCCGACATTCGCCAGCGATTCCTTCGAGAAGCGGAGACTGCTGCGCAGCTGAATCACCCCAACATCGTTCCGATCTACACCGTCGAAGAGCGCGACAATCTCGTGTACTTCGTGATGGCGTACATCAAGGGTGACAACCTCGGCCAGCGGCTGCAGCAGCACGGTCCGATTCCACCAGTCGAAGTGCGCCGTATTCTCCGCGAGGTAGCCGACGCGTTGGCCTACGCGCACCATCGCAACGTCATCCACCGCGACATCAAGCCGGACAACATCATCATCGACGAAGAGACCGGCCGCGCAATGGTGACGGACTTCGGCATCGCGCGCGCCCTCACCGACAGCGGCGACTCCCGGCTCACCGCGACAGGAATGGCGATCGGTACTCCGGCGTACATGTCTCCCGAGCAGTCGGCCGGTGATCAGGCCATCGATGGACGCAGCGATCTCTACTCGCTCGGCGTCGTCGGCTATCAGATGCTGTGCGGCCAGCCGCCGTTCGTCGCGAGCAACACGCCTTCGATGCTGGTGAAGCATCTGTCGGAGAGGCCGATACCGGTCGACGAGCGCTGGCCCGATCTGCCGCCGGATCTGGCGCGCGCGGTGATGATGTGTCTCGAGAAGGATCCTGCTGATCGCTTCCCCAGCGCGGCGGCGTTCGCCGTTGCCCTGAACGGCGGCGGTATGCCGACTCTTGCGACCAGAGCTTCGACCGCCGCTTCCTCCGGAACCCGCGCGCAGACCCGGGAGCGAGAGATGACCGAATCTCTCCGCGATCGGTACACTCCCGCCGCTCAGACTCCGTATACACCGTCCGCTCCGACCCCCGAAGAGCTGAGCAAATGGAACGCGCCAATGGTCGTCTCGTTCCGTCGCAAGCTGGCGCCATACCTCGCGGTCAACGCCATCCTCGTCCCGATCTCGCTCTTCTCGAATCACGACTTCATCGCGCTCACCGTCATCTGGACGGTGGGACTCGCGTTCAAGTACTCGAAGCTGTGGGCTGCGGGGTACGACTGGCGCGACGTGTTCCGTCAGCCGCGCGATCGACTGATGTTCGATGTGGCCGCCGAGACGATCGACGATGCGCGGGCGCTCTTCGACGAGAAAAAGCGTGCGGAAGTTCGTGCGCGTGCTCGCTCGCGCGGGCAGGGAATGTTCTCTCCAATTTCCCCGCTCCCGTCGATGCAGCCCTTTCAGCCGTATCCCAGAATCAATGCTCCTGCCGGCGCGACTCCGCTCAGTCCTATATCAGCCGGTGCTCCCGGTCCGTTCGCCGATTCGCGCTACGGCTCGGCGATACGCGAGGCGGAATCCGACCATCGCGAAATTCACCGGCAGCTTCTCAACATGCCGTCGGACGTGCGCGAGCAGATTCCCGAGGTCGCGACTTCCGCCGATGCTGTTTTCAGAAAAGTACAGCAGCTCGCGCTCTCGCTCTCCGACATCGACCGTGGCGCGGGACGCGAGTCGCCGGAGGCGGTAGAGAAGGAGATCTCGACCCTCGAATCGCAGGCTAATCCGCTCGACCATTCGGCGAGCGAGGGGCGCGTCCGCCGGCTGGCTCTCCTTCGCCGCCAGCGCCGCGCACTCGCCGAGGTCGGCCGCAAGAAGAAGGAAGCGCAGGAAAAGCTGGACAACTGCCGTCAGCTCCTCAGATCGATGCGCCTGGAGCTTGTGCGCTTCCGCACTGGTGGTCTCAACGCGCAGCCCACTGGTCTCAGCATGGTCACCCAGCAGGCACAGAGTGTCGTGAGGGATATGGGTTATCTGTCCGACGCCAACGCAGAGCTGAACGCTCTCTGATCGTCGCGCGCTTCGCCACAATCGCGTTTCTGTCGGTCTCGCTCGCCTGCCAGCACGAGTGGGACGTGGCGGCTCAAACCGCATCTTCGACTCCTCACATCGTCGCGGGCTCTTCGACATCGACGCGCGTCGATTCGACGGTGCGCGGTATCGTCCGCGTTCCGACTCCGGACACGCTTCGCGGGCTTTATGTAAATCGATGGGCTGCTCTGGGGAGGAAGCTCACCGACCTCATCGGCGTAGCGAACAGGACCGAGATAAACGCGCTCGTCATCGATGTGAAGGATGACCGTGGGTTCCTGCTCTATCCCTCCAGAGTCGCGCTTGCGCGCGAGATCGGCGCCGACACCGCCGACGGCCACTCGTTATCGCGCGCCAGAGTCCGCGCAATTCTCGATTCGATGGCGGCGCACGACATCTATCCGATCGCGCGCATCGTCGTTGCCAAGGATCCGCTCCTGGCGCAAAAGAAACTCGATCTCGCGATCAAGAGAAAATCGGATCTGAAGCCATGGCTCGACAAGAACGGAAAACCATGGTTGGACCCGCACCAGCGCGCGGTGTGGCAGTACGCCGCGGACCTCGCGCTGGAGGCGTACGACATCGGTTTCAGCGAAGTGCAATTCGACTACGTTCGCTTCCCTGACGAGAAGCGACTCATCACGGAAACGGTCTATCCGCTCGCAAAAGGCCGGTCACGTGCGCAGGTGATTCGCGAACAACTGGGATTTCTGCGTGACGCTCTCAAGCCGCGCGGAATCCCGGTGACCGCCGATGTGTTTGGATTGACCGCAACCGACACCACGGACATGGGCATCGGACAGAAGTGGGAGATGTTCGTCGATCAGGTGGATGTGGTTCTTCCCATGGTCTATCCCTCACACTTTGCGCGCGGCACATACAAGATCCGAAATCCGAACGCGCATCCGTACGAGACGATCGATCACTTGCTGAAGGATGTGATCGCGAGGACGGACTCCATTCCGAACGCCGCCAGGATCATTCCCTGGTACCAGGATTTCACGCTCGGCCCGCCACACTACTACGCCGCGCAGATTCGCGCGCAGAAAAAGGCCGGATATGACAACGGGTTCCAGAGCTGGATACTCTGGAACCCGAAGAGCAACTACACTCTCGCGGCTCTCGAGCCGCGGCCTTAGCTGGAGCTCAGCTACTCCCGTTGCGGCGAGCGTCCATGCGCGCCTTCATCTCAGCCAGGTTCTTGTCGAAGACTGCCTGCTGATCAGCGGTGAGCACCGCGCGGATGTCGGCGGCCTGCTTCGCCTGCAGATCCATCATCTTGCCGCGGGTAGCTTCGTCAGGAGGAGTACCGGTGGCCTGAGCCGCCTTGCGAAGCTCCATCTGCTGCGGCATGTACTTCTCGCGGATCGTCTTGACCTGATCCTTCTGAGCGTTCGTCAGGGTGATGTCTTTGAGGAGCGTTCCACCCATTCCGCCGCCACGACGCATCTCGCCCTGACCCTGGGGCACCGGCTGTCCCTGTGCCGCCGCGATCGATGTAATGCCAGCGCAGAGGGCAACAGCCAGCGTGGCGATTCGAATAACCTTCATCCTTCTCTCCTGGAGATTTGTGTTTGACGGCGGGCCGCCGTCACGGAGTTAATACTCCGAAGGGGCCGAAAAGGTTGGCCTCGGCGTATGGATCGCGACGCGCCGTCGGGCATCCACATCCCAAGAATCCCCATAACCTAACTCCTTGCCCCACCGAGAGTTATACGGCTGCCACTAGCGCCAGCCTGAAAACCTGCTATTCTTCCGCGCTGTCGGCGGCTCATGCGCCTGCCGACTTCGAAGGCCTGTTCCCCCCACATATCGAGCGCCGTTTGTGACCGCACCCCGGACCGCCGCCGAGTTACCCCCGACGATAACGACACCTGCTCCTGAGCCGCTCTCCTTTCCGGTGAGCTGGCTCCTCGAGCACGCGTCGGCGCCGATCCGGTATCGCGCCATGACCGAGATCGCTCGCCTGAGCGAGCCCGGCCCTCGCGAGGTAGACTGGCTTCCGTACTCCCACCGGCCGGCAATCAAGCTGGCGGTGACCCAGACTCGAGATGGGATGTGGAATAATTCCATCCTCTCCCTTCCCGGTCGACACAGCGCGGATTTCGCCCACATCGGAACGATCCCGGCTGTTCGACGACTCGTTGAGTACGGCTGGACTCCGGACTCGCCCCCGCTGGTAACGGCGCGTCGACTGCTGTTCCGGTTGCTCGCTGAAGACAACGATCCCGCGTTCACGTTCGAGCTCGGGACCAAGGCGCGCGATGATGATCTCGTCCGTCGGACCCGCGGAATATTCCGCGAGGCAGCTGCTGCTACCCTCGCCCAGTGCGGATACGAGAACGACCCGAGGCTGCGCGGCGCAGCGAGGCGGATCCTCGAGAGAACCGTCGCCTACCTGAACTCGCCGCTCGGCGAAAAGCCGTGGATGCGTGTCGGCAATACGCACGTTCTCGCGTCGGAGTCGGCGCCGCCTTCGATCTTCACGCTGACGATGCTCGCGTACATGCCGATCTTCCGGCACGAGCACTTCACGGCGGTGGAGCGGATCTACGGCTGGATTACTCAGGCCCTCCCGCGTCAGGAAGTCCTCCAGCTCTACGGCAAGAAAATGGTGCCGCAGCCGCACCTCATCATGGGTGACGTTCTGCCGCACCGTAACGCGGTCGAGGCCGACGTGCCTTTCGCGCTCATGTGGCTCGAGACGATGGCTCGACTCAACTTTCTGCGCCGCAACGACGGCTGGATGAAGTTGTACGAGCGGTTCGTGGACGACCGCGATCGCTCGGGAGTCTGGCACCCCCACAAAGGAATGGAGCGGCCAATCACTACGCACCCGTGGGCGTGGTCGGCATTTCCGCTCGATGACGGGGCTGGCCTTGAATCGAAGTGGACCGACGTAACGTTTCGCATCGGCCTCATCGGAAAGCTTCTCGGCAGGGAAATTGAATTGATTTGATCCGATGATCAAATCACGTCGCCGGGACAATCTCAGTCCCGGCGAAATGTTTCCCGCCGGCGATCCGGCTTATCGCGTGAGCTTCCCGCGATTGCGCTCCGGTTTGAAAGTGAGAGTGGTCGAGCGTGGCGATCCGGAGTGGCCGCCTGTCGTGCTCATTCACGGATGGGGCTGCTCGGTGTACGTATTCCGGCGCAACATGCCCGCTCTCGCCGATGCCGGTTTCCGAGTGATCGCGGTCGACCTCAAAGGGCACGGGTTGTCGGACAAGCCGATCGCGCCGGACGAGTACACGATAGACTCCCTCGTCGAGCATCTTCGCGATATCCTGGACGCCCTCGAGCTCGAGCGGCCCGCGCTTGCCGGCCATTCGCTGGGCGCCTCGCTGATCTATCATTTCGCGTCGCGATATCCCGAGCGTGCCCAGTGCCTGGGCCTGCTTTCGCCTGTCGGCCTGAATGGCGTGCCTCTGATGTGGCTCTACCGCGCTCTCACGCCGAAGCTTCTCACTCCGATTCTCCGGCAAATCAAGCCTCGTCTGATCGTGAAGCTCGCGCTGAGACGAGTTTACGGACGACGCGCGCGTTTCACCGAGCGTGACGTCGAGGAATTTCTTGCGCCCTCGCAGTTCCCGGAGTACTCCCTGGCGATGAGGGAGCTGCTTCACAATTACGATTGGACGGCGGCAAAGAATCGTCAGCTGGAAACGCTAGACCTTCCCGCCGTTGGAGTGTGGGGAGCGCTCGACCACATGATGCCCGACGATGGGATGGGTATCTACGTTCCACTCCTTCCGCGAATCGTCCTGCGGGTAATCCCCGAGGCGGGTCACATTATTGCCGAAGAGACCCCTCAGGAGGTCAACGCCGCTCTGCTTGCGCTTCTCGGTACCGAAGCGCCACCCGTCTGACCGTCCGGGCGACCAGCGTATATTACAGGTAGATGAGTGAAGAGAAAATCGACGCGGGGCTCTCCTTTGCCGAGCTCGACCTCGCGCCCGAATTGCTGCAAGCCGTGCGCGACGCCGGCTATACGCACCCTACCCCCATCCAGCAGCAGGCGATTCCCCTAGCGCTTGCGGGACGAGACCTGATTGGCCTGGCGCAAACAGGAACGGGAAAGACCGCGGGCTTCACCCTTCCCATAGTTCACAATCTGATCAGCGCTCCGATCACTGACGCGAAAGGCGAGCCCGCTCACCGTGTCCGTGTTCTCATCCTCACTCCTACGCGCGAGCTCGCCGCGCAGGTGGAGGAAAGCTTTCGCAAGTACGGCAAATACACCCAGCTCCGTGTCGTTCCCATTTTCGGTGGAGTCGGGATCGAGCCGCAATCGAAGGCGCTTCGTCGCGGAGTGGACGTGGTCGTTGCGACACCGGGACGCCTGCTGGATCACATGGAGCGGCAGAACGTCTCATTCAACGACCTCGAAGTCCTGGTCCTCGATGAAGCGGACCGCATGCTCGACATGGGATTCTTGCCGCAGCTCAATCGGATCGTGAGCGAGATTCCGCCGTACCGGCAGACTCTGCTCTTCAGCGCGACGATGCCCCCGGAAGTGGAGGCGCTCGCGCAGAAATATCTGCGCAAGCCGGTAGTGGTTCAGGTCGGACGTCGCTCGGAAGCAGCGAGCACCGTGACGCACGCCGTTTATCCGGTCCCGCGCGAGCGAAAGAGCACTCTGCTCGTCGAGCTGCTGAAACAATCGGACATGGATTCGGTTCTCATCTTCACCCGCACCAAGCACGGCGCGGATCGTGTCGTTCGTCACCTCGAAGACGCAGGGATCGCCGCGACGGCAATGCACGCCGACAAGTCGCAGGGCGAGCGCACTCGCGCGCTGGAGGATTTCAAGTCGGGGGAAATCCGGGTCCTCGTCGCCACCGACATCGCGCAGCGCGGACTCGACGTGTCCGGCATCAGCCATGTCATCAACTACGACGTCCCTCAGCAGCCGGAAGACTATGTGCACCGCATCGGTCGCACCGGACGCGCCGCCGCCACCGGTGATGCGTACACTTTCATGTCGACCGACGAGATCGCGATGGTGCGCACCATCGAGCGCATGATCGGACAGCAGATACCGCGCATTTCCGTTCCAGGCTACGATTTCGGCACGACAGCGGAGATTGGATCGAACGGAAAGGACGCGGAGCCCGTAGCCGCCGAGCTCAATGCCTCAATCGACCCAGTCGCGACACAAAGACGGTATCGGCGACCGAGTTCCGTCGCACGACGACGCTGAGATTCGCGGCACCGTACCCCATGCCTGTCGCGGAGTAAATCATGCTCGAGCGAGTGGCCGAGAGTCGGACATCATGATCCGCGCCGATTTCCGCGTTGCGCAGCCTGGCTCCTCCGGCGCTCACGTAAATTGCCCGGGCAGCCGTGTCGATCTCTACCGTCGTCTGCACCCCGCGCGCTATCGCCATGTGTCGAGCTGTGCTGAAGAGTGATTCGATCTCGATCACCGCGCCACGAACCTGAATTCCATCCAGAAACCTCCCTGCCCGCGGGATGGCAATGGCCGAGAGTATGCTCAGGATAAAGAGCGTGACGGTGAGCTCGATCAAAGTGAACGCGTGTCGCATCGATCCTTCCGCCAGGTTACGTGGTTCGATAGCATATGACTGATTCACGATACGCCGACGGCCCGAATCATCCGGATGTATCCATTCCGTTCCCACGAAAAATGAGAGGCTTCCCCGCGTCGAGCGCTGCGCTTTGCGCGCTCGTCATCGCGTGTTCGCCACCGCCCGCGGCAAATCCGCCCGCGCCGCCCCAGCCGAGTGCCGCGGGAGTTCAGCCGTTCCAGATGGACGCGAGCCTGACGCCGGATCGCGTGCCTCCCTTTCAGCAGGGTCCGCTGATCGTGTGGGGCCCCGAGCCCGTCGGCGTCCCGCACCCCGAGAGGGTGCGGACATACGATCTGCAGCATCAGTCGACTACGATTCGCTTTGATTGGCCGCGTCACGCCGTCGAGGGCAAAACGATACTGCAGATCGCGGGATTGCCTGGAGCGTCACCGCTCTCGAACGTCGCGATAGATGCGGGCGACATGACGATCAAGCGCGTGGCTTCAGGCACAACATCACTCAGACACGATTACGACGGACGCTCCCTCATCGTGCACCTGGCGAGCCCGCTCCGAGCCGGAGCCACAACATCGATTACCATCGATTACGATGGCGCCAACCGCACAAAGGGCGCGTACTTCAGGCCGGCGAGGCACATCGTCTGGACCCAGGGCGAGACCGAAGACAACCACTACTGGGTTCCGACGTACGATTTCCCGAACGACAAGACCACCTGGGAGTTCTATCTCTGGACCGCCAAAGGTGAGCGGGCGCTCTCGAACGGGCGTCTCGCGGGGTCGCGCACAGTCGGCGACAGCATCGAGTGGCACTGGATTCTGGACAAGCCCGCGTCCACGTACCTGATGACCGCGGTAGTCGGGAACTACACGGTGTTGCAGGACAAACCGTGGCGCAACGTGCCGATCGGATACTGGACATATCCCGACTCGATCGATGCCGCATGGCGCGGTTTCGGAAAAACTCCCGCGGCCGTCGACGTCTTCTCACGCAAAACTGCCGTGCCTTATCCGTGGGCCAAGTACGACCAGATAGTCATTCCGGAATTCCAGTACGGCGGAATGGAGAACGTTACCGCCACTTCGCAGAACGACACACAGATTCTGCTTCCGGCGTGGGGGTCCCCTGAGGTCAGCGCCGACGGTCTCATGTCGCACGAGCTCGCACATCAGTGGTACGGCGATCTGCTCACAACGCGCCGGTGGGCCGACGTATGGCTCAACGAAGGGTTCGCGACGTTCATGGAGCAGATCTTTCGCGAAGAGAACAAGGGAATCGACGAAGGCGCCATCGATCGGTTGGGCGCGCAGGAAGAGACTATTGACGCCGATCGCCGGGCGCGCCGGCCAATCGTGTACGACAAGTGGGTGAACGATCCAATCGAGGTCTTCTTCAGCGGTCACATCTATCCGAAGGGTGCCACGATCCTCCAAATGCTCCGCCACCAGCTGGGCGATGCGGCGTTCTGGAAAGCGATGAACCACTACACCACCGCGAACGCGTACGGCAACGTGGTCACTGAGGATTTGCGGAAAGCCTTCGAGGAATCGACGGGCGGAGACTACAAGACATTCTTCGGTCAGTGGGTCTACGGCGCGGGATTCCCGGTGTTTCAGGTATCATCACGCTATGATCGCTCGACGAGGAAGCTCGTGATCAATGCGACGGAAGTTCAGCCGCGCGATAGCCACACCGGCTTCTTCGATGTCGACTCCGATGTAGAAGTGCGCACCGACAGTGGAGTCGTCCGGTTCGTCGTTCCGGTCAGAAACGGAAGTGGGGAAGGGGCCGCCGATCTGAAAGCGCCGCCGCGCTCGATTCGCTGGGACAAAGGAAACTGGATACTCGACATTACCGATTTTCCGCGCTCCACCGCGATGATGCAGCATCAGCTCGTGAACGACGACGACGTGCTGGGCAGGATTGAAGCAGTGGATGTCCTGGCGCAACGGCCCGCGGACCGGCTCGCGCTCGATGCGCTCGTTCGCTCGACACGAAATGATCGTTTCTGGGCGGTCCGTGCGCGCGCTGTTGATGCAGTCGGCGTCTGGGCGAGCGATTCGAGTCGCGCCACAATCGGACCGATGAAAAGCGTGAAGGAGGCTCTGGTCAGAGCCACGTTCGACCCGAATGCACGAGTGCGAGAGGAGGCGGCGAGAGCGCTTGGACGTCTGCCGATCAGCGGATCTGCCGCGCTCGACGTCGTAGTTCGCCTCAGGAATGTCGCTCGCAACGACCGGTCAATGATTGTTCGCGGTGCCGCTCTCGCTTCGGACATTCTTCTCGAGAAGGACGCGGCCATTCCGCTCGCCAAGCAATTGATGGCGCCGGAGATATGGCAGAACGTGATCCGGGTGCCAGCGCTCAACGCGCTGAAAGCGATCGACACGCCGGAGGCGCGGCAGTTGGTTCAGCAATACACACCGGCCCCGCAATAAAATCGGGTGCACTACTTAATAGTATGAATATCAGCATCGAATACTGCATTGTTTGAAACTACGAGCCGCGAGCCGCCAGTCTGGCGGCCGAGATTCGCAATCGTTTTCCTGAAGCGGAGCTCAAGCTGATTCCGTCAAGAAGCGGTCGGTTCGAGGTTTTGCGCGACGGAAAACCGGTCTACGAGAAATCGAAGACCGGTCGTCACGCAAAGCCGGGCGAAGTCATCTCACTACTCGAACAAAAATCCTGAAATCATGCGAATAGCGTTGTCCACCGGAGGTGGTGACGCGCCGGGGCTCAACGCGGTGATACGCGCTGCGGTGCTCTCGGCTGTCAATCGAGGCTGGGAAGTACTCGGAATCAAGAAAGGCTACGCCGGGCTCCTCGGCGAAGAAGAAGTGATTCCCATGACGGCGGCGACGGTGCGCGGCATAGCGCACCTTGGTGGAACCATTCTCAGGACCACCAATCGCGGCAATCCATTCAGCTATCCAGTCTTCCTTCCCGACGGAAGCTGCGTCGAAAAGGATCGCTCGAATGAGCTCATCGAAAACTCGCGCAAGCTCGGGATCGATGCGGTGATTTCGATTGGTGGCGACGGATCGATGAGCATCGCACACGAGCTGTGCGAGCGCGGGATGAAGATCGTCTGCGTGCCGAAAACCATCGACAACGATGTGAGCGGCACCATCACCACGTTCGGTTTTGACACCGCGGTGAACACCGCGCTCGACGCCATCGACAAGCTTCACACCACCGCGGAGAGTCACGACCGCGTGATCGTGCTCGAGGTGATGGGTCGTCACGCCGGATTCATCGCGTTGCACGCCGGACTCGCCGGCACCGCAGATGTCATTCTGATTCCGGAAATTCCATACGACATTGAAAAAGTTTGCGAGAAGATCATGGCGCGAAGTCGGTCGGGGAGGCACTTCTCGATCGTCGTCATCGCAGAAGGCGCTTTCCCTCGCGGTGAAGGCCCTGCCATCCGCGGGAAGTCGATGCCCGGCCAGGCGGTCAGAGTTGGGGGCGTCGCGGAGAGGCTCGCCGATGAAATAGAGGAGCGCACCAAGAAGGAAACGCGCTCGCTCGTCCTCGGCCATCTTCAACGCGGAGGGCAGCCGACAAGCTATGACAGGCTGCTGGCGGTTAGGTTCGGCGGAGCGGCCGTGCGCGCGGTTGCCGATGAGAAGTGGGACCACATGATCGCCCTGCAATCGCCGCACATCGTGACGGTTCCCCTGGCCGAAGTCCTCAAGACCCCGAAGCGGGTAGAGGTCAACCACGACACCGTTTTGACGGCTCGAGCCACGGGTATCTCCTTCGGAGACTAGGGTCCGGAGACGATCCGGGAAACCCCTGAAGGTGTGTCAATCCGTCGTCCCTCAGGGAGGACAATATGCTCTCAAGAGGCAATGCTGGTATTGAGTTAACCCGTTGGTCTGGAAGAGCTTGGCGCTATTGGCATGGCTTGGCACCCCTCGTGCACCCCATAGGGCCATGATTCGTCGTTTCAGCTATTTATCGAGCTCTGGTTTCCTGCGCCTCGTGGCGCCCGCCGTCTTCGGACTGATCGTTTCGGCGAGCCTGTCGGGGGCGCAGCGCCCGGTACCCGTGAAGCCTAGGCGGAACGCGACCCAGCAGCAGTCGAGTCGTGAGCAGATCGTGCCGCCGGCTTTCTATCCACCCGCCGGCATGTGCCGGATCTGGATCAACCAGGTTCCGGCCGGACAGCAGCCCGCACCAACCGACTGCGCGTCAGCGGTGAGAAACCGGCCAGCGAACGGAAAGGTTCTATTCGGCGACGAGCCGCCTAGAGGCAAGAAGACCAAGACAGAGAAGGGCAAGTCCAGTCCAACGGACGAGCTCATCGATCTACTTAATCGGAGGATTTCAAGATGAAAGGATTAGCCATCACACTGGCGCTCGCGGGGCTCGCCTCGACAGCGCCATTAAACGCCCAGATCGTCAATGGCCGCATTTCCACCACCAGCCAGGGCGCGATTGCGAACGGATCGTGGACCCTGGTCGGTCGCGATGGAAACGGCAACCAGATCTACGAGCGTCGTACACGGGACAGATACGGCAATATCGTGGTGCAGCGCGCACGCCGTGATGTCAACGGCAATATGAGCATCATCAGCACCAACACGGTGAACAGCGGCAACAACGGAAACAACAATTGCAACTACAGCCAGTCGACCAACAGCATCGGTGACATCATCTTCGGTCGCGCGAATACGAATACCTGCGAGGATGTGTACAGCCGCGACGACGGAGCCTGGTATCAGGTCGGCCGCGGTCCGAATAACAACTCGATCTACGAGCGTCGCATTCGTGACAGGAATGGCAACCTCGTAATCCAGCACGCACGCCGTAATCCCAACGGTACGTTCACGATTCTCAACACCCGCGTCGCGGGCGCGAATGACAAGCAGTGGAAGAAAGCTCAGAAAGCGCAGCAAAAGGCGTGGAAAAAGCAGGAAAAGACGGAAGACAAGCAGATGAAGAATGACGTCTCGAAATCCGACTACAAGGACTGGAAGAAAGGCGAAAAAGCAGAGAACAAGCAGGTCGATGCCAACTACAAGGCGGCTTCGAAAGCGAATAAGGGAAAGAACAAGTAGGCATTAACTCCGAGGAAATTGTTATGAAGCTTATGATCATTGGCGTAACGCTCGCGGGATTCGCGGCCTTCACGCCCCTCAGCGCACAAAGACCTAGCGGCAACCAGAGAGGGAGCCGTCAGGACTGCACCAACTCGCAGAGGACCAACACCGTCAGCGACATCATCTTCGGTCGTAGCGGCAACAACACCACGAACTGCGTCGACAACCGCGGTAACCAGGTTAACGGTGGATGGTATCAGGTCGGCCGCGACGGCAATGGCGGGACGATCTACGAGCGCCAGACGCGTGACTCGAACGGCAACGTTATCATTCAGCGTGCGCGCCGCGACGCGTACGGCAATATGTCGATCATCAGCACGCGCAACGTCGGTAACAACGGCACCTACAGCAACGGTCGTCGCCACGGTGATGGTGATGGTGATGGTGATGGTGATGGTGACGAGGACGACCAGGGCAACTATCAGGACGGTCGTCGCCACGATAATGGTAACCACAACGGCTGGGGCAACCCCCGGAACGGTCGCGGACACGGGAAGAAGAACAAGAATCACCACGACGGAGACTAAGTCTCCTGCTAGGATGGCGACGGCCCCGGGGAATTCTCTCCGGGGCCGTTTCGCATCCGGTGCGATCCATGCACCTTTCATAGCGAATGCAGCGAACGGTAACCGATAAATATCTTCCGCCGGACCACTCCGCCTTCGTTGCGGCCGAGCCTCCGACGGGGCGCATTATTGTCATTGCGCCCACTCGGGCGGCCTGCGAGACAATCGAGCTCGCACTCGGTCTGCGGATTCCCACCATCCTCGAGAAGCAGCACGGCACGGAGATCCGCGAGCTCGCCGCGGCCGGAAAGGGATTCGGAATCGTGGCGGGAACAGGCACGGGTAAGACCCTCTCCATCCGCCCGATCGCCGAGACGATACTGGGAACCGATGCGCTGAGAGTGGGCGTCGTGAATCGCGAGCGCGAGGCGACTCCGGAAACGCCGAGCTGGAACGTAATCGTCGTGACGACTGGAATCGCGCGCCGCTGGTTTCAGGATGGAGACATTCTGCCGACCGATACACTCGTTGTCGACGAGATTCATCAGACATCAGCGGAGCTCGAGCTTTGCCTCGCACTCGGAAAGCGCGTCGAGTGCCGGTTCATCTGGCTCTCCGCTACGGTCGACCCGACCTTCTACGCTCGCTACCTCAACGCCGCAACGGTGCTAGAGAGCTCGGCGTTCGACCCGGCGAAAGCGGCCGACGTGAAGATCGTGCGCAAGGATCCGCTGACATTTCTCGACGATCGCTTTCTGCAGCAGGTCGTGAAGGAGCGCCGCGGCGTAGGGATGTTCCTGCCGACTCGCGCCGGAGTGGAGCAAGCCGCCGAGCTGGTGGGCGACCGATTTCCGAGAATCAACAGCGCTTTCTACCACGGCGGCGAGCCCATCCGGATCATTCGCCCATTCCTCGAAGGGGAGGAGAAGAAACCGTACTTCCTGGCGATGACCGCAGCGGGGCAGAGCGCCCTCAATGTTCAAGGGCTCGACACGGTTGTCATCGACGATACGCGCTTCAGCAACATCATCGAGCGTGGAAAGAACGTTCTCACCAAGCTGCATTTGGGCGCGAACGAGATTCTGCAGATGGCTGGTCGCGTCCATGGCCGTGTCGCCGGCGGCAGGGTTTTCATTCTTTCGGATCGCGACATCCAATTCAATGCGTTGAGGCCGACAGCGCCGGAGTTCCAACTTGCCGGCGATTCGGAACGGGTTGCGATGACGTGCGCCGACCTGGGCGTCGCCGCCGACCAGATGGAGCTGCCGGTACCGCTCGACCGCGTCGCTTATCGCAAAGCGGTGACGCTGCTCGAGCAGCGCGGCATCATCGAGAATGGAAGGCTGTCCCGCTATGGCAAGGCGGTCGAAGCCATGCCGGTCGACCGGCCGTGGGCGGAGCTGCTCGTCAACGCGGATGATGAGCTCGTTCCATATCTGGCGGCGATGAGCTCGATCGAGTCGCTCCACCGAATGACGCGGGAAGACCGCGATCTATCGGGCGTGACGGTTCCCGGAAGCGATCACCTCACCGCTTACAATCTCTACGCCGAAGCGTTCACGCACTGCGGCTATATCGGAGAGGTGTACGGGCTGCCGAGGCATCTCTTCGACGAGAGCATCGAGAAGTGGGCGGAACAGCGGGGAGTGCTGGTCAAGGCGATCGAAGACACGGCGCTCGCGACGGCGAGCATCTATCGGAGCCTCGGCATGGAGCTGCCGACGCGGATGGTGAACGCACGAGACCACATCTATCGCAAATTCACCGAGCTGCTCGCGCAGTACATGCCGTTCGACCTTGTCATCGACGAGCAGACGGCTGACCGAACTGAAGCGCGGGTTTCGAAGACGAGCGTCTGCGGAAGCTGGGGCGCGATCGCGGGAGATCTTCGATACTTCGCTGACCGCTCCGGAATTCCGCGCGCGGCGATCGAAGGAACCCAGATTCCGATGGAGCTGATTCGCCGCTACGCGACGCGCGGCAAGGTGGAGCTGGTATACGATCTACGGCGGAAACACGGTCCGCTCATGCTCAAGCGGACGCTCGAGTACTTCGCCTTCGAGCTGGAGAGCGAGGTCGAGACAGTCGAAGAATTTCCACCGGAGCTCGCGGGCGAAGCGCGTCACTTGCTGGCACAAGCGCTGGCCCGGGGAGAAGCCCGACATTTCGCGGTCAAGAAGAATCGCGACGTGATCGAGGAGATACGTGAAGCGTACAAACGGTCCGGTGGTGAGACGAAGCGCCTCGGCCTTCCGGACCTTACCGCCTTGTACGAAGAGCAGCTGGGCGATGTTCGTTCAGTGGAGGAGTTCAAGTCGGCGCGACTGAACGTCGACAGGGACCGGTTTGTTCCGCGTGAGGTTCGCGATCGTCTCGAGCGGCTGCCCAGCCACGTCACGATCCGTGACCGCGATGTGGAGATCGATTACGATGTCGAGGAGCGTGATGGCACGCGTCTCGGCGTCGCGCGCCTCCGCCTCCCAGAGAAAATCGCGCGGTCGCTGACGGACCAAGAGATTCCCGAGCTCGATCGGCCGGTGCGGTTCGTCGTGCTGCGGGGGCAGCGCGGCGCGGTGCGATCGGACAGCCTGGAAGATCTGCAGGAGCGTCTCGCCCAACCCTGGTCGCCGGACGAGGTCGAGGAGTCGGCCGATGATCGCGCCATGTTGTCCACCGCCGAGCGAGAAGTGCGACAGATAGCGAGTGAATTTCAGCGACACAGGCAGGGCGGCCGGAAAGGTGAGCGGGGTCGTGGTGCACCTCGCGGGCGGTCGGATCCGAGAAGGCGTCGTCGCGGGCGGTAGACAATCCGCCTCTGGCGTCGGGTGTCCTTACTCGTATAATCCGCGCATGCCAGCACAATACTTTGCGACGCACTTCCGCGAGCATCAGAAAGTCATCGACGATTGCATCGCTTCACTTCAGCCCGCATCGGATGCGGTGACTGAGGCGCTGACCGCGTGCATCGGGAAGGGCGGAAAGATTCTCGCGTTTGGTAATGGCGGGAGCGCGACCCAGGCCAGTCACCTCGTTGAGGAGCTGATTGGACGGTTCAAGGAAACCCGACGTCCATTGCCCGCCGTCTCACTCGTGGGCGATGCTGGAGTCGTGACGTGCATCGCCAACGACTTCGGCTATGGGGCGGTCTTCGAGCGCCAGGTACAAGGGCTCGCGACGCGCGGCGACGCAGTGATCGGAATAACGACGAGCGGCCGCTCGGAAAACGTCTTGCGCGGTCTCAAGGCGGCGCGGGAGCGCAACGCGACCACGATCGCGTTGTGCGGCAAACAGGGATTGCAGAGCGGAGACGCGGATCACGTGGTCGCAGTGCCCAGCGATGTCGGAGCCTACATCCAGGAGGTGCACCTGATGCTGCTCCACGTGTGGTGCATCGCGATCGACGCCGCGATTGCCGCCGGCTCGCTCTAGATGGTAGTCAGCCCGCAGCCGCGAGCCGACCCGCTGACAGCGCCTGGCCGGTAGTCTTCAGTCGCAGTTCTCCGTCACAGTCCCGTCAATCTAGACAAGACTCAGCCTCGGCCTGTCTCCAGCGAAGGCGAGAGCATCCTCGCGGTACGACAGCCAGCCAGTAGCGTCATCCGTCACGAGCTCCATCTCGGTGCCGAGCGGCAGCGTGAGATTTGGTATCTCATGTCCAGCCGGGAAATCCATCAGGATCGGAACATCGAGATCCGACACGAGGTCGAGGAGGAAATCCTCGAACTCATCTTCCTCGGACCGATCCAGCGAGAGGTGACCAAACACAATTCCGCGCACGTGGCGCAAGAGGCCGGCGGCGCGAAGATGCAACAGCCGCTCGTCGGCGACCGACATCGGATCGTGTATCTCTTCGAGGAAAAGAATCGCGTCGCGGGTGTCGATCTCGTAGGGAGTGCCGATCGTCTGCTGCACGAGCGAGAGGTTTCCGCCCGTGAGCCGTCCCACAGCCCTCCCTGGCCTCACCGCGCGCGCAATGTCGCGACCGAGCGTGGTGTCGGGCCGAGGGGTTGTGAGCGCGGTCAACAGCGACAACAGCGTCGGGTCACCGCCGGCGGGCGTAAGATCGTCGAGCGTTGGGCCGTGAAACACTCTCAGCCCTGCGCGGCGCATCATCCACAGATGCAGAGCTGTGATGTCGGAGTAGCCGACGAATGCTTTCGGGTTGCGGCGAAATAGATCGGCGTCCAGATAGGGAAGAATCCTCACCGCGCCGTAACCACCGGTGCAGCAGATCACGGCTTTGACCTCAGGGTCTTTCCAGATGGCCATCAGATTTTCCGCGCGCTTTTTGTCCTCGTTCTGCTGGAAGCGGCGGAACCGCTCGATCTCGGGCTCGAGGATGACTTTGTATCCGGCTTCTTCCATCGCCTTGATGCCGCGGCGGAGCCAGTCGCCATTCGGGGCGTAGGAGGGGCCGACGACTCCAATCGTATCTCCCTTCGACAGCGGAGGCGGTCGTAGCAGAGATGGCGAGGCCGCCGATGATATGAATGGGACCGAGGGCGCGCTTTCAATCGGGGCAATCGATTGCTCTGCGGGGTATGCTCCGAGTGATTCGGTCATCATCGTTTCTCGAAGCGCATTATCGGCAGGTCACTGCTAGATTCAGAGGGTATGGCGGACACTGATGCGTCGGTAAAGATCACGCCCGAAGCGGGCGGCAAACCTACAGGAAATATGCAGGCCGGCGCTGCCGAAGGCACCTACTTTCGGAAGGGTTTCGGGCTAAAATCCGAAATCCAGTCCGAACTGGCCTCCGACTACACCGGCCAGCTTGTCGACATGCTTCAGGCCCGGGAATATACCCTGACGGCGGGTGACTTAACCATCCGTTTAGCCAAGGAGTTCGGGTTCTGTTATGGGGTCGAGCGTGCGGTTGAGTACGCTTACCAGGCCAGAAAGAAGTTCCCGGATCGTACCATCTATCTGGCTGGGGAGATCATCCATAATCCGCACGTGAACTCGAAACTCCAGGCGATGGGGATCACCTTCCTCATGCCCAGAGACGGTCGCATCGACTTCAGCGGGGTGAAAGCGGAAGATGTGGTGATTCTTCCAGCCTTCGGAGTCACGATCACTGATTTCGAGATACTCCGGCAAATCGGCTGCGTCGTGGTCGATACCACCTGCGGCTCCGTGCTCAACGTATGGAAGCGTGTAGAGAGCTATGCTCGCGACAGATTCACGTCGCTAATTCACGGTAAGTACTACCACGAGGAGACCCGGGCAACGGCATCGCAGGCGGGGAAGTACGAGGGTGCTCAGTATTTCATCGTCCGCGACATCGACGAGGCCGGCATGGTGTGCGATTTCATTGAAGGGCGCCTGAGTGCGGACGCTCTGATGGAGCGCTTCGCGCATGCGGCATCTCCCGACTTCGACCCGGCTCGGGATCTCAGTCGGATTGGGGTGGCGAATCAGACCACCATGCTCGCCCGTGAATCGCTCGCAATTGGAGAGCTCGTTGGCCAGTCGATGGCGCGCGCCCACGGGAAGGAATACGCAAAGGAGAACTTCCGGACCTTCGACACGATCTGCAGCGCCACGCAGGAGCGTCAGGACGCAGTCGTCGAGCTGCTCAAGGAGCCGCTCGATGTGATGGTCGTGATCGGCGGCTACAATTCCAGCAACACTCTTTCACTGGCGGCTCTGTGTTCGGAAAGTGTCCGCACCTTTCACGTCGAGGACGCCGACGACATCGATCCAGCTTCCGGCCGGATCCGGCACCGCCCGCTCGGCTCGAAGGAAGAGGCCGAATCCCCGGGCTGGCTTCCCGAAACGACCCCCGTCCGGGTGGGCGTGACGGCGGGGGCCAGCACCCCCAATAACAAGATTGGCGAGGCTGTGGGCCGGATTTTCGCTACCAGGGGAATAGACCCCAAAACGGTCCGCTAAAAACCTTTCTCGATTGTACCAGTTGGACGTCGGAATGCGTCTAACTATTGGAGGGTTTTGGTCCGGGTTGTAGATTCTGGCAACGGCTCGAGACTACTGTTTTGGGGTACCGTAAGTATGAACGGAAGCGACAGTGAACCCGTGGAGGTTGAATGGACGTGTATGGTTCGGATACCGCGCCTGACGAAGAGGTGGGTGGTACTAGTGATACGGACACCACGCCTGAAGTGGGGAGCTGGTTCCAGCGAGGCTCGACTAACGAATCCGCGCTGAACGACCGGGGCATCGCGGTGCCGGTCAATGCCATGCTCGACCGCGTCCGCGAAGCGGATGCTCTCACCTTCGAGAACGAGGATAACGAAGAGTAAGACTTCTTTCGTCAGAGAAAAAAAGGCTGCCCGCTCGGGTAGCCTTTTTTATTTCAGCTCCCGGCTTTCCGGGGAAATCAGGGTACTCCAGACAGCCACTCGGTGCACCGCATTCCCTGGCGGTCCGCGCTGGGGTTTGCGACCTTGAGTGCACACCTCAGTTCACCGAGAGACTATGACTCCCCGTTCCGCCGCTATTGCCATCGTGCTGACTTTGTGCTCGCGACTGACTCTCGCACCTTCGTCGATGTCAGCACAGGAGGTGCGCTCCGACAGTCTCCTCACGGTTGATCATTACCTCGATTACGAGCAGGTCAGCGACGCGAGGATATCGCCAGACGGAAAGCAGGTGATCTACACCCGGCGTTGGGTGAATGTCCTCGAAGACAAATGGGAATCCGCGCTCTGGCTCATGAACTCGGACGGCTCGCATAACCGTTTTCTCGTCAAGGGTGTGAGCGCCGTCTGGTCCCCGGACGGAAATCGGATCGCATATCTGGCGGACGGTGAGCCGAAAGGGACCCAGATCTTCGTGCGTTGGATGGACACGGAGGGCGCGAGCACCCAAATCACGCGACTCCTGGAATCGCCTGCCGATATCAAATGGTCTCCTGACGGAAAATCACTCGGCTTCAGTCAGTTCGTGGCGAAGAAATCGCCTTGGGAGATATCTCTGCCGGCGGCGCCGTCGGGAGCGAAATGGACTGAGGCGCCGCGAATCGTGCAACAGCTTCATTTCCGTCAGGACCGGCGCGGCTTCACCGATCCCGGATACCGCCACATGTTCGTGGTCTCAGCTGACGGGGGTACACCACGGCAGATCACATCAGGCGATTGGAGCGTCGGAGCAAGATTTGATGTCCTCGATGGTCCGGTCGGATGGAGCTGGACTCCGGATGGCCGGTCGATCGTAGTCGAAGGGATGAACGACTCGACCGCGGACCTGAACTATCGCAACGCGAATATCTATCTGATCGATCTCGCCAGTCGTGGCGTGCGCAGACTGACCGAACAGAATGGAGTATGGACGTCGCCGACGGTCTCGCCCGATGGGCGGCGCATCGCCTTCACCGGTTATCCGGCGACGAAAGCCAGCTATCAGGCATCCGAGATCTATCTGATGAATCTGGATGGTAGTGGCGCGCATAAAATAACCTCGCTCGACCGCGATCCGAATAACCTGGCGTGGGTCGGAGACGGGAGTGGACTCTACTTCCAGGTCGACGATCACGGCACCAATAACATCGACTTCGTGTCTCCCGCCGGGGTGTTGCGTCAACTGACCAGCGGTAACCACGTGCTCACCCTCGGTTCGGTTTCGCGAACAGGAGTCGCGGTAGGAACCCGGTCGTCCTATCAGTCGCCGCCGGATATCGTGCGCATCGATCTGCGTGGAAAATCAGCCGAGCCCGCGCAATTGACGGCGGTGAATGCCGACATACTTGTCCGCATCAGGTTGGGCCAGGTCGAGAAGTTCACGTACTTGTCGACGGGGGGAGCAAAGATCGACGGATGGATCGTGAAACCTCCGGGGTTCGATCCTTCGCGAAAGTATCCCCTCATAATGGAAATCCATGGTGGACCACACGGGGCTTACACTTCCGGCTTCAATTTCAGCTTTCAGAATTTCGCGGCGAACGGCTTCGTCGTGCTCTACACCAACCCCCGCGGAAGCACTGGGTACGGGGCAGCATTCGGCAACGCCATCGAGCACGCTTATCCCGGTGTCGATTACGAGGATCTTATGGCGGGAGTGGACACCCTGGTGGGACGTGGCTACGTCGACACGCGCAGCATGTTCGTCGGCGGCTGCAGCGGCGGGGGAGTTCTCTCGAGCTGGGTGATTGGACACACTCAGCGTTTTGCGGCTGCGGCGGTGCGCTGCCCCGTGATCGATTGGGTGAGCATGGCCGGTCAGACCGATATCCCGCTGTTCACGTACAACTTCTTCGACGCGCCTTTCTGGGAGAAGCCGGAGCAGTGGCTGAAGCAATCACCGTTGATGTATGTCGGGCACGTGACGACGCCCACGCTCATAATGACCGGCGAGCTCGATCGGCGGACGCCGATCCCGCAAAGTGAGGAGTACTACGCCGCGCTCAAGATGCGCGGCGTGCCGACGACCCTGCTGAGATTCGAGGGGGAATATCACGGCACTGGCTCCAAGCCCTCGAACTTCATGCGAACGCAGCTCTATATGATGAGTTGGTACAAGCGTTGGGCCGGTCGGGGCGTCGGAGGGGTGGCGAGCGGAGACCCGTGACTCTTGCGAAGTTTCGGTAGGCGATGAGCGTAAAAAGGCCGCCTCGATTTCGAGGCGGCCTTTTTACGGGTGGGCGGGCTACTCGCCCGCCGCGCGCCGGCGCTTGGTTCGCCGAGGCGCCGCGGTTTTCTTCCGGCCGATCGGCACCACATCGAGCTCGGCGGCGCGTTCGACCTCGTTCGGCGTGGGAGCCACCGGACGCGGCTGCTTGTAGACGTAGCGCTTGCCCTCGTAGTTCCGGAAAATCACTTCGTCGTCCGTCATCGACTCCAGGTACTCAGGGAGGAGCGGCACCTTGCCTCCGCCACCGGGGGAGTCGATCACGAACTGCGGAACCGCGAGACCTGACGTCCACCCGCGCAGCGCCTGCATGATCTCGAGACCCTTCTGCACCGTGGTGCGGAAGTGCTCGCCGCCCGCCACCTGGTCCGCCATATATAGGTAGTAGGGCCGCACGCGCGCCTTGAGCAGCTCGTGCATCAGCTTCATCATCACCTTAGGGTCGTCGTTGACGCCTTTGAGCAGAACCGTCTGGCAGCCGAGCGATACTCCGGCCCGCGACAGGCGATCCAGCGCCGCGACCGCCGCCGGCGTCAGCTCGCTCGGGTGATTGAAGTGCGTGTTCATGAAGATCGGGTGGTACTTCTGCACCATCTCGCAGAATTCCGGCGTGATACGCTCCGGCAGATGTGAGGTGATGCGGCTCCCGATCCGGATGATCTCGATGTGCGGGATCGCGCGAAGCTGCTGGAAGAGGTGTTCCAGCCTCCGGTCACTCAGCATCATCGGATCACCACCGCTCAGGATCACGTCGCGGATCTCCGTGTGCTCGCGGAGATACTGGAACGCGGAATCGTACTGGTTGAGCGGGATCTTCTCCGGATCGCCCACCTTGCGGCGCCTGGTGCAGAAGCGGCAATAGGTCGCGCACACAGGGCTCACCAGAAACAACGCGCGATCCGGGTATCGGTGCGTGATGTTCGGCACCGGCGAATCGCCGTCCTCGTCCAGTGAGTCGATGACGCCGTCGACGACGTCCAGCTCCTCGACCGTCGGGATGTATTGATTCCACATCGGATCGCCCACTTCCTTGATCTGCTCGAGAGCT
>DASZZU010000042.1:0-2435 GCA_035544855.1 Gemmatimonadaceae bacterium | reverse complement strand
GCGCGATGATGCACATCTGTTCAAGCCCGCCGACACGATCAACTTCATCGAGGGGACCGACAACGGGACCCCGCTCCAGAAAGACGAGCCGCACGCCGAGAATCCGCCCAACGGCGTGATGATCGACTACTACCTGAAGAGCGCGCCGAGCGCGCCGGTGGTGATCGAGATCGTCGATGAGAGCGGGGTAGTGGTACAAACTTTTTCGAGCGATCCGGCTACTCAGCGTCCGTCGACGGGTGGCGGAGCAGGAACGCAGGCCGCCGGCATTCCGCGAATATCTCCGCTGTGGCAGACTCGCCCCGAGCTACCGTCCGCAACTGCGGGAATGCATCGGGTGACCTGGAATCCAGTACGACCAAGACCCAGCGGTGCACCACCGCCCGATGAAGGTGGCCCGCTCGACCGCCACTACGTCGGCAATTTCACCGCCAAGCTCACCGTGAACGGAAAAGTCTATTCGCAACCGTTCACGGTGAAGCCCGATCCACGGAGAGCCGGCTAGGTCGGGGCCTCCATCGAAGGCTGGCCGGCGTCCGTAGTGTAGCCGCGTCCAGTCCTCGCTCCGGCAGTCGATTCCTTGCCGCCCAGCTCGGCGATGAATTCGTTGTGGTCCATCGGCCGGGAGAACATGACACAGCAGTTGGTGAGAAACCCACCCAGTTCCTGGCGAGATCGATGAACGAGGTAAGATTGTCGGACCCCCATCCAGGCGATATCGCTTCAGAGTCGGCCACAAGTGTACGGAGTGGGAGGTTCTGCCAATAAGGCGGCTATTCGGTCGGCCTAACCCCTTGGTTAGGCGGCGCCCTTTCGGGACTCTTTCCATACAACCGACGGACGGCGGTTGCTAACAGCACAATCACGCAAGTAAAGGTTGATCAGGCTTTGGTACGGAAGCTCCGCTTCTTCCGCGAGCTCGCGAAAGTATTCGACCGTAGGCTGGTCTAATCGAATAGTGATCGACTTCTTAAGTCGCTTGGAGTACGGATTCTTCCGTGCCTTCGAGAAATCGGTGGACTACTTGGACTGCATAAAGGAGTGTTATCTGCGATAGCGTCGCAAGGATTCACGCGAGACGCGTACCGCTTCATTTTGGAAAGCAAGTGACGGCACTGACTTGAGCACGTTCTAACCAAATCACACCGTTATTGGGCTGCAAGGTCAGTGCAGGTTAATAATATTTCAGTGAGCGCCGTCACGACTGATTTCACACCGACCGCCTTCCCTCGCCGATACCGTCGCTCGCGAAGAGCAGCCATCCAAACCCGATCGCGAGCACAAGCGCGACGACGAACGCGGTCCAGAGTTTTGGAGAACCACTCGCTATAGTGGGACGAAGCAGTACGAGCGTCGCCGCGCCAGCATGGATAAAATTGCCCGTGACGAGCGCTCGGCCATAAATGCCGCCCAATGGTCCGCGCCTGGCGATCCAGTTCGCCATGCCGAGTCCGAGAATAGCTGCTCCATATAGCTGGGCACTCAACGATGCTATGGCGATTCCGGCAACGGGAGCCGACACGCTCTGGGGCAGGAACAGTATGACGACGCCTAAGCCCAGGTACAGTACGGCGACAATAGTCACGAACACGCAGGTGCGTGTCACTGCTCGAACCCGCTCACGGACTCCTGCGCTGCGCGAATAGCCACGCCCAGAATTTCGGGGAACCGTACGCCGGGTCCCACGAGTTGTGACCAGTGCCGGGAACCTCGGTGTACTGAGCCGGCGCACCCGCAGCCTGAAGCGCCGCGAACGCTTTTCGTGATTGGTCGACCGGGACCGCCGGATCGATCTCGCCGTGAAAAATCCATGTCGGCACCTGGCGCAGCTGTCGCGCGAGGGCTGAGAAATGCTCGCCGCTATCCGCCGGCACGACCGGATCCACTTTCCAGATCTGCGGCGAGACCCAGCTGCATATCGGGGCGATCGCCGCGAATCGCTTGGGATTCCTGTACGCGATGTACCACGTTCCGTTTCCACCCATCGAAAGACCCGTCAGGTACACCCTCGATGGATCGGTCTGGTACTCGCGCATCGTCTGATCGAGCGCCATGAGCGCAACCCGCGCGAGAGTCCCCGTCCATGATGATTCAGCCGTCGCCTGCGGAAACACTGCGATCGCCGGAAAACGCGCGGCGTTCTGACGAATCGCCGGCGCTAATCCAACCTGGGTCTGTATGTATCCGTCGCTTCCGCGCTCACCGGCGCCGTGCAGAAACAGTATCACCGGCCAATGCTGCGTAGGCGCATAGGACGCGGGAACGAAGATCTGGTATCGGTACGTGGTGCCGTTGAGCACTACAGATCGATCGAGAAACCCCGTCTCCATCCTCGATTGGCCCTGAGGTGATGCGGTTGGGTAGGCGACAAGGAGCGCAACAAATGCGAAGACGACCGGTTTTCGCATACAGCCTCTGAAAAATGTGGGCGACAG
>DASZZU010000041.1:0-7874 GCA_035544855.1 Gemmatimonadaceae bacterium | reverse complement strand
AGGCTCGGAACTTCATGCGGGACGAGATGAAGAAGGGCGATCTGGCTTTCTTCTACCACTCCGGAGCCGACCCGGGGATCGTGGGAATCGTCGAGATCATGCGCGAAGGCTACCCCGATCACACCGCGCTCGACCCCAAGGATCCGCACTACGATCCGAGAAGCAAGAGTGGAGAGTCGCCATGGTCGATGGTGGATGTACACGCGATCGAGCGATTCTCGCGACCAATCCCTCTGAGCGAGATGCGAGGGAAGCCCGAGCTCGAGGGCATGCCGCTCCTCCAGAAAGGAAGCAGATTATCCGTCCAGAAGGTGGGCGTGGCGGAGTGGAACGCCGTCCTTGCGCTCGCCAAGCACGCGAGCGGCTGAGCGGAGGGTAGCTGGTGGCCGAGACGGTCAGGGTTCTGGTGGCGGGACTGCCCACGGAAATCGTCCGTGAAATCGGATTGAGAATCCGGGGGGCAGCCGTCACCGAGTTTGAGAATACCCAGCAGATGGGCAGAGCCGCCTCACAAGGCGAGGCCGAGCTGGTAATCCTGAGCGACACGCTTCCCGCGGCCGATTCAATCTACATAACTCGCCGCGCCAGAGACGCCAGCGACCAGGTACGGATCGCCTACTGCATTTCGATGGGGCAAGCGGAAGCCGTATTGCACTCGCTCGAGGAAATGCACGTCGACCGGTTTTTTCTCTTACCCGTCGACATTGAGGAGATGCTGCGGGAGTTGGCGAAGATGTGCAGATTCGAAATTCTCGCGCCACAGGAGTCACACGGTGAGAATATCGCCGCGGCGGTCCTTGATGCGTGGGATCGAACTCGCGGCCCCGCGTTCGAGAAGATCGACACGCTGGACGATGCGGCGATCGCGGTTCTGGACAACAGCCTTTCCGCCGACTTGAAGGCGGCGGCGGAACGTGCGGCACAGAGTCTCGTCGAGGTGACCGCTCGATTTGGCTTTGCGCAGGGCTCGCGCATCGCTGCAGAAATCGCCGAAAGGTTCTCGAGTGTATCCCTTACTCCCGCCGATGGAGTTTCGGTCTCCGAGCAACTCCTCGCGCTGAGAGGTGCCCTGGAGGGTCCGCCGCAGCCACGCGCTGGACCTCAACCGTCCCGCGACGAGCAGGCTCTCGCGTCGGTCGCTGCAGGAGAGAGGTCGGACGATTCTGCCATTCAAGGTGCCAGGATTCTCGTGGTCGACGACGAGCCGCAGATATCACGAGGACTTACCACGCTGCTTGGACGTCGCGGAATGGCCGTGACTGCCGTCAATGATCCGCTTCAATTTTGGAATGCCATCGCTGAGGTCAAGCCGAGTCTAATCCTGCTCGATCTCGAGATGCCGAAGATCAGCGGTACCGAGCTCTGTCGCGCCATAAGAAGCGATCGGCGGTGGAGCGAGCTGCCAGTGGTGTTTCTCACCGGCCACACAGATCCGGACAGCGTTCGGAGGGTGTTTGCCGCGGGCGCGGACGATTATGTCGGAAAGCCGTTCGTCCCGGCCGAGCTCATAATGCGCATTGAGAGCCGGCTCACGGGGGTCAAGGCGCGCCGGGGGCCTGCGGAGACCGATCCAGTGACGGGTCTCGCAACCGCTCATCGAACGACGGAAGTCATTGAGCGCTTTCTGAAGCTGGCACGGAGGAAATCTGACCCCTACTCTGTCGCCGTTCTCGAGGTTGACGCCTTTCCGAGTCTGGTGAAGACCTACGGCCGATCTGTCGGCGATAGAATCTTGCGCGCCATTGGGGAGCTCCTGCCAAAAAACTTTCGAGGCGAAGACGTGGTTGGCTGGTGGGGCTGGTGGGCCGGCGCAGAATTCATGATCGGGATGTACGGTAGCTCAAAAGAGCACGCCGCCATCAAGCTCACCCAGATATGCACCAGGATCGGCGAGCAGACTTTCAAGGCCGGTGATGGCCAGAGCGTGCGAGTGGCCTGCAGCGGCGGTGTCGCCCAATACCAGATCGACGGTGATACCGTCGATGCTTTGCGGGAGGCAGGGCTGGAGGCCCTCAGATTGGTGAGAGAGACGGGGCTGAGTCGCGTAGGAATCTCAGGCATCATGCCCACAGGACCGCTGACTCGACGGGTTGACGTGGCAATCGTGGAGGGCGACACCGCGCTCGTGTCGCTGCTGCAGCATGCAATGGAGAGCAGGAACATGCGGGTCGCAACTTTTGCCGATGGCGAGACCGCGGCTCAGGCATTGACCGGCGACGTCCCCGAGGTGCAGGCGAGATTAATTCTTCTCGATGTCGATCTGCCTTCGCTCAACGGACTCGATGTGCTGCGCAGGCTGAATGCCGTAAAAGTGACGAGGGTGAGCAGTGTCGTCATGCTCACCGCCCGTACGGGTGAGCGAGACGTTCTGGCAGCACTTGAGCTCGGCGCCATTGATCACATCGCTAAGCCCTTCAGCGTTCCCGTGCTGATGCACAAGGTGCGCACGGTGTTGAGACAGGGACAGTAGTGGTAGACCGGAATCTTCTCGACATCGTGATGATGGTCGAGATCGCTCTGCTGATTCTGGCGGTGGGAGTTTTTTTCGCGCACGGCCTCTGGCTCTTTGTAACTCAGAAGCGGTTTCTGCGGGATATGACGGCTGCGCGAGGCTCTATTGCCCGCCTTCTCACGCGTGGCACGATCAACGTCGAGGAAATCGAGGCACTCCGGCGGATACCTCGCGATGCACAGGTCGCGGCATTCCTCGAGGCCTCCCGCAATCTGACTGGAACGGGAAAGGAGCGACTGCGCTTCGTCGCGCGCGAGGTTTCGCTGCTCGACCGCGCTCGAAAGTTGTGCGAGAGCCGGCTCTGGACGCGTCGTCTTCGCGGCGCTCGGGTCCTTGCACGCATGGATGTGGCCGATCCAATAGTAGAGAAGCTGCTTGCCGATCCTAATCCTGCGGTTCGCGCACAGGCCGCTGAGTGGGCGGCTACTCACCCGTCCCCGAGCGTGATCTCGATCATGCTCACGATGCTGGCTGATCCCGCAACGCAGGCCCGCTTCGCGGTTCAGGATGCGCTGCTGCGAATGGGAGCCACCATAGCCGATCCACTCGCCTCTTTTCTGGAGACCCACTCCGGATCGCCCGCCGAATCCGGACTTCGGGTGGCCGAGTCGCTCGCCGAGACGAGATTTCTGCCGGCTGCGCTGCGCCATTCCGCCTCGGAGGATGTCGGCGTCCGGACCGCCGCCGCGAATCTGCTAGGCGCGATTGGCGGTGCTGCGGCTGCGACGCGCTTGACGGAGCTTCTCAAGGATTCGGATTCTCTCGTCAGAGCTGCAGCGGCCCACGGCCTCGGCCGCATGCAGCACTGGCCGGCGGCGTCGCAGCTGGCCGAGTGCCTTCGAGATTCGACTTGGGGCGTACGGCGGGACGCGGGTCTCGCGCTCCGGGCGATCGGCGCACCCGGAGCGTTATTTCTGCGCCGCGCGCTCAAGGGAAACGACCCGTTCGCCGCTGACATGTCGCAGCAGGTTCTCGATCTTCCCGCGACGGCGGCCGGGTAATGGAGGGTGTGTTGCCGATCGTGAGCCAGATACTGGTCAAGGGCCAGGTCCTGGTGCTGCTGTATTTTCTCGGCGTGAACAGCTGGTACTTGATCCTGCTCGTCAGCTCCCTGCTGGAGATGCGGCGTCATATGCTGCTCATCGCCGACGAGAGCCGGCACCTGTTACTTAGCTCGACACTTTCACCAACGATTTCGATACTCGCCCCGGCATTCAACGAGGAGGCGACGATCGAAGGGAGCCTTCGCGCATTGCTCGCCCTTCAGTACCCAAGGCTCGAGGTGATCGTGATCAGCGACGGCTCGAAGGACGAAACCATGCGGATCCTGATCGAACGGTTCGACCTCGTGCCGGTGAAGACCATCTACGAAAAACGCATAAAGACGAAACCGGTGCGCAACCTATACCGATCATCGACGTATCCGTCGCTCGTCGTCGTCGACAAGGAGAACGGCGGCAAGGCGGACGCGTTGAATGTCGGACTCAGCTTCGCGCGGAGCGAGCTCGTTTGCGCGATGGATGCGGACACGCTCATCGAGGGCGACGGACTGCAACGGATGGTGCGGCCCTTCCTTTATGCGACTGATGTCGTTGCCACAGGAGGCACGATTCGAGTCGTCAATGGATCGGAAGTAAAATTCGGCCGAATCGTTAGAACCCGGGTTACGACCCACGCGCTGGCAGGAATCCAGGTCGTGGAATATCTCCGCGCATTTCTTTTCGGCAGACTCGGATGGAACCGCCTCGGTGGCAACATTATCATCTCTGGCGCGTTTGGACTCTTCAGGCGCGAGTCCGTGCTGAGTGCCGGCGGTTATCTGCACGATACTGTCGGTGAGGACATGGAGCTGGTCCTGCGGCTCAAGAGGCTCTCTTACGAGCAGAGTGGTCCGGGAAAGATCGCATTCGTGCCCGATCCGGTCGCGTGGACCGAAGTGCCGGAATCGATGAGAGTCCTTGGACGGCAACGCGATCGCTGGCATCGAGGACTGGCGGATGTTCTGTGGCGGCACCGGCGGATGTTGTTTAACCCGCGCTACGGAGTAACCGGGCTTTTCGTGTTCCCCTACTACGTCTTCGTCGAGCTGCTGGCGCCGGTCATCGAAGCTGCTGGCCTGGTCACACTCGTGGTCGGACTGATCTTCGGCATTATTGACTGGAGGTTTGCCGCGCTGTTCAGCCTCACGGCGTATGGTCTCGGGACCGCGCTCACCGCGTTCACGCTCATTCTCGAGGATGTGAGCTTTCATCGCTACGACTCATTCCGCGACCGCGCTCTCCTTTTCTCGTGGGCGCTGCTGGAAAATCTCGGCTACCGGCAAATGACGGTCTACTGGCGGTTGCGTGGTCTCTGGAAATTCCTGCTCGGACGAAAAGATTGGGGGACGATGGAGAGGAAGGGATTTCAGAAGCCGGTCGGCATTGTCGAAACCAACTAACCCGGAGCAATGATGAAGCGCCTGACCTTCGTTCTCGCCGTTGCGGGCGTCACGCTCTCGATTGCGGCTTGTGCGTCGCGGCAGCCTGAGATCGAGCTCACATCCAGCGACTTCGACCTCAACCCGCTGGTCGGTGAATGGCGAGGGAACTACAGCAGCAGCGAAACGGGGCGAAGCGGGACCATCGCCTTCACTCTTCGCGCGGGTGAGGCCGCCGCTTCGGGCAATGTCGTGTTGTTACCGCGCGCCGATTCCTCTTTCGCCGCCAATCACGCACCGGTTGATCCTTCGGCAACGAGCAGTCGGCAGGTCCTCACCATTCACTTCGTGCGCAAGGAAGGTAGCAACGTCGTCGGAACGCTCGATCCTTACCGCGATCCGGAATGCCCCTGTGAGGTGAGCACGACCTTTCAGGGCGCATTCCGTGACCGGAGCACCATTGAGGGAACGTACACGACGGTTCCATCCGCACCGGGGAGCAAGGTTACCAGCGGAACGTGGAAGGTGACGCGGGTGAAGCGACTCTAGACTTCTCATGCGCTCGTCGCAGCGACACCAACTTCACGAACTCTTGGCATCATCGTCCTGCGCGGAGATTTCCAGGTGGAAGCGGTGCAGGAAGCGGTGCAGCGCGGGCGCGAACAAAACACCAACCATGGTGATGAAAGTCACGCCGCTGAAGAGAGCATAGAAGCCGGCGAACAGATGCAGGTGCGCTAGCCCTTCACCCGTGAGAGACGCGGGGTCCGCGGGCGGCCCTTCTCCCGCAAGTATCATCGACGAGTAATAGAACGCTTCCAGCCAGCTCATTTCTCCGAGCCAGTGGTAGCCTGCCATTCCGATGGCCAATCCGCCGCCTATTACGCCGAGCGCAATCGCGGCGTTCCGTGCCATCCTGCGGATAAAGTGCGAGCGCGGTGGCATCGCCATCACTTCGCGCTGCGCAATCACGCCCGCCACTCTCCTGCTAAATGCCATGAGGCTCTCCGTGTTGGCCCGGACCGATCATTGCCATTATACCGGAAGACAGCCGCGTTCAAGCGCGACTGACGGTTAACGCCTGCGGTACCGTTAGGCTAAATTTGATGCAATCAACTGGAGAACAGGATGCCGAAGACCGGTACAAGTGCCGCCCCCGCCGCCCCCAAGAAAGACCCCGCCAAATCGCCACCTTCCGCCGCCGCCCCCGCCCAGGCTGGTAGCGCGCTCGAGATAAAGGACACCCGCACCAGCAAGACATACAACATTCCGGTCGCCGAAGGCGCGATTCGCGCCGTCGAACTCAAGAAGATCAAGACGGACGACCCCGACGATTCCGGTCTCATGAGTTACGATCCGGCGTTCCTGAATACCGCATCGTGCCGGAGCGCCATCACATTCATAGACGGCGAAAAAGGAATCCTCCGCTACCGCGGCTATCCCATCGAGCAGCTCGCGGAGAATGCGACATTTCTCGAGGTCGCGTGGCTCCTCCGGCACGGAGAGCTGCCGGACCAGCAGGAATACGACCAGTTCGTGCACGATATCACGTTCCACACCTACGTCCACGAGAACATGCGGAAGTTCCTCGAAGGCTTCCGCTACGATGCGCATCCGATGGCGATACTCAACAGCTCGATCGCCGGGCTGGCGTCGTTCTATCCCTCGGCGCGCAACATCTTCGACGAGACCGAGCGGAATATCTCGATTATCCGGCTGCTGGCGAAAACGCCGACCATTGCCGCGTTCTCGTACCGCCACGTGAAGGGACTTCCCTTCGTGTATCCGGACAATCGCCTCTCGTACGTCGAGAACTTCCTGTCGATGGTCGCGCGCATGAGCGAGTCGAAGTACGCGGCGAACCCCGTGTTCGTGCGCGCTCTCGAGATCCTGTTCATCCTGCACGCCGACCACGAGCAGAACTGCTCGACCAACGCCGTGCGGGCCGTCGGATCATCGCACGTCGATCCGTTCTCCGCCGTCTCCGCCGGAGTCGCCGCGCTATTCGGTCCGCTCCACGGCGGCGCCAACGAACAGGTCCTCCGCATGATCAGCGAGATCGGCAGCGTCAAAAACGTCCCGGCATTCATCGAGAGCGTGAAGAGCGGCGAGGGCGGCCGCCTGATGGGATTCGGCCACCGCGTGTACAAGAGCTACGACCCGCGCGCCAAGATCGTGAAGAAATTGGCCGACGAGGTGTTCAAGATCGTCGGCGTCGACAAGGATCTCGAGATCGCGCTGGAGCTGGAGCGCATCGCGCTTTCCGACGACTACTTCACATCACGCAAGCTCTATCCAAACGTCGATTTCTACACCGGGCTGATCTATCGGTCCATGGCGTTCCCGACGGACTTCTTCACGGTCCTGTTCGCGATCGGCCGCATGCCCGGCTGGCTGGCGCAGTGGGAAGAGATGCTGCTCGACAAGGAGCAGAAGATCGCTCGGCCGCGGCAGATATACATCGGACCACCCGAAAGGCCATACCGAAGCAAGCTCAAGAAAACTGCGAACTGAAGACTACCCGCCCGCAGCCGACAGCTTGAAAGCTGATAGCCGCGGGCAGGTCGTCTTCAGTTCGCAGTTATATCCGCGTTCTCACACGCGACCGCGAACTCCTGCACACCCTCAGCCGCGAGCAGCGCCTTCTTCACCCCGGGCAACCCGCTGTAACCACCGATAGATCCGTCGCTCATCACGACGCGGTGACAGGGGACGACTACAGCGACCGGATTCGCGCCACACGCCTGTGCGACTGCGCGCGTCGCCTTGGGCCGCTTAATCGCTTGCGCCACATCGAGATACGAGCGGGTCGAGCCAGGCGGAATTGAAAGCAGCTGGTTCCACACTTCGCGCTGGAAATCGGTGCCCTGCAGATCGAGCGGGAGGATGTCGTCGAGTTTCCGCCCTGCGATTCTCGCCAGCACCAAATCGAGCGCGGGCTTC
>DASZZU010000040.1:0-47217 GCA_035544855.1 Gemmatimonadaceae bacterium | reverse complement strand
CGACGGCACCGGCTGATATCCAGGTTGGATTGTCGGGGGTGTCACCCTGATTGGAGGCGGAGCGCCACCGGTAGACGGTGTCGGCGTCAGCGGAATCGTGCTGAAGGTGTCGATCGGCGTGAATCCGGGATTGGCGTACTGACCGTGCTTGTCGCAGTCTCGCGTCGGCTCGGTTCCGGAGATGTAGAACTCCGTCGTTACCAGATTTCGCGGGCAGTATGGAGTCTGCAGCAACCCGCTGCTGATGTCGATGTCACGGGTGACGACGGAGATCGGCCGCGGCCAATCGGGAGGCGGCGGCTTTCGCCGGTAGACCTCGGTCATGAATGCGGTCCACGCGGGCGCGGCGAGCACGCCTCCCTGAGCGTTGTCCTTGATCTTCTGCGGCCGATCGAATCCCATCCACGCGCCGGCGACGAGATCAGCGGTGTAGCCGATGAACCAGACGTTGGTGCCGTCGTTCGTCGTTCCGGTTTTTCCTCCCGCCGGATAGTGAAATCCAGCGCCCCACACACTTCCCGCAGCCGTGCCTCGGCGCACGACATCCTTCATCATGTCGACCATCAGCCACGCTTCTTCGGGGGAGAGAACCTGGGACCGGGTCGGAGTTGGCTGCCAGAGAATCTCGCCCTTCTGGTTCTCGACTCTGAGGATCGCGTTGGGAGTCGCGCGCACACCGAGATTCGCGAATGCCGTGTACGCGGATATCAGCTCGATCGGGTAGACGTCCGCGGCGCCGATGTGGATAGATGGATACGGCGGGATTGGGGTGGTGATGCCGAAGTTTCTTGCTTCGTTTATGACGGTCTGCTCGCCCAGCTCCATGCCGAGCCGGATGGTGGAGACGTTGCGCGACTCATAGAGCGATTGACGCAGCGGGATCTCGCCGAGGAATTTGAGATCGTAGTTCTGGGGATTCCACTCGGGTTGTCCCGGCACCTGAAGAACGAGCGGACTGTCGTTTACGATGTACGATGCGGGTCTGCCGTTCTGAACCGCGGCGGAGTACACGATCGGCTTGAACGCGGAGCCGGGCTGGCGCAGCGCCTGGACCGAGCGATTGAACTTCGAATCGTCGAAGTCGCGTCCCCCAATCATTGCGCGCACCGCGCCGTTGCGCGGATCGAGTGCGAGGAACGCGCTCTGGAGGTACGGCGATGTGCCGCTCCCCTCGTCGCCTTCGCGATGCGCGAGGTAGTGCTCGAAAGTCTCGTGGGTGTAAGGCCCGAATCGGCCCGCTTCGATCGCGCGGACCTGGCGCTCGAGCGCGCGCTCGGCTGCGCTCTGCTCGTCGAGATCGAGCGTGGTGTAGACCTTGAGACCTTGCTCGTACAGCTGCTTTCCGAACTGCGCGTCGAGCTGCTGCCTCACCCATTCGACGAAGTAAGGCGCGGTCTCGCCTGTCACAGTCTTGTTGGCGAGCTGGAGCGGATAGGCCTTTGCCCGGCTCGCGTCCGCGTCGCTAACCCGACCGGACTGGCGCATCAGCTCGATGACGGTGTTGCGCCGTTGGATCGCGCGCTCGGGATAGCGGACAGGATTGTATCTGGCGGGAGCCTTGGGAAGCGCCGCGAGGGTTGCCGCTTCAGCGAGATTCAGGTCGCGAACGGATTTTCCGAAGTAGCGTTGTGACGCCGTCTCGACTCCGTACGCGCCGTGGCCCAGGTCGATCTGGTTGAGATACAACTCGAGAATCTTCTTCTTGTCATACTTCGATTCGATCTCGCGGGCGACCTTCGCTTCCTTGAGCTTGCGGACGACGCTCTTCTCGCGACTGATCTGCTCGGGGAAGACATTCCGCGCGAGCTGCATCGTTATAGTGGAAAACCCCTGCGAATAGCCGTGGAGCGGTGAGCGGATGACCACGCTCGCCGCGCGGTGCCAGTCGATCCCGGCGTGCTGGAAGAAGCGCTTGTCTTCCGTGCTGACGAACGCGTCCTGCACGATCTTCGGGATCTCGTCGATCTTCACCAGTGTCCGCCGCTCCAGTCCCAGCTCGGCGATGAAGCGTCCGTCGACCGCGTACAGCTTGGAAGTCTGGTGGGGGGTGTACTCCGCCAGGATCTCGATGGACGGGCACTGATTGCCGCGGCAGATGAGGGCCCAGCTCGCGTATAGCGCGCCGGAGCCGAGCGCGACGAGAAACGTGAGCGAAAGCAGCACCGCCCTTACCAGCGTTGGGTGGCGCTTATGAAATGGAAGTTTGTTATCGATGTCGGAGGCCATGCGGAGTGAAAAAAGATAACTGTGATACACCGAAGGTGACACCGCGGTCGGGCGTCCCTATCTTCCCCACATGCACTCGAAAAATTCGCTGCTGGACGAACTGTCCTGGCGCGGAATGGTCTATCAGCATACGGACGGATTGGCGGACGCACTCGCAACCGATTCAGTGAGCGCGTACGCGGGCTTCGATCCGACCGCGTCGAGCCTCCACGTGGGCCATCTCGTGCCGGTGATGGGACTTGCGCATCTCCAGCGCGCGGGACACCGCCCCATTGCTCTCGTGGGCGGCGGGACAGGGATGATAGGCGATCCGAGCGGTAAGACCGCTGAGCGCCAGCTCGTATCGGTAGAAGAGATAGAGAAGAATTCGCGGGCGATCGAGAAGCAGCTCGAGCGCTTTCTCGACTTTACCGGACCGAAAGCGGCGCGGATGCGCGATAACGCGACGTGGTTGCGTCCGCTCAAGGCGGTGGAGTTCATGCGCGATGTCGGCAAGCACTTCACCGTGAACTACATGCTGGCGAAGGATTCGGTGCAGTCACGCATCGAGGGCGGCATCTCGTTCACCGAGTTCTCGTACATGCTGCTGCAGGCCTATGATTTCCTGGAGCTTCATCGTCGTGAAGGAGTGACGCTGCAGATCGGAGGCAGTGACCAGTGGGGAAACATCACCGCCGGGCTGGAGCTGATTCGGCGGGTGGAAGGAAAGACGGCGCACGCGCTGACTATGCCGCTGGTGACGACAGCGAGCGGATCCAAGTTCGGGAAGACGGAAGCGGGCGCGGTGTGGCTCGATGCGGCGCGGACATCGCCGTACAAGTTCTATCAATACTGGATCAACGTCGACGACCGCGATGCTGGCAAGTATCTGCGATTGTTCACGCTCATGCCCCGTGCGGAGATCGAGGCGCTCGATAAGCTGCTCACCTCAGCACCTGAGAAGCGCGAGGCACAGCAGGCGCTTGCCCGCGATATGACTGCGCGGGTGCACGGTGAGGAAGCGGCGCGTGTGGCGGAGGAAGTATCGCGCGTGCTGTTCGGCAAGGCCGATCCCACCTCGCTCACGGAGCCGGTGTTGCGAGCGTTGAGCGAGGAAGTGCCGTTCGCGGAGTCGCGGAATACGCCGGCGTTACTGGACGCGCTCGTGACTTTGAAGCTCGCAGCGTCGAAAAGCGCAGCGCGGAGACTCGTCGAGCAGGGCGGAGTCTATGTGAACGGACAGCGTGCTAGCGGGGACACTGACCTTGCCTCTACCAAAGCCCTGGCCGGCAGGTACCATCTTATAAGAAAGGGTGCACGGGATTACGGGCTGATATCCGCTGGGAGGTAGTTAGTCGTGAGAGCAATGGCTGGCGTGGGAGCTCTTGTTGGTGCGCTGACCTGCGGAAGCGCGGGTGTCGCGGTTGTAGATGCGCGGACTACCAGCTCCGTCGTGGTCGAGTTCTATACAATGACGAGCGTTCCGCCGCAGTATCGACGCGGCACGGGAAGCTGCCAGGTTATGCTGATCTGGTCGAAATACTGACGAGGCACACATGCTATTCATGGTGATCGAGAAGTACCGCGACGGAGATCCGAAGCCGGTCTATCGCCGGTTCAAGGAGAAAGGACGCATGGCTCCGCCGGGTGCGCGGTACGTTTCCAGCTGGGTGACGACCGATTTCGAGCGAGGCTTCCAGGTGATGGACTGCGACGACAGAGGCGTCCTGGACAAGTGGATGTCCAACTGGAGCGACATTGTCGATTTCGAGGTCTTTCCGATCATCACGTCGGAGAAGGCGAGCGCCGCGATCGCGCCGCATCTTTAGCTGAATAGCGAGCGCCGCCGGCGCCGCACCGACGCAAAGCCAAACGGCCCCGGATCACCGATCCCGGACCGTTGGCTCTTTGGAGACGTCGTGAAGCTATTCCTCGGACGCTCGCGCTCTCCCCTTCGGCTTCGCCTCCTGCGCCTGGTCATACCAGTTCTCCAGGGTGCGCGACGCCAGGTCGCGCCCGCCCAGGCCAAAAGCCAAACCCAGCGCAATCGCCAGCGCTCCGACAAATCCCGTGAACAGCGTGTTGATGAGATTCGTCGCGATCCCGAGCTGGTTGATCGCCACCACGACCGCGAATGCCCACACCGCCGTGCGCGCGATATTGGCTAGCGTCTCAGGGTTGGAGAACCCTGCTTCCGCCGTCGCGCCGCGAACGATGTTCCCCAGCGCGCGAGCCGCGATTCCGCCGATGAAGAGGACGAAGATCGCCACCACGAGATTGGGGAGCCACAGCAGGAGCTGCCTCATAACGTCGGAGACGGCCGGCAATCCGAGCGTATCGAATGCAACGAGCAGAACCACGACACGCACGATCCATTTGACGATTCCGGCGACGATCCCGACCGAATCGATTCCCGTCCCCATCTTGTTCATGAAGTCGGCAAGTCCGGATCGCTGCATCAGCTCGTCGAATCGAATCGCGCGTAGAAGTCTCACCACTGCTTTCGCGAGCAGCGAGGAGACGAACCACCCGATCGCGACGATGATGATGAACGCGAGGATGCGCGGAATCGCGCTCAGTATCATCGAGAATGCGTCGCGGAACGATACGATCAGCGTGTCGGTGAAGGAGAGATGTTCGACAGTCGTTTGAACAGGCACTTGAGCAGTAGTCTGGAGCAGCATGGTCATCCTCGCTCTGAGGTGATTGCCTTTACTCGGTCACGCCGAGCTGGCTCTTGAGATTCACAAGACCTGCACGGGCACGCTCTGCTACGTCAGTCTCCGGATAAGTGTCAATGAGGCGCCTGAGCTCGCGCAGACCTTTCATCTCGTGGCCCGGCCACGCGAGATAAATGTCGACGAGCCTGTTGGAAGCGTAGATGTCGTCCTTTGCTGCAACGTGCGGCACGGATGCGCGGCTGCGGATCGTTCGGTGCCTCAGCAATGATCTTCTCGTATGAGGCGAGAGCGCCCTCGACATCCCCGCGCATCACGAGGGAATCCTCGTACGAGTACTGCCTTTCGTACGGCGAGCGATTCGGCTGTATGAATTCACCGAACATTGTGCCCATACCCTCGGACATCGAAATGACGAAGAGCGCTGACCCCGCGCCGCCGAGCAGCGCACCGACGAGTCCGCCGGCGATGACTCCCGCGTTGGAGAAGCCCTGGTGCGCAAAGTAGGTAGTGCCGACAAGCCCACCACCTACGATAGGAACCAGAAGGTAGCTCGCGATCTTCCAGTGGGCCGCGCCTTCAGGCCCGTGCTTGTCGAAGTAAGTGGGCCTGTACTCGTCGCCGGTGCCTGCGCTCATCACACTCCTTTCTTCGCCCTGTAGTACTGCCGGGGATCGAGCGCATCACGGAGCGCATCGCCCAGCAGGTTGAAGCCAAGCACCGCGGCCCCAATAGCCACACCGGGGAATACGGACGTCCACGGAGCGGTTTGAAGTTGGTACAGGTCCCGACCGTCTGCAATCATCGACCCCCAGCTCGGCGCCGGCGGAGGTACGCCGAGCCCGAGAAAGGACAGCGCCGCCTCGGCCATGATCGCGCCGGCGACGCCGAGTGTCGCCGTTATGACAACAGGCGCGATGACGTTGGGCAGTACATGCTTGGTCATGATGCGGAGATCGCCGGCGCCCAGCGCTCTGATCGCCTGGATGTACTCGAGCTGTCTGACTACGAGCACCTGACCGCGAACGATGCGCGCCATCCCGGCCCATCCGACAATCCCGATCGTGGCGAAGACGACAGCTTCCGATGGCTGCAGCGCGGCAACCATCGCGATGAGGAGAAGGAGCGTCGGAAACGCGAGCGTGACATCGGCCAGCCGCATCACGATCTCGTCAACCCATTTGCCGTAGAACCCGGCGAGCAGTCCGAGCGACACGCCGAGGGCAAGCGCGATTCCCTGGGAGATGAGACCCACGGTGAGCGAAACACGCGCGCCGTAAACGAGCCGAGACCAGATGTCGCGACCCTGGATGTCGGTGCCGAGCCAGTGTTGTGCAGTGGGACGCTGGAGGATGTGCTGGAGATCGATCGTGATCGGACTCTGGCGCGCGATCAGCGGCGCCAGAACCGCGGCGAGGCTCATGACGATTACGATCCCGATCCCAATGCGCGCGCGATTGTCGCGAATAAATCTTTGTCGCTGCTTGAGATCCAGCATCGTCCTCCTCTGTTACGCCGATGGATCTCTGAGCGCCAGCGGGGTGTCCGGCGGCTGCCGCTTCCACCTGCGATGCTGCCAGAAGTACTGCGCGGGCACTACCCGCACCCAGTGCTCCAGACGCTCGGTAAAACGTGCAACGATTGCGTCGACGTCGCGATCCCGGTCGCCCGTCTGTCGTGCCTCGATGCGCTCGACAACGATCCGGTAGCGACCGTTCGGCTGTCGGAGGGCGACCACGAACAGAACCGGAACCTCGAATCGCAAAGCGAATACCGCCGCACCGCGCGGAGTCTTGGCCGGTCGCCCGAAGAACGGTACGAAGGTGGACGCGAGTCCGAGCACTCCCTGATCGGCGACGAACGCCACCGCGCGGCCTGCGCGCAATGAGCGTGGAGTGCGACGCACGGCTTCGGAATCGTGAACTACGGTCATTCCCATCTCTTCGCGGGTGTGATTGATGTAGGAGTCAAAGAGCGGGTTGGCCATTCCGCGCACAATCGCGTCGAGCGGAATTCCGCGGGCGGCCACGTATCCGCCAGCTAGCTCCCAGTTGCCGATGTGGCCGGTAACCATCACCGCACCCCTGCCCTTCGCCATCACATCTTCGACTTCGTCCCAGCCTTCGACGGTCTCGACCAGCCGCTGAAGCCCGTCTTTCCCGAGCCCTTCGAGCAGTGCGGTCTCTATGAACGTGCGGCCGAGGTGCTCGTACGATTCGCGGGCGAGACTCACGACTGCTTCATGACCAAGGTCAGGGAACGCCGCCGCGATCTGTCGCTCGACGACGCGCTTTCTTATTCCCAGCGGGCGATACCCGAGCGCGCCGAGTTTCTCGCCGATCTTGCAGGCTGCGTCCCAGCTCAACGCGCGGAGCGCACCGACTGTCGCGCGCATCGTGTAGTACTCGGCGCGGTGTGCGAGCGTCGGTTTTCGCTCGCGCTTACCAAGCTGTTTCGCACTTTCGCTAACCTTCTTGCCAGGCGTCACTACGTTCGCGCTCCTGTGACCCGATACGTGAACTCGCGGGTGTCCCGCGCGACACGATCCCAATTGTAGTGGGTCTCCACGGCGCGACGTCCGGCGGCTCCCATCTGGTTTCGACGGTCCGGATTCAGCAGCAGCGACCGAATTGCGTCCGCGATTGCGTCGGCATCAGTGGGTGGAACGACGATTCCCGTCTCACCGTCGCGAACAGCTGAGCGCACTCCACCGGAATCTCCCGCGACCGAGGGAATGCCCGACGCGGCAGCTTCCACAAACGAGATGCCAAAGCCTTCGACGTTGATCTCGTTGTCCACCCGAGACGCGCCGAGGTATATCGTCGATGTGGCGTAAGCCTCGGGAAGCTCGTCGTCGCGCATCGCGCCGACGAATCCCACTCTATCCGAGACGCCGAGCTCCTTCGCGAGCGCGCGCAAGCGCTCTTCGTCGCTACCCTCGCCAACAATGATGTAGCGCAGCTCGGGAAAATCCCGGCGCAGCGTCGCGACCGCGCGAATCCCCATGTCCTGTCCCTTGTGCGGCACGAGCCGCGCGACGGTCAAAATGACGGGCCCATCTCCCACTCCCCAACGCCGACGCAAAGCGCCTGTGCCGCGCGACGGATTGAATCTCACGGGGTCCGTCCCGAGATCGAGCGCGGCGACGGGTGGCGGCGTCTCGATCCCAACCTGGTCCATTACGTCGGATGCAAGCTCTGCGGTCCATTTGGATATCGCCACAATTCCGGATGCGTGCCCCAGTATCGACTGCGCCGTCCTCCGCTTTAGTGCGCTGCTCTCCGCCTTTTTTCTCTCCTTCAAAAGATCTCCGCCGTAGACGTAGAGGAGATACGGAGTTCGCAGCTGTCTGTTCGCCCATCGCACCGCGTATCCGACGGGCCTGATGTTGCCGCAATGAAGCACATCGAAATCCGGTGAGCGGCCGGACGTCAGCCAGCTGGCCCAGCGCAGCTGGTTGGAAAAGCGATTCGCGCGCTCGAACGGAAAGGGCTGGCGGTAGATGTTGTAGCTCTCCTGCTCGTCGAACTCCCTGACATCGCGCGCCGCCACTGTGGAGACGCTCATCGTGGTCGCGTCGCCATCGCCGAAGCGGCGGCACAGCTCGACGTGCCTCCTCGCCATTCCGCCGAGGTCGGGGGCGTAATCCTGGGTGACGAAGAGGTGCCTCACTGACTTACGCCAGCGGATTCACGAAGGCTTCGCCGGAAAGCAGGTTGTGGATTCTCTGGTCGAACGTGTGGTGCCCGCGCACGAACACCTGTCCCTCGCGCCTGATGCGCTCGCGCGACGCCGAATTCTCGAGGTAGTAGCCGATCTTGGTGAGGCAGGAATCGATGTCCTTGTACCAGGCGCAGTGATCTCCCTCGCGCAGCATCTCGGTCAGACCAGGCGTTCCATGTCCGAGGTAAAATCCGCCGGCAAGAATCACCATCCAGGTGCGGTCCGAGGTGTAGCTGCTTCCTCCCTTCGCGCGATCGGGATTGATCCCAAGCGAAATGTTGGAGCTCGAGCAGACCGCGGCGAACTCCTTCCCCTCCACTGGGCGTCCGCCCCAGTTGAGGGGCTTCCGCCACTCGTCCCAGCCTTTGCCCCACACCTTGAGGTCGTACTTGTTCGCGATCTTGAGCAGGAATTGCGCGCGCGATGGATCGTATCCGGTGCCGATGAAGCTCACATCGGAATGGTACTTCCTCTTCGCCGGCACCGGACGGATGTCCCGGTCGGCGGCGGCCGGAAGGAATTTGGCCGGAAGTCCCAGCGCTCTCCATTCGGCATCGAACCCCGAAACGAAGAAAGTCTGCGACAACTTTCCAACCGCCACGATGTGGGCGACGTCAGGGCGATAGGTGCTCTTGTACCACTGAGGATCCTGGTACCACATCGAGTTGGGCTTGCCGTCGATGATTGTCCGCACCGTATCGAGATCGAGACCTTGGCACTTGCTGAGGACCACGAAGTCCGGCTTGAAACGGCGCGCCTGCGACAGCGCCCACCTCTGCGTGAGCTTACGGCCGATCACCCGGTTGGCACGCCTGTCGTCGACGAGGAGCGTCTTGTGACCGGCCCTCTTCAGAGCGCGCTCGGTGCCCCTCTCCATCCGCCATGGGTGATTGCTGCCGATGATGAGGACTTTCAAGCTACGAGTGACTCTCAGCTTTCATGACGGATCGATCGTTCCCAGAGTCGCGCGTATTTGGCCATTACACTCGCTGCCGCGAGACAGGCGAGGACGAGTCCGCGGGCGCCATCGCGAAACCCTCCCTTCAACAGATACATGCTCACGAATCTCGCCGGAGGCTTGAAGAACACAGGAGCCGCTGTGCCCCGACGGCCCCTGGCGTAGTTCTGCTCCGCCCACCAGCGACTGTATCTGTCGAACTTCTCAAAATACTGGTCAAGAGAAGTATACGTGTAATGAAGAAGCGAATTCTTCAGCTCGCCCATCTGCGCCGCCTCCGGGACGTTGACGTGCTCGTGCACCTGGTTCGCGTTGTAACGCAAATCGCGTCGGAACAAACGAATGGGTTTGTCCTTTCCCCCTCCCCAGCCGCCGTGGCGAATCTCCTTGCCCAAAAAGAAGTTGCGGCGGGGAACCCGGAACGCCTGACAATTGGTCGTCCGGGTGTTGTCCTGGATCTCCCGCGCCAGCTCCGGCGTACACCGCTCGTCGGCGTCGAGCACGAGGATCCACGGCGTCTTCGCTCTCACGATCGCCTGATTCCGCGCCGCGCCAATCGTCGTGAATGGAGGGCTGATCACCGTCGCGCGGGCACCTTTCGCGAGGTCCACCGTATCGTCGAGGGAATCGTTCTCGACCACGATGACTTCGCTCGCCCACTCGACGCTCGCGATACACGCTTCGATGTTCGCGGATTCATCGTGAGCCGCGATCACTGCCGTAACCCCGGGTGAGCCGCGGTTGGAAGGACTCACCCCGAGCGCCGGCCCAGGGTGCGCGCGCTGTTCGCGGCGCGATCGAAACCTTCGATCGTCTGGCTCTCGGGAAACTCTCTCGCCACACGCATGCGCGCCGCCTTGCCCATCGCTACGCGGTCCTCTTCGCTCTTCAGCATTCCGGCGACAGCCGCCGCCGTAGATGCCGAGTCATCGGGTGGGTAGAGCGCGCCGCAGATGCCGTGCGCGACGTAGCGCTGCGCGATGCCGTCTTCGCTCGCCACAGTCGGGATCCCGAGCGCCATGAGGTCGAGTATCCCGTACGCGCCGGTGTCAGCGTCCGCAACCACCCAGCCAAGATGCGCATCCTGCATCAAGTTGATCTGATCGTCCCGCTCGCCGAGGAAGCTGACGAGGTGCAGCACCCTGAGTGCGGCCGCCTGCATGCGGAGATCCTCGTCGTCCGACCCCGGACCGACGATCATCAATCTCAGATTCGGGTGCCTCGGCGCGAGCATCGAGACGGTTCGAATCGCGGTGGCCGCGCGACCGCGAGAAGTAGGATCGTACACACACACTATGTATTTGAGCTGCTCCCCCTCCTTCCTGTCGCTGGAGGAATCTTCCCGGCCCGCGAGCGCCTTCGCTCCGTTCCCCGGATAGTTCGCGACATCCACTCCGATCACGGCAACGCCGCTCTCGATCGCATTTTGGGGGATGTTCGAGGCGCGACGGTCTGTCTCGCTCGCGAACAGGTATGAAGTCCTGGTCAGCCACCCAGCCAGATGTCCGGCGAGGCCCAAGTCCAGTTTTTTCCCCGCCGGCGTCCAGCGAACGATCGAGCCACTCCCGGTCAGCCGGCACGCCGTAGCCGCGATCAGATGCTCGCGATCAGTGGCGACAAAGATCGCATCGGCATCCCAGCGCCTGAAAATGTTTCTGAGCCGGCGCGCCGCCGAAAAGAACCAGCCTTCAGTGGAGAACGGAATGATCTCGAATGGCTCCGGAATCGGCGTATTTCGTGGCTGATTGGGATCGCGGCGTGGCGACACCGCGAGATGCACGTTGCTGTCGGGAGTCACCAGAAGAGTGACCTTGGCGCCTCGCTCGGAGATTCCTCGCGCGGCTCGGGCGAACAGGCGCGCCGTGCCATTCCACTCGCGAGCCGTGTGAAGAAACAGGACGTGCAATGAGCTTACCCGGCCGAAGGAACCATGGATGCCTCGTCGGCGTCCCCGAACTGCAGCGAATACAGACGATAGTACGCGCCCCGCCTGGCCAGAAGCTCGGCGTGCGTTCCCCGCTCGACGATCTCACCCCGATCGAGAACGAGAATTTGATCGGCGTGCGTGATCGTCGACAACCTGTGCGCGATCACGAACACCGTCCTGCCTTGCAAGAGTCGGTCAACCGCTTTCTGTACCAGACGCTCCGACTCGGTGTCGAGCGCCGAAGTGGCTTCATCGAGAATGAGGATCGGAGGGTCGGTGAGCAAGGCCCGTGCAATCGCCAGCCGCTGTCTCTGGCCGCCGGAGAGACGCGTGCCGCGCTCACCAAGGAGCGTATCGTAGCCGCGCGGCAGCTCCATGATGAATTCGTGGGCGTTCGCCGCTTTCGCGGCGGCTTCAATCTGTTCCTGGGTATAACGATTGGTCGCGCCGTACGCGATGTTGCTTCGCACAGTGTCGTGAAAGAGAACCGTTTCCTGGCTCACAATGCCGGTGAGCGAGCGCAGCACGGGAAGCTTGATCTCCCGGGTGTCGATTCCGTCGAGAAGGATGCGGCCGCCGGTCGGCTCGTAGAAACGTGGAATCAGATCTACCAGCGTGCTCTTCCCCGAGCCGCTCGGCCCCACGAGCGCGACTACCTCTCCCTTGCTGGCACTCAGGTAGATGCCGGAAAGAACCGGCGCGTCTCCGTAAGAGAAAGTCACATCTTCGAACTCCAGGTGCCGGTCGAAGCTCGCCGTTTCCCGGGTGCCGCGATCGCGCTGGAACTCCGCCGGCGAATCGAGGATCTCGAAAAGCCTCTCCGCCGACGCGAGAGAAGACTGCGCGGTGGTCCGCATCTGCGAGAGCTGCTTCAACGGCTGGAGCAACCGGAGAACGAGAGTGAGAAACGCGAGAAGCGTCGCGCCGGTCATGGTTCCGCTCCTCAACACCTGCCAGGCCCCGATCCACAATATGAGCACCGCGATGAGAGTGCCGATGATCTCGGTCACCGGCGGCGCCACCAGCGCCAGCCGCGTCAGCTTGAGACTGCTGCGCGCGTACTTGTTGCTTCCGTCGGCGAACCTGCCTTCCTCGTACGATTCGGTCCCCGACGCTTTCACCAAGCGGATTCCGCTGATCGTCTCTTGGAGCACGCTCGTCATCTCGCCGTGAACATTCCCTCGACGAAGGTTTCCCCGTCTCAGTCTCTTCAGCATGGGCTGCAACGAGAATCCCAGCAGCGGCAGGATGATGAGCGCGATCAGCGACAGCTGCCAGGAGATGCTGAACAGGATCGCGATGTACACGATCACCAGCGAGGCGCTCTGGAGCGACTGCGTGACGATCTGGGTGAGAATGAGCCGCGTCTCGAAGGTGTCGTTGATCACCCGTGACAGAATCTGCCCGGCCTTCATCTGGGTGAAGTAGCCGAGCGGGAGATGCGCGAGGTGGCGATAGACCGCGTTGCGAAGATCGCGCGTCACGTACTCTTGTAGCGTCGCGCCGAACTGGCCGGCAACCCACACCAGAAGATTCTTGAGAATCACCGCGATCAGAACGAAGATGATCACGTTCCGCAGCGAGTGCATCTCGTCGCCGGCTACGATCCGGCTCCCCACTGTTGCGTCGAGGAGGTTCGAGATCCAGCCCGACTTCATCGCCATCGATGGCTGGTGGAAGAGGATGTTGAGGAACGGGATCAGGAGCGCGATCGCGAAGCCGTCGAGCAGCGCCGCGACGAGGTTCGCCACGATCGTGATCGCCATGCGCCAGAAATGCGGGCGCAGGTATGGAAGGAGCCGCTTATAAACCGGCATTGCTCACGAAATTACCGCCGGCTTTGAGCGAAGGCATTTACCGGCGCGGAGTGAGCAGCGCCAACGGGAGAATTACTTCCTCGGGCGTCACGCCCCCGTGGAGGAACGATCCGCGATAGCGGCTCTGGTACTCGCGCAGCTTCGTCGGGTAGACGAAGAAGCAGTCATTGGTGGCGAGCAGCGTATTTCCGCCGGCGCCGCGCCGCGGCAGTCTCAGCATGTCCTCGCTCGAAAAGAGCAGCGCCTGTTCCGGACGCTCGGCGCGCAGATCCTCGCCGAACTTGTAGCGGAGATTGGCGCTGGCGTCGCGCTTGGCGTACACCGTCGCGGGCGTGTTGCAGTGGATCGAGCCGTGATCCGTGGTGAGCAGCACGGAGATCTTCCGTCGCGACGCTTCCTTGAGAACGCTGAACAGGGCAGACCGCTGGAACCACTGCCGAGTGATCTGGCGCAAGGCGATCTCGTCCCGCGCGACCTCGTAGAGGATCTGCGACTCGCTTCGGCCGTGAGTGAGAAGATCGACGAAGTTGAACACGAACGCGCTCACGCCTTCGGGTCCGATCGCGGTGCCAAGATGCCGCTCGAGGTCGTCCGAGTTGGCAGCGGTCGAGATCTTCTGATAGCGAACCGGGGTCTTGCCGCACAGCTCCTCGAGATGCGACTCCAGCAGCTCGCGCTCGTGGGCGTTGAGCGATTCGTCCTCGCGGTCCGCGTTACCCCACCAATCGGGAAGTCGCGCCGCGATCTCGCCCGGAAATAGTCCGCTGAAGAGCGAGTTCCGCGAATACGGAGTCGCCGTCGGAAGCACCGCGTAGTAGTGCGTCGTCTCGACGTCGAAGAACGGAGCCAGCAGCGGCTCGAGCACGCGCCACTGGTCGAGGCGCAGACAATCCACGACGATGAATACCGCGGCCTTGTCGCGCTCCAGGATCGGCAACAGGAATTCGGCGACGATATCGATCGAGAGCGGCGGGCGGTTCCCCTCGAGGTCCTTGAGCCACTCCGTATAGTTGTCCTTGATGTACGAGGCGAACTCGCGGTGCATGTCCGGATACAGGCCCTGAAGGGACTCGTACAAGCCCATCTCGCCTGCCGCGGCAAGATCGACATCCCAGCGCATCAACTCGTCGTAGCGGTCGATCCAGCCGCGCCAGTCGAGATTGCGGTCGCGCTCGAGCTCGATCGCGCGGAATCTCTCAACGAAGCTGCGCGCTATAGCCTGCTGGCGGATGCGCGGACCCTCGAGAATCCGCGTGACGACGGTCAGCACCTGACGCGGGTTGATCGGCTTGACGAGATAGTCGCGGACGTTCACGCCGATGGCTTCCTTGAGCGTCGAATCCTCCTCGCTCTTGGTCACCATCACTACCGGCAGCTCGGGCGCGATCTCGCGCACGTCGCGATAGACCTCGAGGCCGCGCTTGCCCGGCATCTGCTCGTCGAGTAGCAGGATGTCGAACGGCCGGCGCCTCAGCAGCTCGACGGCGTCGTCCGCGTTACTCGCCCACTCTACGGTATAGCCTTTGGAGCGAAGGAAGATGCGATGAGGCTCCAGCAGCTCACCTTCGTCGTCTACCCAGAGTATCGATTTGGGGGGGTTCAGGACCGGAACGGCCATATGGTCGGAATGTAGCCGAGGGGTGAGTCCGTGCCTAGATTCGGAGAGTGATCGGCCAGCCACCTCGCTACACTCTTGCTACCCCTGTTTTTCGATTTCGCTCTCTCGCGGCGCTGTCGGGTCGGGCATCCCTGGGTGGAGACCGCGAAACCCTGTTGGCTTGCCTCCAGCTCGGACGTCTGTGCGCGGGAATTGTCCCGCCTTATGAGATGTCGCGGGACGTGACCCTGGAGCGGACCGAGCACACCAAGCAGTGGCTGTCGTCGCTGGCGGTTCCAAGCGGAATCAGGTCAACGGCGTTCGGCATCACCGGCGCTTTGGCGGGGCACGATCGCGCTCGTTGCGCGGTCGCTTTTGAGGACCTTGTGAAAGCCGCCGTCGGGCAGTTAGATGAGGCATCGCGCGCGGAGCTCAATGCGCTGGTGCAGGAGCTGGCGGCGTCTCCCACAGCGGGGCACGCGCGGCACACAGTCACACAATTTCATCCGAGCTGAATATGGCCGGCCATAGCAAGTGGAAGCAGATCAAGCATTACAAGGCGGCAACCGACGCCAAGCGCGGCGCCCAATTCACGAAGCTCATTCGTGAGATCACGATGGCGGCGAAGCTCGCCGGCGGCGATCCCGCGCACAATCCCCGGCTTCGCACCGCGATCGACGCGGCGAAAGCCGCGTCGATGCCAAAGGAGAACATCGAGCGCGCGATCAAAAAGGGAACGGGCGAGCTGGAAGGAGTTCATTACACCGAGGTCACCTACGAAGGCTACGGACCGGGCGGCGTCGCCATCCTCATCTCCGCGCTGAGCGACAATCCAACGCGCACGGTCGCTGAGATCCGCCACAAGCTCACCCGACTCGGCGGCAACCTCGGGCCGCCGCACTCGGTGTCGTATCTGTTCGATCGCAAGGGACTGATCTACATCGATGCGACGAAGTACGACGAGGACCCAGCCCTCGAGGCAGCGCTCGACGCCGGCGCCGAAGACTTCCGGGCTGAGGGCGAGCAGTACATCGTGACAACTGATCCGCATTCGGTCCACAACGTCCAGGCCGGGCTCGAGAAAGCGGGATTCGCGATCGTCGAGGTGGAAGTCGCTTTCATTCCCAAGAGCACGGTCCACGTCGCGGGGAAGAACGCGGAGTCCGTGATAAAGCTGCTCGAGGAGCTCGAGGACCTCGACGACGTACAGAAGGTCTCGGCGAACTTCGACATGGACGTCGAGCAGATGACCGGTGCGTGAGTCCGGACCCGTCGTGGTCCTTGGCATCGATCCGGGCACCGCGGTCACGGGTTACGGAGTTGTTCGCAAGGAAGGGCACAATCCGCTGACGCTGGTGGAATGCGGCGTGATCCGCACTAAGCCGCGCGACGACTTGCCGCAACGACTGGCAGAGATCCACGACGGTGTGGCAGAGCTGATTCGGCGCCACAAACCGACGGTGCTTTCCATCGAAGACATCTTCTACGCCCGCAATGTGCGGACTACGGTCGTCCTCGGCCACGCACGCGGCGTGATTCTGCTCGCGGGGGCGCAGGCAGGGATCGAGATTCACGAATATCCGCCGTCGGAGATCAAGAAGGCAGTAGCGGGTACGGGCGCAGCGACAAAACTCCAGGTGCAGTTCATGGTCATGCGACTATTGAGATTGAAATCGGCGCCGCAGCCGACTGATGCGGCTGATGGAGTGGCCGCCGCGCTCGCGTTCGCGCTTGCGCCCGATCTGCCGAAGATCGAGCCGATCAGGTTTTCCGTCCGTTGATCGCGCTGATCGAGGGGAAGCTCGTCGCCAAGGACCTCGACTCCCTCGAGGTGATGACCAGCGGAGGCGTCGGTTACGAGCTGACGATTCCGCTGAGCGTGTACGAGACACTTCCCCGCACGGGCGAGGACGTCACGCTGCACACGTCGCTGGTGGTGAAGGAGGATTCCTGGCAGCTGTTCGGGTTTGTGAGCGTGTTCGAGAAACGATTATTCGAAAAGCTGCTCACCGCGAATGGCGTTGGGCCCGCACTGGCGATCGGCCTGCTATCGGCGCTCTCGGCCACTCGGCTGATTCGGGCGATTCGGGAGAAGGATATTCCGACACTTCAGAGCGTCCCTCGCGTAGGGAGGAAGAAGGCCGAGCGGCTCATACTCGATCTCGGGGACAAGCTGGACGGACTGGGAGAGAGCACCGGAACCTCGGCGGCTCCCGCGAGCGCGGCGGCGGATGACGCCCTGCGCGCGCTCGTCTCTCTTGGCTATTCCAGCGTCGATGCGGAGCGGGGGATTCGCGCGGCGCTCGATGCTGGTGCACCTTCAAAGTCGGCGGCCGAGCTGATTCGCGCCGCCCTGGCAAAACTGGGAGGTAGATGATGCGAATCACTGCGCTGGTTGGGCTCGTTGCCGCTGTTTTTCTGGCTTGCTCTCCTCCATCGACTGCGCGGGCGGCGGCGGAGTCCCAACGTCATCACTAAGGAAGAGATCGTCGCTTCGCACGGCACCAACGCCTATGATGTGGTGAGCATACTCCGTCCGAACTTTCTACATTTTCGCGGCCAGACCACGATCACCGGATCGGGCACCGGCTATCCGAAGGTCTACCTCGATCGCATCCTGTTTGGTGATCTCTCGTCACTGCGCACGCTGGATGTGTATGGGATCCGCGAGATTCACTACTACAACGGCCAGGAAGCCTCGAATCGCTTCGGGCTGGGCAACGTCTCCGGCGCGATCGAAGTCGTTTCCGATTCAAAGCAGTAGCCGCCGAGATCCCGTCACTCGATGAACCGCCGCTCCGCGTGTCTCGTTGTGATCCTTTTCACGGCCGGATGCGCTTCGAGGACCGGCCGTTCGACTGAGCGGCTCACAGCGGAGAGCGAAGTTCGTGTCGCGGAGCGTCAGCGGTTCGAGGCGATGTTGAAGCAGGACGCCGCCGCGCTCGACACGCTCCTGGATGCTGACCTGACGTACGTGCATACCGGCGGGGACATGGAGACCAAAGCGCAGTTAGTCGAGCTGATTCGATCGAAGAAGCTCATCTATGAATCGATCGCGCCAAGTGATGTGCGGGTGCGAGTACACGACGGGTTGGCGCTGGCGACCGGGCGATCGCAGATGCGCGTGCGCAATGCGACCGGGGTCTCGAGCTTCGGGATCCGGTTTACGGAGGTCTATGTCCGTCGGGGCGGACGGTGGCTGCTCACGGCGTGGGAGGCCACCAAGCTCGTCAAATAGGTGAATGGCGTTTCACCTTATGGTGAATTAGAATTCACTTATGAGTCCGCCTTTGCCAACCGTCCAGGAACGGGGCCGGAACACCCTTGAACGACTGCTCAATGCCGCAGAGCAGACTCTCGAATCCGACGGGCTCGAAGGCGCGACTGTTCCTGCCATCGCGGCGAGGGCAAAGATGTCGGTGGGAAATGTCTACAAGCGCTTCCCCGACAAGGATTCGCTGCTCCGAGCCGTGTACGAGCGCTTCTTCTCAGATGCGTTGGCGGCGAACGAGTTCGCCCTCGATCCCGCCAAGTGGGAGGGAGTTCCGACTGCCCAGTTGCTGTCCACTCTCGTGATGGGGATGATCGAAGGGTACCGGACCCGCCGCTCTCTGATTCGCGCTCTTCTCCTATATACCCAGACTCACCCGGATCCCGCGTTCAGGTCGCATTCGGAGCAACTCCGACTTCAGAGCCTCGAGCTCTTTGAGCGCCTGCTGCGCGATCGCCGAGCGGATATAGGTCACCCGCATCCCGAGCGCGCGATCAGGTTCGTGGTGATGCTGATCGGACACGCGCTTGAGATGGCCGTGCTGTCGGAGGCCGGCGGCGGACTATCCAGCGGCGACTTCCTCTCACACGCTCCGGAGACTGCGAGCGAGCTGTCCCGCGTCGTCTACGGATATCTCCGCGTCAGAAGCATCGAGCGTCCGCGCGCGCTCAGCCAGTCTCGGCGGTTATCGGGCTGATCATCCGCGCCACCTGCATGATGCTGTTGGCGGGGAATCCGCCTTTCGTCGCGTGCTCCTTCACCGCTTTCTCGTTGGGAGCATTGTAGACGCAGTAGATCTTGTCGCCGGTGACGTAGCTCTGGACCCATTGCACGTCCTTCCCGTCGCGATTCATGCCGCTGATCACGCCACATGACTTCTGGGAGATCGCCTTGAGCTCGTCGCTGGAGAGTTTGCCGGCGCCGGGGATCTGGCGCTCGATTAGAAACTGGGGCATTCCAACATTCCTGTTTGGTGGGACAAAGAAAGTAAGGTGCGAGCTCCCGGTCGGCCAGTTAAAAGAGGCCGTTGTCAGGGTGCAGGCGGCTTGCCCCTTTTCCAGAGCCACACGGCTCCCACAACAATGATGACCGCTACTATCAGGACTGTCGTCGACATGCGTCCCCCTGAGGAAGAAACCTTCTCGCGCATCTTCGGGAATGCGCTATGATTTGTCAAATCAACTTCCTGAGCGCAAGCAGGGTGCAGAGTTGATAGAGCAGCGCTGACAAAACTGGGAGGACGCTAATGTCGGTCAAACATCTTTATCTAGTGGCAGTCGCGGCCATTATCGGCTGCGCCCCTGCCAGCGGTACATCCGGTGCGTCGGGTCCATCCGCGACTCCTCGAAGGTCCGACCTCCTAACTGCCGAGGAGATCGCTGCCGCTCACGCCGACATCACTACTGCGTACGACGCGTTATCACGCCTGCGTCCGAACTGGCTGGCCGCGCATGGGGCGATGTCGTCCAACCCCCAAGTCAGCGAGTTCGCGACTGTATTCGTCGATGGCCAGCGGTATGGCGGTCTTAACTCGCTTCGTAACATCCAAGCCTATCAGGTAGCCGATATCCGTTATTACGACGTTACCCAAGCCGGGGCCACATTCGGATTGCGGGGCGGTACTGGTGGGGCGATCGAAGTCACGATGAAGAGCCCGTGACGAGCACCCAGAAAGGTTCGGCGCGTGCCGCGACGGCGAAGCGCGCGAGCACATTCACCGAGTCGGTGATCCGCGAGATGACTCGCGTGGCGAACCAGTATGGCGCGATCAATCTCGCGCAGGGATTCCCTGACTTCCCGATGCCCGAGCCGATGAAGGATGCGGCGTGCGCGGCCATCCACGGCGACATCAATCAGTACGCGATCACGTGGGGCAGTCCGGCGCTCAGACTGGCGATCGCCGAGAAGTATCGGAGCTGGTATGGGATGACTGTGGATCCCGAGCGGGAGATCACGGTGTGTTGCGGCGCGACGGAGGCGATGGCAGCGACATTTCTCGCGCTGATCGATCCGGGCGATGAAGTGATCGTGTTCGAGCCGTATTACGAGAATTACGGGCCGGACGCGATACTCGCCGGTGCCAAGCCGGTGTTCGTGCCATTAGAGGCGCCTGATTGGAGACTCGATCCGGACAAGCTTCGCGCCGCTTTTTCCAACAAGACGCGTGCGATCATTGTGAACACTCCGCACAATCCAACCGGACGGGTCTTCACGAGAGAAGAGATCTCACTGATCGCGGAGCTGTGTCAGAAGTACGATGCGATCGCGATCACCGACGAGATCTATGAGCACATTCGGTACGCGGGCGGACATCACGTCCTGGCAACGTGGCCGGGGATGCGGGAGAGGACCGTCACCATCTCCGGATTGTCGAAGACCTTCTCGTGCACGGGATGGAGGCTCGGCTACGCGGTTGCGCCATTCGAGTTCACTTCGCCGATTCGGAAGGTGCACGACTTCTTGACGGTGGGCGCTCCGGCTCCTTTGCAGGCTGCTGGTGCGGTGGGGATGGCGTTTGATGCGGATTACTACAACCATCTCGCGCTCGAGTATCGTGCTCGGCGGGACATCATGTGCTCGGCGCTTGATGAAGCCGGGTTCAAGTACGCGGCGCCGGAGGGGGCGTACTATATACTCGCTGACTTCTCGGAGATCTCGGATCTCGAGTCGCGCGAGTTTGCTATCTGGTTGGCGAAGGAAGTTGGGGTCGCGACCGTTCCCGGAATGAGCTTTTATTCGCGACCTGAGTTAGGACGGTCGGTTACGCGATTCGCGTTCTGTAAGAACGTGGAGACGTTGGAGAAGGCGGCGGAGAGGTTGGTGAGGTTGCAGGCTCGGGTGTGACCTGACCATTGCAGCTGCCTGCCGATCAATCCCAGGACGGCCGAATGGGTGCGGTCGAAGAATCCGCGTCGCCGCGCGCCTTTCGCTTCATGGGCGTGAGGTGTGCGCGCCCAAGCCCCTCGCGTAAGCTTCCGACCGTGCGACACCCTACGGAAGGAAGACAAGGGATTCTTAATCCCCTGCGTGGCCCAGGCATCCGCCGTACGAAAACCGGGAAAGAACTCGAACGCGCCTACGACCGCCAGGAGCAAGAGAGCGCTGAGGGGGGACTCCACCTCACGCCCGATGAGCGTGAGGTTCCGCATGACCGCCTCTGACCGATCAGGTACCGCACCTGAATGGGCTTCAGGGGGTCGCGGGTTCAAATCCCGCCGTCCCGATTTTCTAAGTCTTGGCCCAGTCGTAGCTTCTGCGACTGGGCCGTGTTGCTTTCCGTGCTTTTGAGCTCCCGATGCAGGGCCGAGATACATCACCGTGATCAAATGGAGGGGGAATGGCAGGCTTCAGCTTCGTGGACCAGCGCGGCGTCGCTTGGGTCAGGCTCGCGGCCGTCGCGTTGCTCAACCAGATCGGCTGCATGTCGATGCCGGCCTCAACGCACAGCGCGCCAGCCGTGGCGCGCGGCGTAGCTCGCGCGCCGTTCGGCCGAACATCGGACGGACGGCCCGTGGAGCTGTTCACACTCACGAACACTCACGGCATCGAGCTGCGGACGACGAACTACGGCGGGATCCTTGTCTCGCTGAAGACGCCGGACCGCTCGGGGCGGCTCGACGACATCGTTCTCGGCTACGACAGCCTGAGCGGCTATCTCCGGGAGACCCCGTACTTCGGTGCAATCGTCGGCCGCTTCGGCAACCGCATCGCCCGGGGGCGGTTCACGCTCGACGGAACGACCCACCACCTCGCCACCAACAACGGTCCGAACCACCTGCACGGTGGACTCAAGGGGTTCGACAAGGTCCTCTGGAACGCCGAGCCGTTCCGGAATGAAGGCGGCGTCGGCGTCGTGTTCGACTACACGAGCGCGGACATGGAGGAGGGCTATCCGGGGATCCTGCGCGTCCGCGTCACGTACACGCTCACGGACCAGAATCAACTGATCGTCGACTATCAGGCCACGACCAGCAAGCCGACGCCGGTCAATCTCACGCAACACAGCTACTGGAATCTCGCTGGTGACGGCAGCCGTGACATTCTCGCGCACGAGCTCACCATCAACGCCGACTCCATGACACCGGTGGACTCAACGCTCATCCCGACCGGTGAGATCTCCCCCGTCGCCGGCACACCCTTCGATTTTCGGAATACGATGGCGATAGGCGCACGCATCGACCAGCGGCAGTGCACGCAGATTCGCTACGGCGGCGGCTACGACCACAACTTCGTCCTCAACCGCAGCGGCGCCGCGGCGGACGGGCTGTTGCACGCCGCGCGCGTTGCCGAGCCGACGACGGGGCGCACGCTGGACGTCTTCACGACCGAGCCGGGGATGCAATTCTACTCCGGGAACTTCCTCGACGGCAGCATCACAGGAAAGGCGGGTCACGTCTATCGTTACCGCTACGGGTTGGTCCTGGAGACTCAACATTTTCCCGACTCGCCCAACCATCCGAACTTCCCGTCCACCATCCTGCGCCCGGGTCAGCAGTACCGCACGCGTACCGTCTTCGCGTTCGGGGTGACGCGCTGATAAACACGCCGATGAAGCGGCTCATGATCGGGACGCCTGGGTCGGCGCGCGTAGGCATGAAGCCGTTCCGTAGAGGCGCCGGCGCCATTCGGGAAAACTCGCGAGGGACGTGTACGGTGTCACGCGCCCTGTAACTGGCGCGGTCGCTAACCTTGTTGCTCACCAGCTCATACTTCGATGTATCGCGAACGACCACGACGGAATCGACAGCAACGAACCTGTTCTTCGTGAGCGTGAGCCCGGTCGTGCTTGCGGCGTGCACGCCGACCCGGTTTCCGCTGAAGACGTTGGTCTCGATCCTGTAGTCGCGACTCCGCGTGTCGCGATGTTTCGGGTAGCCCCAATCCGAAGGCTCGATCGGATCTCCCCAGACTCTGATCGCCGTCGAGTCTGCCGAGAAGGTGTTCGAGGCAATGAGGTTGTCCTGCCCGTGCTCGATGGCGATTCCCGTACGGTTGCGCAGGAAGTGGTTGCCAATGATCCTGGAGTTGAAGCTGTAACCGCCCCACATACCGTACTCGCACCCTTCCACGCGATTGGCGATGAAAATGTTGCGGTGAACGTGGCCTCGATCCCGTTCGCCGGCGCGAAGCTGAAATCGTTGCCGTGGAAAAAGTTGTCGTTGGCGCCGCCGGCTCCGGTGTCCATCGTGCTCTGGCCAGCCCAGAGAAAGACCCCGTCGCCACCGTGCGTCATGGAGTTGTACGCGACGACGTTGCGCGAGCTCTGCTCGTACATGAGAAGGTCGGCCGCGTCCTGCCCGCGACGGTAGAATGCGTCGCTGTAACCGCACACGTCGTAGTCCACCCGGTTGTGCATGATCGTGTCACCACTCGACCTGTACAAGCCGATGCCGACTCCCGAGTTGAACGAGAATGTATTGTTCCAGATGCGAAGGCCGCTGCTTCGCACGAGCATGAGGTCGTTCATCCCTTGCTCCACTGTGTTGCCGCGGATCTCGCCGCCCGTGACGTCGGCGAGATACACGCCCGCCCCGTAGCGGAGCCACTCGTCCTTCTCATTGTGGTGGAATGAGAGCCAGTCGATCAGACTCTCATGCTCGATGATACTGTACAGCCGCGGCTTCCAGTTGTAGCTCAGGTCGTTGTCGATCAACGACAGGCCGCGCGTACCGCGCGCGATGATTCCGACCTTGTAGCCCCGGATGTGGGCGTTGAGTATGCGTACGCCGCTGCCGCCGTCGACGCGGATCGCGAGCCCCAAGGCAACATCAGGATTCGCATCGGTCGCGGTCCCTTCCATCGTCGCTCCCGCGAAATCCACCGTGATATTGTCGCCGCGGATTATGATCACAGCGGAATCGAGCGAGCTCGTTGCGGGGAGGCGATATGTCCGGAAAGCAATGCGAGCGGATTCCGTTATCACGAGTCCTTGGCGCAGCTCGATTGTCGGGAGCGCCGGAACGTGCCTGGTTGGCTGCGCTTGAGCCGTTAGTTGCGCATTCACGATGACGGCAAGCAGGCTCAGACAGGAGAATGTGCGCATGGCCCAGGAGTTCCACTCTTGCATTCCTTCTATACGGCCTCTTTCTCGGCCGCTTCAATTCGGATTACAACCTCACGCGCGCCGAGCTCGGGATGGGTGACCCTCAGCGCGACGGTGCCAGGCTCCTGGCGCGCGCGTATCCAGATTGCGCCGCAGCCGCCGCTGAGGCTGAACGGATTGTCGCCGATGATATCAGCCGGTCCGTCTACCGAAAACGTAAGAGCCGCCGATGCATATCGGCGCAGATTGCCGAATTCATCAGCCACCATGAAGGCCACACGAGTACTGTCGGCTCCATCGGCCACGAGCCTTTCGTCGTCCGCGTGTACGAGCAGTTGCTGATCGGCGCCTTTGCTCGAGTACTTCTTCTCGATGACCCTCCTGCCTCCGATGTAGCCCTCGATTCGCAAATCGCCCCCGGGTGGATCCTTGAACGCGAGCTGAAATGGTGGATGGGAAAGATTGCCGAAGTTTGCGCGATCGGGATCCGCCTCGATGAACAGCTTGTCGCCAACATAGAACTTCAGGTGATCGCAATTGGAGCAGACCACGGCGTGCTTCAGCGCATTCGTCAGATCGCCCTGAGTCGACCAGTCGAACGTCGGGACGAGGACTACTTCCTCCGCGGGATCGCACTGCGATTTGTAAAACCCCGCCGCGGGTTTGGGTAGGCGGAAGATGTCACACACGCCGTGATAGCAGACGCGGTCGCCCGAGCCGAAATCGGCGTGCGTATCGTAGTCGAAGGCACACCAGCCGAGCCCGCCGGCGTATTGCGGGTTTGATGCGAGCTGGTTGTGGACGCGCGCGTGCCGCAACGTGTGCTCCGTCAGGCGATCACCGCTGTCGTACATCTTCGTCACGTAGGTGTGGCCGATGAATTCCGTGTTCAGGTAGCGCGGATGATTGGGCGGCTTGAGAGGAAATCCGAAGTCGTTCATCGTGAAGACGTCTTCGAGGAACTCCGAGCTCTGGAAGTAGCGAACTCCGCCAGTGAGGCGAGTGTGATCGAGAGCGTGCGCGAGGGCGTTGGTGCGCGTGTAGAAATCATGATCGTCGCGCGACTCGTTGATCCGCACGCCCCAGAGAATGATCGAGGGATGATTCCAGTCGCGCCGGATCATGCGGCCGACGTTGTCGACGGCCAGATCCTTCCATTGCTGATCGCCGACGTGCTGCCAGCCGGGAATCTCCTCGAACACGAGAAGGCCGAGCTCGTCACACGCATCGAGGAAGTGCGGCGACTGCGGGTAATGTGAAGTGCGCACGATGTTGCACTTGAGCTCCTTCTTCAGGATCTCCGCGTCCCGGCGCTGAACGCGGGCCGGCATCGCCTGGCCGACGAATGGGAATGTCTGATGGTGATTCAGGCCGCGGAGCTTGATCACGTTGCCGTTGAGCTCGAATCCGTGGTCGGTGAATTGCGCCTGGCGGAAACCGATGCGGCGCTGGTCTTCGTCGATGGTGGAATTGCCTCGCTTCAGCCGTGCTGCCAGGATGTACAGGCGTGGATCGGAGAGCTCCCACCGTCGTACCGCGCCGAAGTTGTCGAGCTTCACATCGTAGGCGACGGAGTCGAGGGAGGCGGGCGCCGCCGGAATCGTCCTGCGCCCGCTTGCGATCACTCGGCTGCCGTCGCGCAATTCCACTTCGAGTTGCAGGCTCGACGATTGAGGTTCGAGTCGCGCGACGAAGCAGGAGACATCCACGCCCGGCCGAGACGTGAGCACGTCACGGGGCCTGGCAAAGATATTTTCGAGATGCGTAGCCGGCACGAGCCTCAGCGACACATCGCGATAGATCCCGCCGAAGGTCAGATAATCGATCTTGCCGCCGAACGGAGGAATGTCGGAGCGCTCGCTCGAGTCGAGCTCGACGGCGAGAACGTTGTCGCCCATCCAGTCGATGAACGGGGTGAGGTCGAAAGAGAAGGGCGTGTAGCCGCCCCTGTATTCGCCCACTCGTTGTCCGTTGAGCCACACCGTCGATGCGGTCATCGCGCCGGCGAAGTCGACGAAGACGTGATGGCCGAGGGCTTCGTCTGGCAGCTTGAAATGGCGCCGGTACAGCGAGACGAACTGATACGACTTCTCGTCGAAGCCGTGCCAGGGGAGACGCTTGTTGGTGTGTGGGATCGTGACCCGCTCGAGCTTCGAATCATCGAAGTCACGTGCGGTACCGTTTGCGACGCGCTGAGGACTGAAGCGCCAATTTCTGTTGATGGGGAATACGAGTCGGCCCACGCCGCCACGGGCCGCAGGCCGCTCCGCATTTCCACCTGCATCCAGCGACAGACCGGCGACCATGGCGCCGGTCGACATCAGAAAGTCACGACGCCTCATGCCCTATATCGGTCGTGCGGCTATTCGCCGGCGAAGCCGCGTAGTTGTCGGCGCCGTCGCGCACGCATACACGAGAATCACGATCGATGAAACAGCGGCTATCGCTGCAGGAACACGCTCGCTCATTAATCCTCCAGTCGTCCGATAATCCTACTGGCCACGAAGAGCGACATCAATAGTATACCCGCCCTTCGCCAGCAGCATTCGCAGCAGCTCCACCGCGCTTTCGTTCGCGTGATTTCCGCGTGCTGGTTGACGAAGTCTACCTCGAATGGATTTACGACGCGTACGAGCCCCACTCGGCCCACATCGCCATCGGGATGTGCGCGTAGATGAGCTTTGGCCACCGCCGCAGCAGGAACCCGCCGAGTACCACGAATACGACAAAGCCCAGATGGGCGACGACGACAGCGTCGGCGAGCCAACGATAGATCATTCGCTACAAGGGCGGGCGGCCACTCCGACGATCTACTTCGTCGCGCCCGCGAGACGCCGCACCAGCTTGTCCAGAAAATCGAGCCCCTCGTAGAACGACTTCGTTCTCAGCTTTTCGTCGCGGCCGTGCGCGTTGCTTTCACCAGGAAGCGAGAAGATTCCACTGACGCCGTAAGTCGGGATTCCCACCGCGCGTAGAAAGCGACCGTCGGTCGCGCCGGTGGACATCGTGGGAATGACGGGAATGTTGCCCCACATGCGGCGCGTCAGTTCACTGGTCGCCTCGAGCAGCGCCGGCTCCACGGGCCTGGCCGATTCGGGGAATCGCTCGCGATCCGGAAGTGTGAACGTGATGGCGATTCCCGTGTCAGCGAGTACGCGCGCCAGCGTTGCCTGGGTTTCCTCGGCGCTGGATGTCGGAACGATGCGGCAGTTCACGTTGGCGCTCGCGGTCTGCGGAAGCGCGTTGTACGCATGGCCTCCAGCGAGCCGGGTCGCGACGCATGTCGTTCTCAGCATGGACGCGTAGAGCGGATCGGTTGAAAGCCTGGCCGCGACTACCGAGTCGTCAGGGTTGGCGACGACGGCGCGCATGGCGGCCGCAATCTCGGGACGCTCGACCCTGGCCCTCTGCTCGAAGAACGCGCGCGACACGGGATTGAGTGCGACCAGGAATGTGAAGCGTCCGAGTCTCGCCAGTCCATTCGCGAGCGTGTAGATCGCATTGTCGGGCCGAGGCACGCTGGAGTGTCCGCCGGAATTCCTCACCGTGAGGGTGAAGTTCTCAGGCACTTTCTCCGCCGCCTGAATGGAGTTGAGAAGCGGACGCACCTGGGCGCCTTCGCCGGCGAGAGCTCCGCCTCCGCCTTCGTTGATCGCGTAGGCAGCGTCAATCAGCGAACGGTGATCCTTGATCAGCCATTCGACGCCGTTGTTGTCGCCACCCTCTTCGGCCGCGGTGAGTGCGAGAATCAGGTCGCGCTCCGGCCGCCATCCCTCCGCCTTGTAGCGGAGAAGATTCGCCACGAATATCGCCGCCATCGCCTTATCGTCCGCCGAGCCGCGGCCGAGGAAGAAGCCGTTCTCCTCGTAAAGGGTGAACGGGTCGCGCGGCCAGTCGGATCTCAGCGCTGCGACGACGTCGAGGTGCGCGAGAAGCAGGATCGGCTTTGCGCCGCCCGCGGCTCCGCGACCGCGATAGCGAACCACGAGATTCCCCTTTGTCGAGTCGCCCGCCGGGATGAGCAGCTGAACGTCCGCGGCGGGAAATCCAGCCGCGCGAAACCGCCGCGCCATCGCCTCTGCTGCCCGGGTCGTTGACCCGACCGAGTCAGCCGTGTTGATCCCGACGAGCTCGGCGTAGATCTCGCGCGCGAGCCGCTCGTGGGGCGTGACCGCGGATCGCGCGGCGGTCGCGGCGGAAGGAGCCGGGGTGACCGGACTTTGTGCGAGCAGCGGTGAAGGGATCGGAGCGCCGACAAGCATTCCGGCGAGGACGACGGCCACAGGGAAGCAGCGGAGCCGGCAAAGTCGTGGTGAGGATGACATGTGTTTTGATGAGTGGGGAATCCGAATTCGTCGAATGTATCACGAATTCGCCATGTTTGTCCCCCATTGATCCTGCTCCGGCCAGCTACCCCTCTCCTTTTTCCGAATGCGTAATTCAATCGCTCGAGGGATAGTGTGCCGCTGAGCTCAGCGCTCGAGGGATAGTGTGCCGCTGAGCTCAGCGCTAGCCCAAATCGGTCCACGGTGGAACGAAGTTCGCAGGTACCGTTTTCGCGTTCGGGGTGACGCGCTGATGAACACGCCGATGAAGCGGCTCATCGCCGCGCTGCCGTTGCTTCCTGGCGCAAGTTGCGGGCTGCGCCTCCTCCGGCGCCGCCCCGCGCGTGCAACCCGCGGCGATGCAGATCGGGCCGCCTGGGCCGGCCCTGGGGGTACGGCCTCGGCATCGGGGTGATCGAAGACATCGGCGCTAGTGAAAGGATCGGCGCCGCGATTCCATGTGGTATCCCTGCTTCCCCTGAGACATTCGGCTGGACTGGGAGCTACGCCACAAACTCTTGGGCTGATCCCGTAGAGCACTTAGTAATCGTTGCACTTGCTCAGCGGTTCCCAGCGAACACCGCGCGCCTCTGGGACCAGGTTCAGACACTCGTGTACCAGAGCATCGTTCGCTCGTACAAATGAGTCAATGCCGGTCGTGGCACAGCCACATTATTCGAAGTGTAGGCCGGTTAGGAGCGAAATTCTTGTGAAATCAGGTGGACAACCTCACTCCCAACGGGCACGAGTCTCATTGGTCTCGGGGGCCGTTGCGGTGCTAAGCGCCACTCCTGCTCCGAGAGCAGGAGGCGGGTGACCTCTCGCTTGATGGGCGTGAGGCGCAAGAGGTCGACGGTCCTGTCAGCCGCGGCGTTCCTTTAGTGGTCGCCTATCCCGCTGACAACGGTCGCGCTTACTTCGGTGGAACCGCGACAATGGCTGCGCCGCTTCAGGGTTTCAGCCGGTCGCAGAACGTCGCGGTAGTCGTGGACCAATGTTGGTGGCCCGCCTCCTTCAAGGAGCGCGACCGCGACTCATACGCAGGGACGTCGAACTCGAGGGACCGGCCTCCGCGAAGCTTGACATTCAAGGATCGGTTGCCATGTTCGCGCATGACCCTCGTTTCCTCGTACGCGCTGAGCGGTGCCCTCTTGCTCGGCACCAGCGTCGCGCTTCTCTCGGCCAGCACGGTGCACGCACAGGCCGCCGCGACTCGAACTGCAGTCCACGCGGAGTCGATCCCGCTCTCGGAGCACCCGCGTCCGGATTTTGAACGCCCCGAGTGGATCAACCTGAACGGGCACTGGCGGTTCAAGTTTGACGCGGCTGACAAGGGGGAGCGGGCGGGGTGGTTCACCGGCGCGCTCGCGGCGTCGCACTCCATACTCGTCCCCTTCTCGTGGGGAGCCTCGCTGTCCGGTGTGCCCGACAGCGCGGACATCGGCTGGTACCAGCGCACTGTGAACGTGCCAACGAGCTGGCGCGGCAAACGCGTTTTCCTCGTGGTGGGTGCATCCGATTGGCGTACCTCCGTTTGGCTGAACGACGTCAAGCTGGGCGAGCATCAGGGAGGCTACACGCCGTTCTCGATGGAACTCACGTCGAACGTGAAGTACGGATCCGCGCAGCGCATCACTATGCGCGTGGACGACGCGCCACACCCGTTCAAGCTCGAAGGGAAGCAAGGGTACGGGAAGGCACGAGGGATGTGGCAGACCGTGTACCTGGAGGCACGCGGCACCGATCCGCTCGAGTACGTCCACTTCACCCCGAACATCACGAAGGGGCGCGTGGCGGTCGAGGCGCAACTGCGCGACCCGGCGCCTAATGCGATGACGCTGCGACTGGGCTTCACGCGCGGCGGTGATTCGCCCACCGCGATGCAGATGGCGCTCCCCGCGGCTGTCGTGCAGCGCGTCGCGCGTGGCGCGCGTCAGGTGCGTTTCGAGGTTGCCGTTCCCGATGCGCGGCTCTGGTCGCCGGACGATCCGTATCTGTACTACGTCGCCGCTACGTTACGCGGCGACGGCATGGTTGCTGACAGTGTGGACACGTACTTCGGGATGCGTGAGATCTCGGTGGTGATGCTTCCCGGCACCACCATCCCGTACGTCGCCCTGAACGGCAAACCCATCTACCTGCAACTGTCGCTGGACCAGGCGTATCACCCGAGCGGGTTCTACACCTTCCCCACCGACTCCGCGCTCCGCAACGAGATCCTTCAGGCGCGGCAGATCGGGCTGACAGGACTGCGCGAGCATATCAAGATCGAGGCGCCACGCAAGCTGTATTGGGCAGACCGGCTCGGCGTCCTGATCATGGCCGACGTCCCGAACTGGTGGGGTCCGCCCGACTCGGCCGCGTTCAGCGAGCACGATTACGCGATGCGCCAGATGATCGAGCGCGACTACAACCATCCAGCCATCTTCTCGTGGGTCGCGTACAACGAGGCGTGGGGGCTGCACACGAAGGTGAACGGGAAGGACACGTATCTGCCGGCCACGCAGAAGCGTGTGGTCGAGAGCGTTCGTCTCGCGAAGCAGCTCGACCCCACGCGGTTGGTGGAGGACAATTCACCGTGCTGCGGCAATGGCCACACCGTCACCGACCTCAATTCGTGGCACAACTACCTGCCCGGATGGGAGTGGGAGAATCATCTTCGCATCATCGACGACAGCACGCGCGCCGGGTCGCCGTGGAACTTCGAGCGCGGATACTCGCAGGCGCAGCAGCCGATGCTCAACTCCGAGTTCGGCAACGTGTGGGGCTACCGAGGATCCACGGGCGACGTGGACTGGAGCTGGGACTACCACCTCGCCGTCAATGCATTTCGCCGGCACCCCAAGCTCGCCGGCTGGCTTTACACCGAGCTGGATGACGTGATCAACGAGTGGAACGGCTACTGGCGCGCCGACCGCACGAAAAAAGAGACGGGGCTCGGCGAGTTGGTGGACGGCATGTCGCTCCGCGACCTGCACGCGCCACTGTATGTGGCCGTGGGAACCGGAATGAGTGAGGCGGCGCGCCCGGGCGAGGTTGTTCAGGTGCCGCTGTATGCATCGTTCCTTTCGGACAGCCGTGCGTACGGCGATTCGCTCACGCTGCGCTTCGAGCTCTCCGGGTGGAACGCGCTTGGTGAGCGAAAGACGTACGCGACCTCCGCCCGACGGCTGCCTTTCCGTCCATGGTTGTCCGAACCGCTTGCGCCACTCGCGATCACGATGCCGAACGAGGCCGCGGTTGTCGTGCTCGCGACGCGACTCGAAGACGCCGCCGGAACCGTGCTGCAGCGGAACTTCACAACCTTCGTCGTGGAGGGCGAAACAGCGAGCGAGATGCAGCTCTCCGACGGACGACGCGCCCGACTCGCGCGCGTGAGCCCGGCGGCGTACCGCACCGCACGCTGGTCGATGAAGACGTGGACGGTGATGGATAGCCTCAAGGTGAACGGCGCCGGCGCCGGATTCTTCGAGTACCGGATTCCCTGGCCGCACGATCTCGAGCTGGCCGATGTAGTTGAGGGCGCGTTCATCGTAGAAGCGTCGGCGAAGCGGCTGCTGGGCAAGGACCGCGACACGACGGTGCGCGACAACGGCGACTATATGCGGGGCGGTGGCCTACAGGACCCCGGCCGGAACCGCAACGCATACCCCATGACAGGCGTGACGCCGTTCCCGAGTGCCGTCACCGTGCGTGTGAATGGCGAGCTGGCCGGCCACTACGAGCTTGCCGATGACCCTGCGGATCATCGTGGCATTCTCTCCTGGTACTCGCAGAAGCGGGATGGCTATCTGCGCGAAGCGGGCTCCTACGGCCAACTGCTTCGGGTACCACTTCCGGTCGCGGCGCTCGCGAGGGCGGCGCAGGCAGGCGAGGTCGTGATCCGGCTCGAGGTGGACGATGCGCTTCCTGGCGGTCTCGCCATCTACGGGTCACGGTTCGGACGGTATCCGGTTGACCCGACGGTCGCGTTCATTCTGCGAGACGCGCGGGACAGGGGTCGCAAGTGAGTCATACCATCAAGGTGATCGCCGTCGGACGCGCCGGCGGCGGCACGAACGCCACGGCGGCGGTTGAGCGCCTGGACAGATGCTATCGCGAGCAACCTGCACGTTAGGTCGATCGCATGCAGCTGAGCTTGGGCGTTAGCCAGCGAGACCAAGGGCTGGACGCATTCGAAAAACAGGGCCGCGACCTTCTCAAAGAACAGCACTCAGTCCACTGAGTAGTCCTGGATTCGAAAGCGCCGCGTGTGAACAACAATCTTGCTGTCGATTGTGCTGTCGATTGACCGCGACATTATCCGGCATCCCGAAAGTCCGACTACGGCAGATCACGCTGTCCGTCAACGATTTACAGATTTCTTGCCGGACTTCTTACTCCCCTTCGTTCGCCTGATAAGCGTGAGGTCGGTAGTTCAACTCTACCCAGGCCCATAAACCTCAGATCATTACCCCGCAAGCGTTTAGGCGCTGGCGGGGTTTTTCAGATCTATCCCGAGCATCAAACCGGCGTCCAAGATGATCTCCCAGCCCCATCCATCCATTTCCTCCTAAATACCTAGTTGACAATCCGTCCTCGTCACAGCATCTTCTCCTAGAAACCTAGGAGGAGATCAATGCGGGTCGCCTTTAGCGAAAGGGAACTCGACGTGATGACGGTCTTGTGGGAGCATGGACCGTCAACTGCCGCTGAAGTGCGCGCGCATCTTCAGACGAATCTCGCGTATAACACGGTGCTATCATTCCTGCGCGTGCTTGAGGGGAAGGGCCGTGTCGGACACGTCGTCGAAGGCAAAGCCCACCGCTATATCGCATTAGTAGATCGCGCTCAGGCCGGCCAGAGCGCCATCACCCGGCTTCTCGATACCGTCTTCGCCGGATCTGCCGAGCTGCTTCTCGTACACCTCGTTCGCGATAAGCGGGTCGACGCAGCAGAAATTGGGCGACTGCGACGTGTTCTTCAGGAGAAGACAAAGGCGGCTCGGCCCGCCCCAGGTTCCCCTGCCAAAAAGATCGCAGTTCGGAGGCGTCGCGGATGATAACCGCATTGATGTTGTATCTGACCGTCATTGCCGCTCACGCCGATTCCTCGTACATGTACACTTCGTGACCAGCAAGTCGAAGTTCATTAGGAAGTCCAGTCTCGCAGTGGATCGAATTGCTGCGTTCGGTCTTGTGGTCGGTTCTAAGGTCGCCTTATTGGTGGCAGAAGGAGATACCGACTCCGGTTCCTCTTGTGGACGGATCGACCGAAAAGAATGTTCTTATGGTGTCCGTTGTGGTGTCCATTCGAACGCGCAAAATGTTCGCGGAAGTGCGCAAGATGTTCTCAAATGCGCGGCATGCTGAGCAGGATGTTCGTGAAAGGCAGGCGAGTAGGAACTTCTGAGCCCAATTCATGTTCGTATGAAGCTGCCTGATAAGCGTGAGGTCCCTCTTTCTTGGGGTGCCGTTGGGGTGCCGTTTCTACCGGCACTCTCCGGCAACAAGATCTCAAGAGTCCGGCTCCGACGCTCGGTTTCCCTATGAGATCCGACAAAATGTCGTTATTGTAAGCCTCTGTGAACCGAATCGGGTTCAGGGGGTCGCGGGTTCAAATCCCTCCGTCCCCATTGATCTAACGCAATGTCGGACAGCCAGTTCAGTTGTCGGACATTTTTGCACCTCCGACTCACTCCCCCCACAGCGCCGGGAATTCTTGCACGCCCCAGTTCTGCATCTTGCAGAGAGATGTTGCCGGATCAACTGCGAATCTTGAACCGGGTCCAGAGTACGATCGTAGTACAAGAGCCTCCGGCGCGCATGTATCGCCCGGGCGTGTTGAGGTCCTGATAGACCTCGACGGCAACGATTTCGCTCCCGGTCACAAAATGGTTGATGTCCCCCGGCGAGAATGACTGCCACGGCATGTCGTCTATCCAGTACTGCACGCATCCGCTCCCGAATCCGCGCGAGCTCGAGATCACCTCGCCCTCAGGCCCATAGCTCGTGCGAAGTCCCGGCACCTGTCTGAGAATATCGGTGAGGAAATTGGGGTGCATATTCTGAAGTCGGTCTGGACCGATATAGTAGCCAAAACCGGATTTCTTCCGCTGATTGAAGCCGACTCTGTCGAGGGCTGCCGATTTCCGAGCGGTTACGAGGACAGGATCCATCAATGCCACGAATTTCGGCAGCCTGATCGTGACCCGCTTCTGCTGGCGCGACGACAGATCGACCGGGACAGTCTCCGCACCAAAGCCAAGGTGCCGCGCCAGCAGGACCTTACTGCCCGACGGGAGGTTTCGCATAGTGAACTCTCCCTTCTCATTGGTCATGGCGACGATATCGGTTCCCACCAGCTCGACCCGGCTTCCTGAATTTGTTGGGCTGCCTTCGAGCACCACCAGGCCGGACACTGTGGCGTTTCCGACCTTCGCACCTGAATCCGCGGGAGAGAGTAAAAGAGTTCGCGCGAACAGTTCGGCGGGCTTGTCTCCGAGCGAGATGGGAATGTCCGCTGTGACGGTGGACCCGCGTCGCGCTTGCAGTGTCGCTTGCAGTGAACTGGGCAGCCCGCAGATCTTGAATGCTCCCGACCCGTCTGTGCTGTCGCGCACTAATCGTGAAGTGCGGCGAATGCCAAATGCCTTCGAGACTTCGATGTCAGTCCATGCAATGGATACTTCGGCTTGGGCGACAGGCTCCAGAGTTTCGGGATCGTTGACGTAACCGATCACCGCGGATTTACCCTGCGCGCCCGGCCTAACCGGACACAAGCGGCGAATGATAGTTGCCGCTGATGGCACGGCGAGTAACACGAAGCTCGAACTGTCAGGCCCGATGTGAAATGGTTGCGTCGCGAGCGTGATGCCCAGTGTGTCGAGGAGAGCGTGATATACTCCGACCTGGTATGTGCCGGGCGGCAAGCTGTCGATCTTGAACTTCCCGAGGGAATCGGTCTGGAGCGTCGCTCTTGCTCCTTGGACTACGACCTCGGCACCAGACAGGTATCCGCCGTTCAGGCTATCGACGACTACACCCACAATTTGCGCTTTGCCGGTCTTGGAGCTGGCTGGCGGGGTCGGCGCGGTGTTGTTCTGGGCGCCGAGAGGTCGCGCAAAAGCGATGAGAAAGACCGCCATGAAGAGCTGAAGCTGCCTGGCCATTCGGATCAATCTCCCAGTGCAGGTTGGTACGCCAGAAAGGCGTCGCCAGTAGCACCGGGATACTGCCTTGCATTGCGACAGATCAGGGGTGCGGGCTGGTGAGAAGTCCCACGCGTCAAATACCCAATGCTTCAAGGTCACCGGTTGTCACACAATGGCAATGGCAATCTTTGCCAACCCCTTTGTGCCTACTCCAACGCGGTCGGGCAGCAAGGGAAAGCATGTTCGCGGTTGGGCTCAGTCCTAGTCACTCGTGAACATCCCCGCTCGACAGGAACCTCTCACTCGATGAGCGTGAGGTCGCTCATGACCGAAACTGGACGGAGCTTGGCTGCGAGCGCAGTTTATCGCACCAGTCGTCTCCCACCCGAGCTGACCCGATGACCGCAGGAAGATTCCCCGCCGCGCTCGCTCTCCTCGCGTGCGCCCTCTTTGCGCCGCGAGCCTCCGCTCAACAGCCGATCGATTCCGTTTACTCGGCGCAGATCCGCGAGCTGACGCCGACCGACCCGCACTGGAAGTTCACAACAGAGCTCGTCTCGACGCTTCCCGCGTCTGCGGCGGTTCCGACGCCGCTCAAGGTGCTCGGCTACGTGCCGGGAACGCTCGGGCATCTCTCGTACGTCGCCGATCTCAATCGCTACTTCGACGCGCTCGCCGCCGCGGCGCCGAATCGCGTCAAGAAGTTTTCGCTCGGAAAGAGTGAAGAGGGCCGCGAATCCATCGTCGTCGCCATCTCCGACGAAGCGAACATCGCTAAGCTCGAGCAGAATCGCCTCGCCCTTGGCCAGCTTGCCGATCCCCGCGGACTCGCGCCCGCCGATCGCGCCCGCCTGATCAAGGAGACGAAACCGATCTACTGGCTGAGCGGATCGATCCACTCGCCGGAAACCGGCAGCCCTGAGATGCTGATGGAGCTCGCATATCGTCTCGCCGTGGACGAGTCCGATTTCGTGAAGGACATCCGCGCAAACCTCATCACGCTAATCACACCCGTCACGGAGGTGGACGGGCGCGACCGCGAGGTTGACGTCGTTAAGGAATCGCGGGCGCTCAAGCTCGGCAACAACGCCATCCCGCTCATTTATTGGGGCAAGTACACCGCGCACGACAACAACCGCGACGGAATGGTGATGTCGCAGAATCTGACCAAGAACTTTCTCCGCGGATTTCTCTACTGGCATCCGACCGTAGCGCACGATCTGCACGAGTCGGTTCCCTTCCTCTACACCAGCACCGGGACGGGCCCGTACAACGACGAGTACGATCCTATCGTAGTGGACGAGTGGCACACTCTCGCCTACCAGGAAATCACCGAGCTCACTCGCCGAGGATTACCCGGTGTGTGGACGCACGGCTTTTACGACGGATGGGCGCCGAACTACACCCTTCTCGCCGTTGCGAATCTCCACAACTCAATCGGTCGCTTTTACGAGACGTACACCTCGAGCGGAGCGGGCTGCACGACGGTGAGACTCCCCGCCGCCGATACGTCGCGCCGCTGGGACCGCGCCAACCCGCCGGTGAACGGCATCAAGTGGTGCATCCGCAGCAACATCAATTATCAGGAGTCGGGCGCGCTCATCGCGCTCAAGTACACCGCCGACCACCGAGCGACGTTTCTCGATAATTTCGTTTCGAAAGGCGAGCGGATGATCGAGCGCGGACGCACGAGTGCGCCGTACGCATTCGTGATTCCGCGGAATCAGCGTCACGCCGCCGAGGCTGCCGATCTCGTGAACCTGTTCCGCGCGCAGGGCACGGAGGTTAACGTCGCGACGAGTGACTTCACGCTGAGAGGTTCGGCGGCCCCGCCGAAGCGAAGCTCAGCCGACTCCGCTGCTACGGCAAGAATCGCGAAAGACTCAGCAGTGCAAGTTCACGCCGGCGACTGGATTATCCGGCTCGATCAACCGTACGCCGCGACTGCGCGCACGCTCCTCGCCATCCAGCGTTTTAAGGCCGACGATCCGCCGCCGTACGACGACACCGGCTGGACGCTCGACGAGCTGCGTCACGTGCAGACGCTCAAGATCTCCGATTCGACGATCCTGTCCAAGCCGATGCAGATGCTCACCACCGACGCGCACGTCGAGGGTGACGTCAGCGGCTCGCCCGGCAGGCTCGTCGTCCGTCACCTCGGTGACTGGCGCTCGGCTGTGCTTCCCTGGAAAGTTGCGCCGGCCGCTGTGAGCGTCGCGGAAGAACCCTTTACCGTCGGCGGGGCGAGTTACGCGGCGGGCACGTACATCATCAACAATCCCACGGATGCGACGCGCAAGGTCGTCAAGTCGCTCGGGATGAATGGCGTCGCTGCCGGTGGTACGGTCACCGCGCGGCAGCATTCGATCCGCGTTCCGCGCATCGCGCTGATGCACTCGTGGCTCGAGACTCAGAACGAAGGATGGGTGCGGTACGCCTTCGACCAGATCGGCGTTCGTTATATCTACATAAGTGACCAGTCGCTTCGCCGGCCGGGAATGCTCGACAAGTTCGACGTCGTCGTCTTCCCGCACGTCAACGGAAGTGCGAGCGCGCTGGTGAACGGCCGGCCGATGGTCGGTCCGCCAATTCCGTGGAAGAAATCGGCGCTGACGCCGAATCTCGATCTGTGGGATCAGACCGATGACATCCGCCCGGGGATGGGGCTCGAGGGAGCGGCCGCGCTCAGACATTTCGTCGAGCGCGGCGGACTGTTGCTGACCACTGGCAACTCGAGCATTCTACCGATCACGCTCGGCTTCAATCCGACTGTGAGTCAAGCAATAACTACCCACCTCAACGCGCGCGGGTCGGTGATTCGTGTACAGCCTGCTCCGGGATCGGCGCTGAGCCCGATATTATATGGCTACGAGAGCCCGAGCTTCCCGATCTATTTCAGCCAGGCGCCGATCTTCAATGTGCAGCCGAGGGATACGATTCCGGTGGAGGGCCGCGACCCCGCGATCAGTCAGCAGCAGGAGCGGATGCGAGCGCACGTCATTCTGAGATTCCACGACAAGGCCGATTCGCTGCTCGTGTCCGGACTTCTCGCCGGCGGAGACGAGCTCACGGGTAAAGCTGCAGTAGTTGATGCGCCCGTCGGTTCAGGTCATATCGTGATGTTCGGGATCAGACCGCTGTGGAGATGGGAGTCGCAGGGGAGCTTCGCACTGGCGTTGAATGCGATCGCGAATTGGGAGCATCTCGGCTTTTAGAATCGCCTGTTGGTGATCTCACTGCTCACCCAGCTCAAATCGAAGAGATATGTCCAAGCAATCCCGCTCGATTTTCGGCCTGTGTTCGGGTAAGTTAAGATTCAAACCTTCGCGAGAGAGCGTAAATCGTTTCCATGTCCCGCGCAGAAATAACCACTCCTGAAATCATCCCCGAGGAGAGCGTAGTAGAGCTCTCGCTCCGGCCTCAGCGCCTGTCCGAGTTCATCGGCCAGGACCGTGTGAAGGAATCCCTGCGCATCTATATCGATGCGGCACTGGCCAGACGCGAGCCGCTCGACCACACGCTGTTCTTCGGTCCACCGGGCCTCGGAAAAACCACTCTGGCTGAGCTGATAGCGAGAGAGCTCGGCGTCAACATCAGAACAACGTCCGGCCCTGCACTCGAGAAACCTGGCGATCTAGTAGGTACGCTGACCAATCTCCGAGAAGGCGACATCCTCTTCATCGACGAGATCCACCGCCTCCGTCCGGTCATCGAAGAATTCCTCTATCCCGCGATGGAGGACTACAAGATAGAAATCAGACTCTCGGAGGGCCCGAGAGCCCAGACGATCACCATGAACATCGAGAGGTTCACCCTGATCGGCGCGACGACTCGGCTCGGCATGCTCACTCCGCCGATGCGCGCGCGCTTCGGCATCGAGATGCGCCTCAACTATTATCCGCCCGCCGATCTCGAGCAGATAGTCCACCGCACTGCCGAGGTCATGCAGGTGGAGATCGACGAGGACGGCGCGAAGGAGATCGCCAAGAGATCGCGCGGAACTCCGCGCGTCGCCAACCGGCTGCTCCGGCGCATTCGCGATTACGCCCAGGTGCGCGCGAATGGAGACATCGATCGCAAAGTCGCCGCGGATGCGCTCCAGCTGCTCGAGGTCGATCAGTTCGGACTCGACGACATGGACTCGCGTATCCTCAAGGCCATCATCGAGAAGTTCGGGGGCGGACCGGTGGGCGTCGGAACGATTGCTGCCGCAGTGGGCGAAGACGTGGAGACGCTCGAGGAAGTCTACGAGCCATTCCTCGTGCAGAACGGATTTCTCCAGCGGACTCCGCGCGGTCGCGTCGCAACCGCGCAGGCCTACCGTCACTTCGGCTTCAATCCGCCGACGACCAACGGTGGCGTGCAGCAGCCGACGCTGTTCTAGCTTGTAGGCGAAAGAGCCAGCCCAGCATGGACACGGGAATTGTAGATTCCCCGCATGTCCGAAAAACGAATAGCCGTAACCTTGACCGCCGTCGCCCTGCTGGGCAGTGCGACGCTGGTCGCCGCCCACGAGACGTGGCTCCTTCCCTCGAGCATGCGCGTACCTGTCGGACGCACCGTTGCCCTTAGCCTCACCAGCGGGATGGCGTTCCCCGCGGACGATTTTGCGATCGATCCAAAGCGCATCGCGCGCGCAGAGATCCGGCTGCACGGAAAGCTCGAGCAGTTGCGCGGCGGGCAGAGCCGGCCCACCTCCCTTCGATACACCTGGACACCGCGCGCGCCAGGCGTCGCGATGATCGCCGTCGAGCTCGCGCCGAAGACGCTGACGCTCGAGCCACGGCTGATCGAGGAGTACTTCCAGGAAATTCACGCGAGTCCCTCCATCCGGGCGCAGTGGGCCAGCATCCCCGAGCCGAAGCGGTGGCGCGAGAGCTACGTCAAGCATGCGACGAGTTTCGTGCGCGTCGGCGCGCCGAGTGCTGACTCGAGCTGGGCTTCGCCGGTCGGGCTGGGGCTGGAGATAGTTCCGGAGCGGGATCCAACCGCTCTTGCCGCGGGTGACGTCCTCCCGGTGCGAGTGCTGCGCCACGGCGCGCCGCTCCCTGGGTTTGCCGTTGGCGCTCGGCGCGAAGGTCAGTCTGGCGAATCGTTCGTCACGACGGATGCAGCGGGCCGGGCATCCGTCCGCCTGCCTCGAGTGGGACGGTGGCTTTTGTTCGGCACCGATCTGCGGCGCGCAAAGGAGCCCGGACTCGAATGGCGGAGTGATTTCGTTACTACGACCATTGGTGTGCGCGGGAAGCGGTGAGGACCTATCCGCCGAACCGATTTCGACGACCGCCGAACCTCCTACTCGACCACACCAATCAGGATCGTGTTGGCGAGCACTGGGTGGCCGGAACGATCCCGTCGAAATAGCCAGGCGTACTGAGACCAGCTCCACCCGTTGGGCCCCGCGGAGTGCACGTCGACGAGGATCGTCCATACGTCACCGCGCAGCGACACCCGGTCTCCGCGCAAGTCCCGCGCATCTCTGAGTCCCGCCGGTTGTCCGCGAATGGGAAGCCCCACGGTCACGTAATGTTCCGGCGTCTTCGGGCAGCCGGCGTGCACGTCTGCCCGTTTCGCACGCGCGGCTGACGCGCCGCGAAGAGGAGGTGGCGCGGGAACGCGAACGCCGGCGCACTGGGAATATGAGACAGGACGTCCCTCCGGTACGCCGTTCATTTTCAGAATTCGTCTTCGATTTTCAGCCAGCCGATTGATCGCCGGCTTACCCGGTCGCGGAAAGCTCAGCGACGGATCGATTCCCTGGACACCCGCGAAGACTTCGGGATAGCCCGAAGGCGTTCCGTACGGCCGCGAATCGTATCGCAGGCGCTCGAGATGATATGGGTACTCGTCGTCTCCTCCAGCGAGCTGAGCGCGGAGGACGGCGTCGAACACCTCAGAATCGGCGCGTATGAGTGTGAGCTCCTCCTCGTGGGACGCTGCTCGCGCGATGGGGCGCGGGGACTCTTCGGGTACTGATCGGCAGGCGGCGCTTGCGACCAGACAGAAGCTCCAGGCCAGGCGCGCGAGCGTCAGATGCTGGGCAGCCCTCATTCCGCTCCGACTGTTGCACAAAAGAGGCCGGGCATCCAACAGCCGACGCTGTCCAAGGTTTTAGCCGCTAAATTCCGCTGCACATGTACTCAACCTGTATCTTCTGCCACACCGATCTCGGAAAGAACGAAACGATCGAGCATTTCCCCCTCGGCCGACGTCTCGCTTTCGACGCGGCGAAGGGACGCTTATGGGTCATTTGCCGGAGGTGTGAGCGATGGAATCTCACCCCTCTCGAAGAACGGTGGGAAGCGATCGAAGAATGCGAGCGTGCGTTCAGAGCGACCAAGCTTCGAGTTTCTTCCGAGCATGTCGGGCTAGGTAGAGTCGGTGAAGGACTCGAGCTGGTACGAATCGGAGAGCCACAGCGTCCGGAATTCGCGGCCTGGCGCTACGGCGATCAATTCGGCCGAAGACGAAACAGACAACTCGTGAAAACCGTCGCGGTTATGGCTGGCGCCGCGGTCATCGTTCCTTTGGGTATCGCCACCGGGTTCGGCTTGGGCGCCGTCGGAATTAACATTTTTAACCTCACGAGCTTGAGCACGAACCTCTACCGGAGAATGCGCATCGTGGCGCGGGTTCCGAACCCCGATGGCGATCCGATTCTTCTCCGCACAGGCGACATCGAGTCAACAACCATGCTTCCCGCAACCGCTCGCGAGCCGTGGGGGCTACAGCTGCAACACCACGTGAGCCGAGATGTCACCAGACCCTGGTGGGCGTACGACAAACAGACAGCAGTCACGACAATCCGCGGAGAGCAAGCGCTCCGCATCGCCGCGCAACTGCTTCCTCGCATGAATGAAACGGCAGCGTCCGGCAGGAGCGTGAAGCAGGCTGTTGCACTGGTTGAAGAGTATCGCGAACCCGCGCGGGTATTCGATTCTGCCGCCCGAGTGGCGCAGAGACCGAGCTGGAACGATTTCAACCAGAGGGGAAGGATGGACAAGCTCGCCCCAGCCCTACGACTTGCGCTCGAGATGGTCTCACACGAAGACACTGAACGACGCGCGCTTGAGGGAGAGCTTCGCCTTCTCGAAGATGCATGGCGCGAGGCAGAGGAGATCGCAGCCATCGCTGACGATCTCTTTCTCCCCCCGAGCATTTCGGAGAAGCTCGGGGAGATCAAGGGAGTCCGTTCAACGCGGTAGACTGGCCGCGAAGACTACTGAGGCGTGTGCCCTCGCGCCCACGTTGGGTACGCCGGGCGCTTCGCCGCAACCGATGGCGCTTTCGCCAAAGCCTGCATCACGAGCGACACCGCCGCTTCGAGCTGCGTGTCGTGCCCTGCGCGCCATGCAGACGGACTGAGATCCACCTCGACATCCGGCGCGACTCCGCGATTCTCGACGGCGTACTCGCTCTCCTGCGTCCAGAGAGCAATGCGAGGTGCCGTCACAGTTCCACCATCCATCAGCGCCGGATAACCCCCGATTCCAACGAGTCCGCCCCACGTCCGCTTACCCACGAGCGGACCAACCTTGAAGCGGCGGAATAGCCAGGGCAGCTCGTCACCACCTGAGCCCGCGTATTCGTTGATCAGCATCGCCTTCGGTCCGTAGATCGCGCCGGCGGGAATCGGCGTGTCATCGCCATATCGTGAAGTCACCCAGTTGAATGGCGTATCGCGGCGGAGATAATCGACCATGTAGTCGGCGATGTTTCCGCCGGTGTTGAAGCGCTCGTCGACGACAGCGCCGAGCTTCTCCTGCTGCGCGAAGAAGTACCGGTTGAAGCTCGTGTAGCCTTCGTTCGCGGTGTTGGGCACGTAGATGTAGGCGAGCTTTCCACCAGAGAGCTTGTCGACCGTCCGCCGATTCTCATCCACCCACGCCAAATGCCTGAGCATCGCCTCACTCGGCAGCGGCACTACAGTCACATCACGCGCGCCAGTTCCATTCGCGTTCGGGCCGACACGAAGCACCACGGATTTTCCCGCGGTCCCTTCGAGCGCCTGGTCGACGTTCTCGCTTGAAGTGAGCGGTCTTCCATCGACGCCGAGCAGATACTCGCCGGCATGCACGTTTACGCCGGGCTGGGTGAGCGGTGCGCGAAGCTGCGGATTCCAGTTCTGGCCCGCGTAAACTTTCGCGAACCGCCAGCGTCCGTTATCGATCGCGTAGTCTGCGCCCAGCAGTCCATTCGCCGGCGCTCTGTTCGGATTGCTCGGCGCTGGGCCGACAAAGAGGTGTCCGACAGTGAGGTTGCCGAAGATTTCCTGGAACAGGTAATCGAGATCAGCGCGGCTGCCGAGCCCGTCGAGCCAGCGCGCGTAGTACTTCTCCGCCGCTGCGAGATCGAGCCCGTGATAACTCGGGTCGTAGAAAAACGCGCGCTGGAGCCGGAACGCTTCGTGATACATCTCCTTCCACTCAGCGCTTGGATCAGTCTCGACCTGGATGTTGCCGGTGTTGAGCGCGCCATCACCAGGCTTGATCGGCTGCGCAATTGCTGCGATTGCCCAGTTGTCCTTCTGCTTGTAGAGGACCTTCTCCCCGTCACGCGAAACGTCGAACTCGCTGACGTCGGCAATCAGCTGATCGGTCTTCCGCTCGGTGAGGTCGAACTTGTGGAGATTCAGGTGCGACGGCCCGTTTTCCTGGAGATCGACCGGCACCAGCGGATCTTCCGCCAGAATGACGTTCCCCGATTTTCCCGCGACCACATTGATGTAGTTGCGCGGTGGCGCAGGCAGCGGAATGGTGCGCTGATCGATCGCATCGAAATCGATCCGCACTGGCTCGGGCGCGGTAACCTTGCCGGCACTGTCTTTACCCGGCTTGGCCTCTTTTGCGCCTTGCACGTCGCCGGCGGCTGCCTTCGCACTGCTCTTGGCGGCGCTGTCGCCCTTGGCCTTCTCTTCGTCGCTCTCGGGCGCGAGCGGCGATGGCAGATCCTTACGCAGCACAATCGCGTACAGGCTTCGCGTAATCGGATGGTCGAAAGTCGTCATGCTGAAATCGCTGGCAGGGCCGGCGTCGGTGCTCGCCACGAAATAGAGATACTTGCTGCCTGCGTCGAAGACCGGATTTCGCGCGTCGCTCAACCCGTCAGTGACCTGGGTGAAGACGCCCTTCTGCACGTCGTACACGAAGACAGCGTTCAGGCGGTTCTTGATCGACCGGGCGTAGGTGATCCAGCGAGAATCCGGAGACCATCCGAACGGCATTCCCTCGCTGAACTGCGGTCCGAGTGGATCGCCATCGACGCGTGTGATCTTGCCTGATGCGACGTCGGCGTACCAGAGCTCGCCGCGGGAGTTGCTGTATCCAATGCGCTTGCCATCGGGTGACCAGACTGGCGCGTAGTAATAGGTATCATCCTCGCCGAGTTTGATCGTGCGCGGCTCGGCGAGTCCGGTCTGCGCGCGGAGCTCCAGATGATACCCGCCGCCCGCATCGGAGAAGTAGGCGAGCGTCTGTCCATCGGGTGCCCAGCTTGGGTATCGCTCAGTCGCACCAACAGTTCGCGTGATATCACGAGCGTCGCCTTTTTTCGCGGGGACGGTGATGATCTCCCCCCGTCCTTCGAACGCTACGCGTACACCCGTCGGTGAAAGCGCAGAATGCTGGAGCTTGTCGCTGACCGCAACCCAGTGGGGCTGTGCTTCGGTTAGCTCGCCTTCGAGGCGGATCGGAACGGCGGCATCCGCGCCCGTCGTCAGATCGTGCAGGTGGATGGCTCCAAACTGCTCGTAGACGATCGCGCCGGGCCCGGCTGAAGCGTTCTTGATGTCGAGCCCGGTGTTGTCGATTCGTCGGGCGACCTGCTTTGTCTTCGTGTCGTAAGAGTAGAGCGTCGTAGGTCCGTCACGATCCGAGAGGAAGAACACAATGTCCCCGACCCACATCGGTGATAGATCGGTTGAGTTGTCGCGTGGGATCTTCTCGATCGACGCATCTGCCAATGACGCGATCCAGATCGGTGTCGTGCGGCCACCCCGATAGCGCTTCCATATCTGGTTGGCGTTTGGATATGGCATGTAAGCCAGCCGTTTGGCGTCCGGGCTGAGCGAGCCATCCCACACGGTGGGCAGGTCGATCTGTTCCGGCATCACTCCGTCGACTGCCTGGACGAAGAGACGGGGAGCGCCGAGTGCGGCCGTGATGGCGATGCCTTTGCGGTCCGACATGTAGACGACCTTTCCGTCCGGAGTCCAGCCTCGCACGATATCGTTCGCTGGATTCCAGGTGAGCCGCCTTGGGACTCCGCCGGTCGCGGCGATGACATAAGCGTCCGCATTGCCGTTGGCGGTGCTCGTGTACGCCACCCATTTCCCGTCGGGCGAAAACTTGCAGCCAGTCTCGGTCCCTGGAGACGCGCTGAGACGACGGGCAGCTCCCCCCGCTCTCGGAACGATCCAGATATCGCCGGCGAAGGTGAAGCAGATATCGCTTGCGCTCAGCGCAGGTTGCTGGAACAGCAGCTGCGTATCGCTTTGCCCCTGCAAACTGACGGGAACTGCGAAAAGAAGGACGGCGGGCAGCGCGCCGATAAGGACGCGAAAAAGGAGTTTAGCCGGCATGGGGCACCAAGGCAGAGGTTTAGCTGCCAAGGTACGGCTGATCTCCGGCTCTGTCCACGTGATATGTTTCTGCCCACCGAAGTGAGTCAGAGACTTGCCAAAATCCAGGGTCGCGGCGGCCAAAGAAGATCGTAAGGCAAAGACGACAAAGACTCCCGATCCGCTGAGTGAGCGATCAGCGCCCCAAGCGGATCAGACCGTCAGAGCTTCGCCGGTCGCACACGTAGTCCGGTGAGACACCGTCACGAGAGATTCGCTGTCGCGCTGTGATCAAGGACGGCTCCCGCACCTCCCACTACGATTTCGATCTCCCCGCCGACCGAATCGCTCAGCATCCGACCGAGCGGCGCGGTGACAGCCGGCTCATGGTCGTCAATCGCTCGACTGGAGAAATCTCTCACAAACAGTTCAGCGACCTCGAGCAGCTGATTCCCGCGGGTGACGCGATCGTCCTCAACACCACTCGCGTCTTTCGCGCGCGCCTGCTCGGCCTTCGCGACAACGGGGCTCCCGCCGAGATCCTCCTTCTCCGATCACTCGGCGATTCGCTGTGGGAAGCGATGGTTCATCCCGGCGGCAAGCTCAAACCAGGACGCGTCGTACGCTTCGCCGAGGATTTCGAAGCGGAGATAGTGTCGACGACAGAGAGACGAACGCGGGTCGTCCGGCTCAATTCTTCGCTACCGTTCGATCAGGCGATCGAGAAGTACGGTCACGTGCCGCTTCCGCCTTACATCACCCGCGCTGATCAGACCTCGGACGAGGAGCGGTATCAAACCGTCTACGCAAAGGAGAGCGGATCGGTCGCGGCACCGACGGCAGGACTCCACTTCACGCCGGAGTTACTCGATCGACTCGCGGACAAAGGAGTAAAGCGCGCCGATGTCGTGCTCCACGTCGGCGCCGGTACCTTCAAGCCGGTCGACACCGAGCATCCCGCCGATCACGTGATGCACGAGGAG
>DASZZU010000039.1:0-3251 GCA_035544855.1 Gemmatimonadaceae bacterium | reverse complement strand
TCGCTCTACGAGGCCGGTGAGTTCGATGAAGCGCGTGAGGTTTTCGGGCGCGCGCTTGCACTCGATCCGGAAAATCTCATCGCGCTCAGATTACTCGGCGATATGTCGCTTCAGGCCGGGAACACGAGCGAAGCGCGGAGCTGGTACACGAGATTGCTGGAGGCGGATCCCAAGGACATGGCGGTGATCGCTCTGGTGTCCGAAATCGATGCAGTCGCGGATGCAACGCCGGTAGCGATGTCGACGGAGATTCCGGGTATCGATATTGATGCGGGTGATCAACAGATTCCCGCGGTGATCGAGGAGACGCCGGAGCTTGAGACACCGGCCGGTCTCGAGCGACACTATCCGGTCGAGGAATCTCCCTCTGAAGAAGCTCCCGCTCAGGCTCTTGGTTCTGAGGGGCCTCGCGGAGAGGAGTTGGGTGTTCCGGCCGGAGATTCGGCGGCAGAGGGTCTCACCAGTGTCGTACCGGAAGCTGCCAGCCCGCTCGATTGGGCGCCGCCTCCCGCGCAGTCCGAAGAGAAAACATTCACCGGCGCGAGCTCGGAGCCTTTCGTCAACGAGACGATGGCGCAGCTCTATCTACAGCAAGGGTACAAGCAGCTCGCGCTTCAGGTCTATCGTCAGCTCGCGGTGTCGCGTCCACAGGACGAGGGACTCAGGAGTCGGATCGCGGAGATAGAGGCGGCGGACGCAGCGGCGCATCCGGGCGAAGCTCACGTAGAGCGCAAAGAGGAGAAAGTTCCGAGCTTCGACAGATCACCGGTCGATTCTCCTCCTACGCCACAGCCTTCTCCTACGCCACAGCCGTCTCCTACGCCACAGCCGTCTCGTGAGCGTGAATCAGTCGAAGCGCCAACGCGCGATGAGCCGCGCGATGAGCCGCGCGCCGAGCCGGATGGAATCGCGGCGCGCCAGCCGTCGATCAGGGAATTTTTTGCCACACTGGGCAGACGTCGTCCCCCGCGCCCGTCGTCGGGCGGTGGATCCCGCTCGGGAAACAATCAGCCCGCGGATACGCGCGCTCAACTCGGACCAGCAGCGTCAGCTGCTTCGCTCGACACGGTGTTCGCTGGCGCAACGGTGAGTCCCTCCGATGCCCGCGCGGCGTCGCGACTGGCCGGCGCCTTCAGTGGAGCAACAGGTTCGTCCAGAACTAATCCCCCCACTCCGCCGATGCCGACACCGCGCGTGAATCCGCGCGTGCTTCAGACGCAGGAGTCGGAAGAGGACGTCGCCAAGTTCCGCGCCTGGCTGGACGGACTCACCGGCGAGTGAGAATCGCCGTCATCAATGGCCCGAACCTCAATCTGCTCGGCGCTCGCGAGCCGGCGCTTTATGGGACCGAGACTCTCGCCGACATCGAGTCGCGGCTCTTGAAGGTCGCGAAGGAGCTCGGCATCGAGCTCACGTTCTCGCAGCACAACGGGGAAGGGGAGATCGTCGATGCGGTTCACGCCTTGCGTGGTCGTGTCGATGGCGCTCTCGTCAACGCCGGGGCGTACAGCCACACCAGCCTCGCCATCCGTGACGCTCTCGCGGGAGTAAAGATTCCATTCGTCGAAGTGCACCTGACCAACATCTACGCGCGCGAGCCGGAGCGTCGTCGCTCTGCTCTGGCCGATGCCGCGCTCGCTGTGATCTGTGGCTTCGGAGCCTATGGCTACGAACTGGCACTGCGTGGATTGGTGAAACTTCTTCCGGTGCCGGCAAGTGGTTGATCGCCGTCCAGCGCGCATCGCCGCGCTGCGTGAGGCGCTCACCGCGGCGCATATCGACGGCCTCGTGCTCACGAGTCTGCCGAATGTGCGCTATCTCACCGGCTTCTCGGGAACGAGCGCGCTCGTTCTCGTGACCCAACGCGATCTTCATTTCATCACAGATTTCCGCTACGACACTCAAGTGCGCGACGAAGTGGGCGACATTGCGACCGTCCGCATCGAGCAACAGAGTCTCTGGTCCGGGCTCTGGACATTGGCCGCCTCGCTCAGCGCGCTCGAGGTCATCGGGTTCGAGTCCGCCCACTTGCTGCACCGCGATTTCCAGCGTCTCCTCGCCGACGGAACGCGCTGGCAGTGGCGGCCGCAGGTGAGCCTGGTGGAAGCGCTCCGCGAATCGAAGGATGCGGGCGAAGTAGCTCTCATCCGTCAGGCCGGCGAGATGGCGATCACAGCGCTCAAGAAAACGCTCAAGGAAGTCAGGCCAGGACTGACCGAGCTGAACGTCGCCGGAATTCTGGAGAAGGCGCTGCGAGATGAGGGCAGCGAAGATTTCCCCTTCGCGACGATTGTAGCATCGGGTCCGCGCGCGGCGCTGCCGCACGCGCGCGCATCATCGCGTGTGATCGAGCGCGGCGACCTCCTGCTCCTGGATTTTGGCGCGCAGTACAACGGCTACTGCTCTGACATCACTCGCACTGTAGTGATCGGACGCGCGTCGGACGAGCAGCGCGCCATTTACGAGATCGTCCAGCACGCCAACGCCGTCGCTTCCCGATCCGTGCGTGCGGGTATGAAAGGCCAGGATGCCGACGGTCTCGCTCGTCGCTACATTGAGGACCGTGGTTACGGCGACGCATTTGGGCACAGCCTCGGTCACGGACTGGGACTCGAGGTGCACGAAGCCCCTCGTCTGGCGAAGACCGTCGAGACCCCGCTCGGCGAGGGTGCGGTTGTGACGATTGAGCCGGGCATTTACCGTCCGGGTTGGGGAGGAGTTCGAATCGAGGACGACGTTCATCTCGCCTCGAGCGGGCCCGAGATACTCACGGATTTCACTCGAGAGCTGCTCGAAGTTGCCTGAGCGGCGCTCTCCTGCTGGTCCCATCAGACTCGAAATGACGACAATGATCGACCTCCGCTACGTGAAAAAGCTGATGGAAATGCTGGACGGGTCGAGTGTGGATTCGATCGAGATCTCCTCCGACAAGGGGATGAAGATCAGGATCTCCAAGACCCCTCAGCAGCGCGGCGCGGTGCAAATGGCGCCGCAAATGGCTATGCCCGCCCTGTTGCCCGCGGCGGTGCCCGCGGCCGCACTGGCGGAAGCGGGTGGAGCGGGAGTGGAAGTCCCGAGGGTCGAATCAGCGAAGTCGAAGTACCTTGAAGTGAAGTCGCCGATGGTCGGCACTTACTACGGCGCGCCAGAGCCCGGAGCGAAGCCGTATCTCGCGGTGGGCGACAGAATCAGCAAGGGTGAGATTGTCTGCATCATCGAAGCAATGAAAATCATGAACGAGATCGAGTCCG
>DASZZU010000038.1:0-4516 GCA_035544855.1 Gemmatimonadaceae bacterium | reverse complement strand
GCGCAGAGCGCCAAGCGCCCGGTTAATCCGTTTTTGCGTCCCAAGAGCAAGGGGCGTGAGCCTTCGCCCAAGTCGTCGCCGCGCGTGACGACGCCGCCCGCGGAAGTTCCGCGCGCCGCCACGCCGAAGGAAAACTCCCAGCATCCCTCTCGTGACGAGAATCTCGTCGATCTCGCCGATTGGCTGCGCGAAGATGCAAGTCCGCGCTCGTACCGAATGGTCGCGGAAGACGACAAGCGGATCGGCGACGAGCAGGCTGACTTCACCGACATGCTGGAGAAGTTCAAGGCAGGCGTCGCCGCGAACGTCGATGACGAAGATTTCGACAGCCACTACGACCTGGGCGTCGCGTATCGCGAGATGGGGCTCATTGACGAAGCGATCGCCGAATTCCAGAAGGCCCTGCGCGGGGCGACCCAGCGCATCCGTGCCTATGAAGCCCTCGGGCAATGTTTCATCGATCGCCATGAGTACGATGTCGCGATCACCATTCTCGGTCGTGCGTTGCGCGAGCCGGGAATGGAGGACGAGGACATGATCGGCGTGCTCTACCTGCTCGGCTACGCATCAGAGGAGGGCAGGAAGCCACGCGACGCTGCTGCCTATTATCAACGCGTGTTCGCGATCGACATCGACTTCCGCGACGTGAGCAAGCGCCTCAAGCACATGGGCAAGGCCGCCACCAAGTGAGGGCGGACGCTGCCGCACACAAAACAAGAATGAACGGACCGGTTCCGCGTGGAGTGTCCCTCCAGGCGATCCAGTTTCCAGTCCGGGCAAAGCTCGACGACGTCTCGCGCGCCATGGCCACTATCGTCGCGAGCGACCTGCCGCTCGTGGGCCAGGTAAGCGCTCATCTTCTCTCGATGCGCGGGAAGCTGTTCCGTCCCACGCTTTTGCTTCTGTCGAGCCAGGTCGAAGAGACGCCCGAGGAGCAGGCCGTCGCGCTCGCCGCGGCGCTGGAGCTGATTCATCTCGCCACGCTGGTCCACGACGACGCGGTCGATCACTCCGCGCTCCGCCGCGGAATGCCGACGGTGAATGCGCTCTTCAGCCATCAGATCTCCGTCATCATGGGAGATTTCCTCTATTCGACGGCGCTCACACACCTGGTCAGCCTCGGCGATCTGCGGGCTTTGCAAGCGCTCACCCGGGCATCGACGGAGATGACGCTCGGCGAGATGCGACAGCTCGCGGTAACCGAGCCGCTTCAGTTCACCGAGGGCGAGTACTACGACCTGATTCGCTCCAAGACCGCGTCGCTCATGCGCACTGCGTGCGAGCTCGGCGCTCTCTCGGGCGCGCGCAGCTACTGCGAGGCACTCGGCGAGTTTGGTGAGAATCTCGGAATGGCGTTCCAGATCGCGGATGATCTGCTCGACTATCGCGAAGTGAAGGAGACAACGGGGAAGCCTTCCGGCCTGGATCTTCGCGAGCACAAGGTCACGCTCCCGCTCATTCATGCGCTCCGCGAGATGTCGCCGGCACCGCGAAAGGAAGTCGAGCGATTGTTCGAGCGGGAGACAGTCACCGACGACGAAATCGCCCGGGTTGTTCAGATCGTCGCCGACAGCGGAGGATTCGAGTACGCCCGGCAGCGCGGCGAGGAATTCGCCGAACGGGCTCACGAGGCATTGTCGGATTTGCCCGACACCGTAGCGCGCCGCTCGCTCAGCGCGTCAATTTCCTACGTCATGGAGAGACACTCTTAATGCCACCGTATCCGCGGGGTCACAACCGACGCGGCTCCCTGTTTCACGTACTCGTGCTGGCGAGCGGGTTTATCGTCGGCGGAGTGCTCCAGCAGGTGGGCCGAAAGTTCCTGCCACCGGGGGCGGCGAAGGAGTTCTTTACGACTGGAGTGACCCCATCACTCGGGCCAATGCCCGTGGATTTGGTTATACTCAAGTTCGCCCTTGGGCCAATAGCGTTGGACGTGTCACTTTTGAGCCTGTTGGGGGTACTCGTGGCTTACCTCATAGCACGTTCGATCTTCTAGGAGTTTTCCATGTTTGGCAATCTGGGTCTGCCCGAGCTGCTGATCATCATGGTCGTGATCCTCTTGCTCTTCGGAGCGAAGCGGATCCCCGAAATCGCCGGCTCGATGGGCAAGGGAATCAAGGAGTTCAAGAAGAACATCAACGAGGCGACGCGCGAAGTGACGGCTGAGACGCGCCCACCCGGCGAGTCCGACACTCAGTCGCGCCTGACGGCGGCCGAGCTCGAGCAGCGCCGCGCGGCCGACGAAGCCGAGCGGCCGGCTCCAAAACGGTTGATGTAGCTTCGGCCCGTAGCCCCCTGCCGGCCCGCCCATCGCCCCCGGCAGGTAGTCTTCAGTTGTAGTTCTCTTTTACTGCGTAGTGCTACGCCAGGCGGAAGCTTCTACCTGCTTCCGCATGTCGTCGATTTTCGCGACCGTCCTCAGGTTCGCGAGAAACTCCTTCACGCGCTGCTGTCTGAGCTGCTGCAGCTCCTGCCGGCGCAGCGCTTCCTTCTGAGCCTCGAACGCCGCACGACTTGCCGGCACCCGGTTGTCGACGCGCTCGACCACTACTCCGCCGCTGGCTTTGATTGGCGCGCTTACGACATGTAGCGGGAGCGTGAACGCCGCGCCTACCGCCTCAGGCAATTGCGCGAGCTCGGGCACTCCGGTGACACGAGTGAACGGTTTGGTCTTCACGACTTCCATGTTCACCAGCTTCGCCGCTCCTTCGAGCGAGCTGGCCGCGGCAACCTTCGCAAAGTTCGTCGCTTGTGGAACTAGTGCGTCTATCTTCTTCTGCCGCATGAGATAAGTGCGGATATCCTGCTTCGCCTGGTCGAGAGACAGAGTTCCGCCCGGCGTCAAAGAGTCGAGACGGGCGAGATAGTATCCATCCTCGGCATCGAACAGCTCGCTCGTCTCGCCCGGCTTTGCGCCCTCGAACGCCCACGGGCCGACGCTCGGGATGTACTGGCCGTTGACAGTCAGCGAATTGCCTTCGATCGCCTGCGCCCTGAGTATCGGGATCTGCAGAGCGCGGGCAGCGCTGTCGAACTTCGCCGGCTGATCGGCGGACGCCGCCATGCGGGCGAGTGAGTCCGCGCGACGATCGGTGCGCGCCGCGGCGGAATCGCTCTGCTGGATGCGGAGCAGGATGTGGTGCAGAGTGAGGGTGTCGCCTTTGCGCGAGTCGAGCTTGATGATGTGGTACCCAAACTGGGTGAGCACCGGCTGGGAGATCTCGCCCGGCTTGAGCGCGTAGGCGGCCGTCTCGAACGGAGCAACGAATCTTCCTTTGGCGCCGCTGCCCAGCGCGCCACCCTTAGCTGCTGATACGGAGTCCGCGGACTCCGCGCGAGCAACGTCCTCGAACTTTTCGCCGCCCAGGATCCGGGCGCGGAGCGCGAGTGCGTGCGCGCGAACCGCGGCGGAATCAGCCGCCGTCACGGCTCGCGGGATGATGAGGATCGAGACCTTGGCGCGGCCCGGCCGCTCGAAGATCTTCTTGTGCGTGTCGTAGTAGGCGCGGATCTCGTCGTCGCTCACGCGCACGGCGGAATCCAGGATGCGGTCCGGCTCGAAGACCACGAATGAAACCACCGCGCTGTCGTGACTATCCTGAAAACGGCGCCAAAGCTCCTCGTCGGAGGCGTAGACGTCGTTGGCGACCTGGTCGAACAGCTTTTCCTTGGGAATCTCCGTGCGGTAATACTGCTCGAGCTGGTAGAGCAGACCCTGCTGCCTCGCCATCGGACTCTGCAGAAAGCGCTGATATTTCGCCGGATCGAACTGTCCCTCGGTCTGCAGATCAGGCGACTGCATGAGCTGTGGAGGCGGGCTGAACCGTGCCGCCTGGAGAATTTCGTCGTCTGTAACTGTAATGCCACGGCGCCTGTACTCCTGGCGGAGAAGGGCGTCGGTCACCAGCTGGTCGTATGCCTGGTCCTGGAGACGTTTTCTCTCGTCGAGGCTGATGCTCTGATTGCTCGCCTGGGTCGCCTGCTGTTCCAGGTTCTGCGTAGTCTGATACCAGGTGGTGGCGAGTATGTCTTCTCCGTTGACGGAGGCGACGGCGGTAGTCGAAGTTACCGGCGCGCGTCCGAGTAGACCTGAGGTCTGGGCGACCAGGAAACCGCCAACGAACAGTACGACGATGATGATCCAGATGTATTTTGCGGAAGCCCGCATTACTTGCAGCAAGCGCACTACTCCTTACACGAGATGAATTGAGCTATAGCCTTGTAAGGTATGAGTTTGAGTGACCGGGATGCAAGTCGCGCGGACGCTCGGATTGATGCATCTTTCAGCATCGGAGGGAACTAATGGACTACGATCGGCTGCGGGAGCTACAGGAAAAATTTGACGAGAACCCCCGACGGTATTTCGCGCCGCTCGCGAACGAATACCGGAAAGGGGGTCAGCCGAAACGCGCCATAGAGATATGTCGCAGCCACCTCGCGCAGATGCCCGGGCACATGAGTGGGCAGATCGTATATGGTCAGTCGCTCTACGAAGCCGGTGAGTTCGATGAAG
>DASZZU010000037.1:0-7170 GCA_035544855.1 Gemmatimonadaceae bacterium | reverse complement strand
TTTCGGGAGAGAATTGCGCCCTGCACCGTCTGCTTCATCATCTCGCGGTCGTCGGGATGCAGCCGCTCGGTGTAATTCTCGAATGAGGGGATGAACGAGTGCGGATCCTCGCCGAAATTCCTGAAAGTCTGGGCGGTCCAGCCGAGCCGGCCGGTGGCTATGTCCCACTCCCAGCTCCCGACCAGCGCCAGTTCCTGGGATTCGGCAAGAATCTGTTCCGCCTTGGTGAGCGCATCGCGCAAGCTCCTTTCAGAAGAAGGAGCATCGCCAGGAGTGCCAGCCGGTGTGTTGGATACTTCGGTCGTGACGAGTGACAGTGTCGGGAGGCTCGCGCGGTTGATGAAGTAACATGCTCGCTCGCACTTTGGTTGCACAAGGAGTCCCGCACGGTCAGCGGAATTCGGTTCCGAGATGCGGCAAAGTAATGCTAACGCTTCTTCACCACCGTGAGCGTAACCTGCGACGGATAGATGCGCGAGTGGTGAACCGCGTTGTGTGCGACAAGGCCCTCGCTCTCGTCGTAATTCTTGCCGCCCGTGTTCAGGTTGCGGTCGAAGCGCGGGAAGTTGCTGCTCGAGACCTCGAGGCGAATGCGGTGACCAGTGTCGAAGTAGTTGCTCGTGGTCATCGGCTCGAACGTCACCTTGTACACTTTGCCGGGCTCCATCCACACCTGCTTGTCGTAGCCGTCGCGATAACGAACGCGCTTGATCGTCTCGTCCAGGTTGTATGCTCGCCCGTCGGGGAACACGTCAACAAGCTTCACGGTGAAGTCGGTATCCTTGCGGTCGGATGATACGTACAGCGTGACTGTGACCGGACCACTGACCTCGGTCGCTGCGTTCATCGGATCGGAGGTGTAAACCAAGATGTCGGGGCGCTCCTCCATCGTTCGCTGATCGAACGCACCGCCCTGCACGGCGGTTCCGGTGCAGCACACGTTCCCGCCGTGCGACGGAACCGGGTGCTTTGGATCATACGTGAGGGTGTCGAACGCATCGGCGCCGATCGGGTTCACAACGAGGCGCCCGTCGCCGGTCAGTGTGTTCGCCTTACCGGCGCTCGAGAGGTATAACGTCATCGGCGTGGCGCCGCGCGGCGGCCACGTGTCGGACGTCTGCCACTTGTCGAGTCCCATCGTGTAGTAGCGCACGCGAGGCAGCGTGTCGAGCAGCCGGTTCTGGTCACCTTTGAGGAAGTGATCGAACCAGCCGTAGGTGAGCGCATCGTAGTCGAGGCGCGCGTCCCCGACCGAGCGCTCGCCGACGACGGTGTTCTCCGTCGCACGCTTGTACGCGCAGTGCAGCGTCGGCGCGATCACCGCGTACTGCTGTCTCGCGATCTCGGGACGAGCGGTCGCACGCACGTGATTGTACGCGGCGAGGTTCGGTCCCACCGACACGTCGTACCACGACATGAACCAGAGGCCGGGGACGTTGATCGTCATGTCGTCATGAAAGAGACCACCACGATACCACGCAGGATCATTCGGCGCGCGCTCGATCATCGCGCCCCCCGTCGTGTTTGGCATCGTGTCGGCGAAGATCCCATGCGGACCGTCAACCGCCTTGATGATGTCCATCTCGGGCAGATGCCAGAGCGCCGTGGCCCAATCCACGGGCGGGAGCTGCTCGGCAAGATCAAACGACCTCGACACGCGAATCAAGTCGGCCTGCGACGTGGCCGCTGGAAACATGGGCCGCACCTGGTTCTGCTCGCCGTAAAGCCAAGCGATGAAGAGCATCTGCACGGCACCGCCGCGGTACCAATTCCCCTGCTCGAAGTACGGCGCCATGCGGCCCACGCCGGCACCGAACCCCTGGGGGTTGATCGCGGCGAGGCCCGGCGGCGACGTCGCGGCGACACCCATCTGCCACTCCGCAGTGGACGAACAACCGACGAGCCCGACTTTCCCATTCGACCACGGCCGCGACGACATCCACTTGATCGCATCTTCGCCATCCGTGTGCGGCGGTCCGAGGATGTCGTAGTTGCCGTCCGAGAAGAAGTGGCCGCGCTCGTTCATCTCGACGTACGCGTATCCACGCTTCACTGCTTGGATCTCCGATGTCATATCGCGCGGCGCGCCGAGGCGAACGTCCCAGTAGTTAAAGTTGTAGGGCGTGCGGACGAAGATGATCGGCACCTTTTCCCCTGCATCCTTCGGACGGTACACGTCCGTCGCCATGCGCGCACCATCGCGCATCGGCACCATGACCTTGCGTTCGATTGTGGCGATCGCCTCGAGGGCGTGCTCGAGCGAGTCGCGGTGTGTGACGAGCGCCGAGTCGCGTGTGGCGGGACGTTGCGCGGCGACTGGCCGTACAGCGAGGAGCGAGCTGGCGATGGTGAGGCCGGCGAAGAAGCAACGGGTGACAAAGGGCGACATCAGGCGGGCCGTTGGATTACTGTGACCAATGTGTGGGTTAGCCAAAAGGTCCGTGCGGGAGCCACGCAGCGCTAGTAGCCTTTTTGGGCTCCTTTCTCGGTCCTCATAGAGCGACTTAACCTGCCAGCGAGCGCGGACGTAATGCTCAGCAAAGGCTCCCGCAGTGCACTCGTATCTGTTAAGATGTGTGAGTCTCCTTCACGCGAAGGAGCATCTTTTTTTTCGGGGCGTAGCGTAGCCCGGTAGCGCGCCTGCTTCGGGAGCAGGAGGTCGCTGGTTCAAATCCAGTCGCCCCGACTGAATATGTGTAGCCCCTGCAATGATTTCCGTTGCAGGGGCTTTTTTTCACCCTGGAACGGGGGTCTGTTGTGCGGTCAGTTTCTCTTTCTAAGCCACGTCGTGGCTACTCAGCACTCCTTTTTTTGGAGGGTTCTTTCTGTTTGTCGGGAAATCCCGTACAGAAAGCCTCCGAAGCACCCTATTGTCAGCGGTCGCACGGGAGGTAGTCTTCGGGCAATCACGATCGATTCAATCCCCTTTCCGAGAACCCGTGCTCGCAAGCCTGCGCTCCGCACTTCAAGAGCTCACCTGGCCGGCGCCGAACGACAGCGCGACAGACGGCCTATGCAAGCTTTCGTGCCCGCTGCCTTGCTCGGAGCCGTGCCCGCTTCTGTGGCTCGCCATCGGAACGCGCGCGCGCATACTCCGACTCGGCTGTCCGCACGCTGACTCATCCCGCCTTCGCACGCTCGGCGTTTTTGAAGGAGCTTGTATCCGGATAGTCGATCGACGACATGGGGTTCTGCTCGACGTTTGCGGATCGCGCCTCGCGCTCGATCGGGCGATTGCGATGAACATCGTCGCTTTACCGATCGCAGCCTGAGAAGCGGCCTGTGCGCGTTGAATCGGCGGTAAGAGCAGTCCCCCTTCCGCGACACGAAGAGAGCGAACCGAAGCCACGCACATTACGCGTTGCACTCGTCGGCAATCCCAACACGGGCAAGAGTACGCTATTCAACGCACTCACCGGTCTTCGTCAACGCGTAGCGAATTTCCCGGGAGTTACTGTTGAGCGGGTCGAGGGCGAATACCTTGCTGACGGCCAGCGCGTCTCGGTTATCGATCTTCCGGGTTGCTACAGTCTGACCCCTGACTCGCCCGACGAAGCCATCGTGCACGACGTGCTGCTCGGCAGCATGGATGCAGCAAGGACTCCGGATGTTGTCGTCGTCGTCGTCGACGCCGAGAATCTGGAGCGAAATCTCTTCCTTGTCAGTCAGCTCGTCGAACTCCAGCGTCCAACGATCGTCGCACTCAATCGCGTTGACCGCCTGCGGGCAGCTGGCATGCGCATCGACATCCCGGAGCTGATTCGCGAGCTCGGTGTCACAGTCATCCCCATTATCGCCGCGCGGGGGGAAGGCATCGCGCACCTGCGGCAAGTAATTGCGCGGGCACAATCGCTTCCGCGCCCGACAGGCCTCCTGACGGGCAGCCGATTCGACGCTTCACCGATCGACAATGCCGTCGCGCGCTACAACTGGGCCTCTGGCGTGGTCGCGAGGACGGTACTGTATACGTCGCGAGGTGGCCGCACATCCAGTGATCGCATCGATGCAATCGTGCTCCACCGGATATTGGGCCCCCTGATCTTTCTCGCGGTCATGACGCTCGTCTTCCAGGCGATGTTCACGTGGGCGCGACCGCTCATGGACGGATTGCAGGCGCTCTTCGAGGTTGCTGGTGCGTTCGCAACTTCGGTGCTGCCTCCTGGTGACCTTCGAAGCCTGATCGTCGATGGTGTGATCGCCGGTGTTGGAAGCGTCGTGGTCTTTCTCCCGCAAATCACCCTTCTTTTCATCCTCATTGGATTGCTCGAGGACACCGGGTACATGGCGCGCGCCGCGTTCGTGATGGATCGCTTCATGAGACCTCTCGGCCTCAACGGAAAGAGTTTCATCCCGCTGCTATCGGGCTATGCGTGCGCAGTCCCGGCAATTATGGCGACCCGAACGATAAGAGAGCCTAAGGAGCGGCTCGCCACCATCCTGGTAGTTCCTCTCATGAGTTGTTCGGCGCGCCTGCCGGTATATACCCTTCTCATCGCGGCTTTCGTCCCGGCGACGCCGATATTCCCTTTCGGCAACCTTCAAGGAATCACGCTGCTGGCGATGTATGGCCTTGGGACCGTCGCGGCATTTCTGATCGCGATGCTGTTCCGTCGAACGCTGTTACGATCGCCGACGCGCGGCCTGATCCTGGAACTGCCACCTTATTCGATCCCGCGGCCTCGAGTGCTGCTGCTCACCGCCTGGCAGCGGGTTCGCATCTTTCTCCGTCGAGCAGGCACGGTGATTCTTTCGGTGTCAATCGTTCTCTGGGCCCTTGAAACATATCCGCGAAGTGACGCGTCGACTTCCGACGCGCGCCTCGCTGAGTCCGCCCTCGGTCGCGTGGGCCAGACGATCGCGCCGGCTGTCCGGCCGCTCGGCTACGATTGGAAGATAGGCGTGTCAATAGTCTCGTCGTTTGCGGCGCGCGAGGTGTTCGTGAGCACGATGGCGACCATTTACCGTGTGGATCCCGCTATCGCGAGCACGGAGGGGGCACGCCATACGCTTGCTGCAAGGCTGCGCGCGGAGCGTAATTCGCGCGGAGGTCCCGCGTACACGACGCTGGTCGCGCTAGGGCTTATGGCTTTCTACGTCTTCGCGCTGATGTGTACAAGTACCACGGCGGTGACGATCCGCGAGTGTGGCGGCGGACTGGCTGGAGCACGATGGGCGGCACTTCAGTTCGCGTACATGCTCGTGCTGGCATATGGGGCCGCTTTCGTGGTATATCGCGCCGGACTCGCGCTCGGACTGGGAGGGAATGGGTGAATTACATCGCACAAACCACCGCTGCGGCGCTGCTCGTTACGGGAGCGCTGACTTATCTGGCGACCCGCGTTTGGCGCGCCGTTCAAGTGGCGCGCGCACGTAAGACGGGAGGTTGTGGCCCGCACTGCGGTTGTGACTAGATCGGCGCAGCTGAGGGCCGCCGCAAAATCATGACCGTCAGCGCAGTCTAAGCTGCGATTTCCTGGAGGTGGGAAAAACCAGGGTGAGACCAGAGAGGGGTGTGTTCGGGGTGTGTTTCTTCCTGCAGAGTACGGTATGGATGTCGGGAAACTCCGGCACCGACGCCCGGTTTCCCTCTAGAGTCCGGCAGAATGTAGTAGTTGGTTAGTGTATTGACCTGCTTCGGGAGCAGGAGGTCGCTGGTTCAAATCCAGTCGCCCCGACTTGGTAAGTCTCAGCCTCATCGTCTTTGTGCGATGGGGCTTTTTCTTTAGTAAAGAACAGTGGTCCGTTCGGTTGTCACATCCTTCCATCCCGCGTCCCCATACACCTATCCGCAACCATTCAAGATCCGCCTTGGTGTCGACGCGTGCGGAAACAATCCCTCCGCCCGTCGCGCGTAGCCGCGCGCGCTCGCACAATGGCCCCGCCGGTAGTAGAGGTCCGCCAGTCTCAGATTGATTCGATAACTACCCGGATCCCACGCCGCGCCGTTTACCCAGCCGGCCGTCATCCCGCCACGACCGACAGTCATCATCGAGACCACTTGAGTCGCACTGCGCGCGGTGGACACGAGCGCGAGGAAAAGCAGTCCGGCGGCAGCAAATCCCCACGCACGCGGAGACAGCTTTGCTTCCCGTCCCTCGTGTCGAATGCCGCTGGTCGCGCCGATCACGCTCCACACGAGGAGCGATGGCGCGCCGAGAAGGAGTACGACGTCGAAAGCGCTGACGACAATCGTCGCCACGATCGTCCCGCCGAGCACCAGTTGAGCAAGCACCGCGTCGCCACTCTCGAGCTCACTCCATCTTCGCAGCGATCCATAGAAAAGCACGGCGAAAACGCCGAGGAGTGCGACTGTCGGGACGATCCCCCGCTCCGAGATGAACGCAACCCAATCGCTGCTCGGCCACGGATTCGCCGTCATGCCATCCTCGGCAAGCGAGCGATCGTTGGAAGGAGTGAACTCAACGTATTCGACCGGCCAGTTCCCCGGACCCACACCGAAGATCGGATTTGCGGCCGCCATTTGGAGTGAGTTCTCGTACTGCGCCAGACGTCCGCGCCCACTGCCCTTCTTGTAGTCGACAACTCCGCGCGCGGTGTCGAGGTAGGGCGATTCGCTGTTCCAGTTGAGTCGGTTTGGCAGCACGATCGCGACCATTCCGCCGATCACGGCAGCGAGCACGAGCCGAGCGAAGCGACCACCCACTTTCGCTCCGCGCCAATATTTTCTCGAGGCAAGCATCGGCACGAGCAAAACGACCACGCACGCGGCGACGGCGAGCCACGCCGCCCGGGATCTCGATAACACGAGCGCCGCCGCGACCGCCGCGGCGCCGAGCGAGCCGAGCAGCGCGCCGAACGACCGACGGGCCGTCACAGTGCACCAGACGAGCGAAGGCAGTCCGATCACAGCGATGTGCGCTACGAAATTGCGATTTCCGAAGGTGCCGCCTGGCGCGCGGTTGGCGCTGAAGTACTCGCTATCCAACCCGTAGGCCTGCGCCAGCGAGAACACTGCAGCGCAAACGGCGGCAATGGCGGCAGCAATCAGAACCGGCCGATAAGAGCCTCTTTCGGCAACGGACCGCGCTCCCCAGAAAACGATAGCCCCGGAAACGCTGACGCCGAGCGCGCGCTGGGCGAGCCAGTGGTTCGTAGCGAACAGGGCCGACGCCGCGCTCCAGAGCAGGAATAGCGCGAGCAGCCCGTCAG
>DASZZU010000036.1:0-7894 GCA_035544855.1 Gemmatimonadaceae bacterium | reverse complement strand
GCCTGCCGTCGGCCGAAGTTTCGGACGAGTTAATTCCGGTAGATGTCCGGAAATTCTTTCTTCAGCGCCGCGACCTTCGGCTTGTCGTTTATCACGATGTAGAGCTGGTTCGGGTGCTGCTCCAGGTAGTTCTGGTGGTATTCCTCAGCCCGATAGAAAGCGCGGAGCTTCGACACCTGCGTGACGATGGGACGCGAAAAATTCTTCGCCGCCGTCAGCTGCTTGATGTAGCTCTCCGCGACCTGCTGCTGTTGAGGAGTGTTGTAGAAAATCGCCGAGCGGTACTGGGTGCCGTGATCGGGCCCCTGACGATTGAGCTGAGTGGGATCGTGCGCGACCGAGAAGAATATCTGGAGCAGCTTTCCGTACGATACCTGCGACGGATCGTAGATCACCTGCACCGACTCGGCGTGGCCGGTGTCGCCGCTGCTTACCTGCTCGTACGAGGGATTACCGACATTGCCCCCGGCGTAGCCGGAGACGGCGGATTTGACTCCCTTCACATGCTCGAATACGGCCTCGATTCCCCAGAAGCAGCCTCCCGCAAAGACCGCCGTGTCTTCAGTAGCTGACACCGAAACCGCGTCAAACGCCGGCGCGGCTGCGGGCTCGGCGAGCGGACGAGATGAGCCGCTCATTTTTGCGGCGAAGAGAACGAGCGCAACTGGAATGACTACGAGTGCAGCGGCGAATTCGGGCAGCGAGCGATTCATCGTGGCTAATCTCTGAGGGCGGAGGGTTATCTATTAGACCGTGTTTGAGCAGGGATTGTTCCGGGTTTGCTATACGAATATTGGCGGCAACCTCTGCTCGCTGGCCCTGCGAAATGGATAACTGCGCGCGAGACGTTCGTCGAGATCGGGATCGGGGAGATTTCTGCCGTTCATGAAGATCCATTCGATGTCGACGAACTCGCTGTTGCGCCACAGCCCAATTCCAATCTGTCTTTCCAGATCGAGCTCGTACTTGGACGCGAGTGAAAGGCTCTGCAAGGCGTCTAGTGCGCGGTCGTGGAACTCTGTCGTCACGGGAAGCACGAGGAAGCCAGAGCCAGTGCGCGGGGACGCGATTCTGTATGGAAGCTCGAATCGATTGCCGCGCACCGCTTCGAGGGCGAGACGAACCTGCTGCTTGAGCGCTCGCAGCTCGTATCGCGCCAGACGCGCCAGCTCGGCGAGTACCTCGTAGAAGTCGGTGTCGGCGTAGTCTCCTTCCTGCGACGCGATCGTCGCGGCGAGGCTGTCGAGGACGAACGAAAACTCGCAGGCAGTCGGTCCGCCGCGCGCGCGCGAAGCGCTTTCGAATCTCTCGTCCGGAGGAGAAGCGTAATCTTCCAGCAGATACTGGCCGATGAGCGCTGCTTCGCTGACGGCGGTTGCGGCGGGATCCCAGTTGATCAGGATGTCGCGCCGGAAGCCGAAGTAGTCGGTCAGCTCCGCGAGCGTGACGAAATGGTGGACGATGTCGAAGTAGTCGACATCTCGCAGAATATGCACGAACCCGCCATTCCGGTTCTTCTTGAACCGCGCGGCACGAAAGGCGCGCGTTTTTGGCGGGACACGGTAGATGATGACGCTGACGAGCAGCTCTGGGTCCCTGGGCGAGATCAATACACGATGCCCGAATCCGTTGACGAGCGAAAGACCCATGTAGCTCTTGAGCAGATTGCGGGTGTTCTGGATCTGCTTCACGCCGCGCCGCACGACATAGTTGGTGATCCACTTCTCCAGATCGCCGGCCTTCGATGCGACTTTGTGCTCGCGCTCCATCAATTGAAAGATGAATCCGATCTCGTCCATCATGATGACGCGATCGGCGAGCACCACATCCTGGGCGGAGTCGACGGGAAGCTGGGTCGTCGAGAAGGAGAACGCTCTCAGGAATGCGTTTTCATTCTGCTGAGTCGTGAACTCTTGTAGGAGGCTCGATGGACCCGGGCTACTCTCTTTCACTCGCGGTCATCTCCACTTACGGTCTCCGTTGGCGCCGCTCCCAGGCGAGCAACAACGCCGCGCCAACCAGTGCCGTGACGACGCAGAACTCGTACACCATTCGCGCGCTGACAAGTCCGTACAACGGGTTGGCTGCGGAGAAAGGTCGGAAAGGATGGATGTCCCTGTAGATGATTCCGTCGAGCACCGGGTGCAACAATCCGCCGAAAACCCCGCTCAGCACCGCGACGGATAATCGGTATTCGGCCGCGAGAGCCTCACCGACCACGTCGCGCGGCCGCGACAGCCACGCGCCAATTCGCGAGACCAACAGTCCACAGAGGAAGCCGATCAACCCGCCCATCAGGAAGGTGTGCACCTCGCGATGAATCGGAACCTCTTTGTGCATCAGGTAATAGCCCGATTCGATGTCGATGACCACCTGCGTGAGCGAATACGCCGCCATGGAAAACTGGTGCGGCGCAGCTGCCTTGATCAGCAGCCCCGGTCCGAAGTGATAGGGAGTAGCTGGCATACGAGTACTGCAATTTACTTCGGGTAGCTAGAATTCGAGATTCCGCAGGTACTCGAAGTCGGTACGTGCGCTCGCCAACTCGTCGCGGCCGTTCTCCTGCTCCACGTGGCAAGGTTTCTTCGCGAGATCAGGGATCGCCGCCAGAAAAATCTTGAAGTTGAACGAGCCGGTGCCGAGCTCAGTGTCGTGGGAGCGGTCGGCGACGACGTCCTTCAGGTGGAAGCTCCAGTAGCGATCACGGTACTTCGCGAGGTATTGCATCGGGTCACCGCCGCCGAGCACCATGTTGCCGGTGTCGAGCTGCAGCCGCACCACCGAAGGATCCGTGCGCTCGACGAAGACGTCGTACGGCACTTTGCCGTCGATCGGCTTCATGTGATCCGGCTCGTTGTGAAATGCGAGCCAGATCCCCGCCCGCCTGGCGACGGCGCCCGCAGCGTTGAAGTGATCCGCCCATTCGCGCCAGTCGTCAAGCGAAAGCCCGAGGTCGGCCCCAAGGCTCGGCACGATGAGATACTCCTGGCCGAGCATCTTCGCGGTGTCGAGACTCCGTTCCCAACCGACGAGAATTGTCTCCGGCGAGATGTGCGCTGAAGGTGCCCGCAGCCCTTCGTGGGCGAGCGTGTCGCGCACCTGTTGTGGAGATCGGCCGAAGTTTCCGTGTGACCACAGCAGCTCGACGTCGGTATACCCGATTGCACGCACGGCGGCGAGGGTCCGCTCGGGGTCGGCGCTCATCGCTCGCCTGACAGAGTAGAGCTCGAGGCCGATGCGGTCGAGGCGACGGGCCGCGAACACGTTCCGCGGCGCGGCTCCGACGCCGACCGCGGCGGCACTGATCGATTGAACAAAGGCTCGGCGGTTCATCTGCGCGTCCTCCTGAATCTGATCGTATAATGAACGGAATTCGGCAACAAGGCGGAAGGCCATGATTCGCGGCGTGATGACGATTCTTTCTTTGGGTGTGGCCTTGTCCGCGACTTCAGCTGCGGCGCAAAGCTGGTCAGGGATTTACCGGAAAGCCGACGGGGGCATGGTTGGTATCGGTGAGTTCCACGAGTTTGGCCCGAGCCAGATCCTAGTTGATTACGAGACGGGGGAGGTGGGGCCGCTCCTCGCTTTGCCCGACGGAAGGACCGGCATCGGGCGGGCTATCGGAGATCGAGCTTCGCCTCCTGCCCGCATCCTGGAGCGGAATGCCGGCAGGATTTTTCGAAGTAGCGCGAAGCCGACAGCAATGACTTTGACAGTGTGCACCATTGAGTGCCCACTATGGCGCCCACGACTATCTTCCGCCAGCCGCAACGAAGCCAGTCTCTCCCTTGTCCGACACACCAGGTGACGCCTCTTGGTCATGACACTCTGGATCGACGCCGACGCCGCCCCGCAGGCCGTGAAGGACGTCTGCTTCCGGGCCTCTGAGCGCCTCGCGCTCGCGACTGTCCTTGTGGCAAACCAGCGCCTCCCGCTTCCGTCCGGGTACGCGCACGTGTCGGCTGTGCGCGTCGACGGCGGGCCAGACGTGGCCGACCGCTATATCGTGGAGCACGCCGCCCTCGGCGATGTGGCCGTCACAGCCGACATCCCGCTAGCCGCGCTCTTGGTGCTCAATGGGGTCGTCGTCCTTGACCCCCGGGGCGAGGAGTACACTACCGAGAGCATTGGGGAGCGCCTGTCGGTGCGGAACTTCATGGACAAACTCCGGACGACCGGCGTCGAGACAGGTGGCCACGCGGCCTACGGCTCGCGCGAGAAGCAGGCATTCGCAAACGCACTCGACCGGGCGCTGACGCGTGCACTGCGACAGCGGTGAGCCTTTCGCGGTCTAAGGCACCGCGCTAAGACAGCCGCTGCGCGGAGATGGGGGCCAGAATGGCGAGAAAATCAACCTCGTCTTCTGGGCTCAGGTTGCGTGCCGAGGCAGTCGAACCGAGAATCGCCGTCAACTCCGCAAAGGACGCTGGCCAGCGGCCCAGCTCAGTCCGGCGCGCGTCAATTGCGCGTTTCCACACCCACATGTCGTAAGCCGTCACGAGCGCCGGCCGCAACGAGCGCTTGAGACGCGCTCGGGAATCCGGCGAAGCAGGGGCGAACGTCGGGAGACCCATTAGAAGCTCCACCATCCAGCTGGAAGAGACCAAAGTTGTCCGAGAAAATCGAAGACGATCGTGCGACCGTCCGGGGTGAGGTCAAACGCAAGCGCGGTTCCTTCCGTGGTTCGAATCGTGATGGTTTCGGCGGACGACCCGCATCCGCGCCCGGGCGAAATTGTGCGGAGAGTGGCGCTGCAGTCAAAATGGGCGCTGCGACGGCGAGGATGAGAAGAGCAAGGTCTTCTCGTCTTGCGAGTTTGTCAGACATCAGTGCGCGAGGAAACCGCGGATCATGTTAGCGACATGTTTCTGCACGTCGTAATGCGTTGCGTCCAACCTGCCATACGCACGATACGCGACCCGGCAATTGGGAGCACCGCCCCCGTAGTGAGATGGCAATCGCCCAGCGATGCTACGCTTGGTGAGGGCAGCGTCTGAGCCAGCAGGGTTGTTGCCGCAGCCATGCTCAGGAATTGAGAGGCGATGGCTATTCTGGTGGCATTCATATCGGTCCCTCCCTGGCTCAGATCTGCGAGTACGGCGCGGGCTGGAGTATGATGTCCGAGATGGTCGAGACGTTGTCGCGATACTGCGGGTCGGCGGAGAGAGCCTTCCACTCCGGGTCCCGGCTGAACGAAGCCCACGCCGCGTCGCGCGCCGACATGTCGGAGAACGTGAGCATGTAAGTCAGGCTCGGCATGTTCGCGCCCACAACAGTCTCGCCGAAAAAGACGGGCGTGAGACCGGTCCTGCGAAAGATCGGCACCTCTCCGGAATTGAACATCTTCAGTTTGTTGAGCGCGGCGCGGTCGCTGTGACTCTCATACGTCCGGAGCTCGAAGATGCGAGGCGTCCGCGTACCGGCGCCCGCTGATGGTTCCAGCGTCGGCATCGCTTCGAAGGCGCGCAACAGCGTGCTCTCGACGCGCACGAACGCCGGGTCGGACATCGGCGCATCAACGATCGCAGCACCGGCGCGCGCGTACAACGCGTCGTCCGCGAGGCGGTCGCGAAGCGATACCACGCTATCGAGCGTCTGGTGCGCAAGAACGAGGAGCAGCGAGGGCGCGTTCTCTCCGTATACGACGGTAAACGCCCCGATTCGGCCAACTCCCGCTCGATTCATCGCGGGAATTGCTACGTCGCCGATGAAGGCGGTGAATGCACTCCGCTTCGCACCAGGCAGCAAGTGGTAGCGCCGCAGCTCGATGTACTGACGCAGGCCGGGCTCGGCGCGCGTGTCGAGCTGGCGCCGCTGTGCGACCGCAGCCACGGCGGTCGCCGCGAGAAATTCGCGTCGGTCCACTGGTACCTCGTCAAAGATGATCGTTACTGTACGTTACGCCTTTGCGTGAGGGAAGTACTCTCGGCGGGGGGCCATCTCCTCAGCGGATTTCCAGTTGACAAGAGTGCATCCGTGCCATTGATCTTTCTCAGCTTAAATACTGCGCGACTTAGCCAAGTGAGTGATGCGATCCGCGGCGCGGAACGCGAGCGCCTGGATGGTCATCGTCGGTTGGGAGTTTCGCACAGCTCTGTCGCTGCGAAATAACCCCCCGCGGCGCCGACTGCACCGCCAATAATCGCTCCGAATACTCCAGTGGGGATCCCATCCTTTGCGACCGGGAGGCGAAGCATTTTGCTACGAGCCCCGACGGCTTCGGATTGAGCGACGATAGAATGCCGTGACCTAACGGATGGTATCCCGAGACGGATACTGCGCTGTGCGCCTGCGGTAGTCAGACAGGGTTGAGCGAGAAAAATGAGGGCGGTGAGTAAGTAGAATGACGAGGCGTTCACCGCGTTACCAGAAGAGAGTCAGAAGGCCGGGGACTAGCGGACTTTAACTCGTTGGTCACGTAAGGTGCACTTTTGCGGGATCGGTGTCAGTTTGGGGAGTGTGTCGGCTTCTTTGCATTGAGCGCGATAGACTCTCGAATCGGTGAATAGCATCGCCCGACGGCTGGGGTTTGGGGACTCTGCCACAGTCGATGCTGACGGTCGGCAGCCAACGAGAAAGCAAATCGTGATCACAACAGGTCTCATGTTGATTTCCCCGTTTTCTCGTCTAGCTAACGCCAATTAGGTGGACTTCTTAGACTGCAAACTTGCGCGTTTAGTTGCATGGTCTCCGCAGCCCAATAACGATGCTCCCCAATGCTTGCCTCCGCAAACCCGCAAGCGACACACACTTGGTCGCGCGGAACACATTCGGTCTGTAATTAGACTGCAAGACCGCCGCAAGCTAATAACGGATGCTGCCATTCGTTTCTGGAGTATCCGCTGAAGGGAAAATACTTCGCGCGTTACCCGTCCTCGTAATCCAGATCCGCCTCGCGCACCTGACAGTGCTCGCCACAACCAAACCCGTATCTGTTCCGAGCGAACCATCGGTAGGACAGGTCAACCAGCGGCCGAACGAATGGAATCTTGAACAGCCACGAGATCAACCGCCCCTTCGGCAAAACATTCAACAGCTCCTCGAGCGCGGCCGCCGCCTGCCAGGTTTTTCCGTCTCTCGTCCTCACCACCTGCACCGATTCCACGTACGCGCGCGGTGGAATCCACGGACATCTCTCCCGAATACCAGGCACCTGCGAAGGAATTATTTCCAGCTCGTGGTTTCGATCCCACCTGGTCAGCATCTTCACCATCCGGCCGCACACTTTGCAGTGACCGTCATAGATCACGGTGTAACGCCGGCCCGGCTCGCCAATGGTCGGCGCAATCGGATGGTCGTGCGCGTCCTGACCCGCGACAGTGAATCGGACGACCGGAACGGTGGTCACGCCGATACCTCGATCGGCGACGACTCCACGCCCACAGCTTCGACCGAGATCTGCGGCGGATGCGTCAGCGTGTTGTGAACGCCACAGAGGTTCGCGGCGCGGATCGCCCTCGGCCACAGCTCCGCCGAAAGGCTTGGCCACTCCAACTTCACCTTCATCGAGCCCACTCGGTGCTGTCCTTCCACGAAATGCCAGCTCACGTCGACCTTGAGATCGTCGACCTCGAGATTCTTGTGTGACGCCCAGCTTTGCAGCACCGAGAATATGCACGCGCCGAGTGCGCTGCCGAGCATGTGAAATGGCGAGTACTGAACGCCAGGCGTCGGCGCTTCGATCGTCAATTGACCGGACGTCGCTTCCAGTCTGAGAGATTCCTCACCCGTCAGTGTGATCTTCATTTGTTCGCGGCCGTGCCGGAGGGTTGTTGCTGTGTCAGGCAGTGGAGCGTGCCGAGTCCCCACACCAGATCCACCGCGTGTATGCCGATCACAGAGTAGCGCGGAAACGCCTCGGCGATTCCGTTGAGCGCCACGCGATCGGCGGGAT
>DASZZU010000035.1:0-5886 GCA_035544855.1 Gemmatimonadaceae bacterium | reverse complement strand
CCAGAGAAGTCTTGATGGTGCCGGTGACATAGTCGTTGAAACCGGCCCTTTCAAAAGCGGTTGGGTCCTGCACTTGTAAGACGAAAACGGACGTCATCTGCAACCGGTTTTTGACCCCGGATTTCAGATGAGCATCCGTTTACTTTTTGCATCAATTTTCTGTTTCTGCCAGCGTGTTAAGCCCGCTTGCAAGGCCTCAATGTACCTGAATTGCCTAATTGGTCAAGTGAAATGATTCTGCCCTTCGAGCCAAAGGCAAAGTGCGTCGGCGTTTGTTCGGGTGCGCGGCTTAACACCTTATGCCGAAAGGGATAAAACCGTCGGGACCGGCTCAGCAATGCCGATAGGAAATCACCCCTCCTTATCCTCGTACTGATCCTTCAGGCTGGCGATGACATTCGGATCCGCAAGCGTGGTCGTGTCACCGAGCGCGCGTCCTTCGGCGATGTCGCGCAACAGTCGCCGCATGATTTTTCCGGAGCGCGTTTTGGGAAGATCCGCGGAGAACAAAATGTCGTCAGGACGCGCGAGCGCGCCGATCTTTTTCGCGACGAATTCGCGGAGCTCGTCGCGCAGCGCAGGGCTCTGCTTGCTCTTGTCACGAAGCGTGACGAACGCAGCTATTGCCTGACCCTTGAGCTCGTGCGATCTGCCCACCACCGCGGCTTCGGCGACAGCCGGGTGCTCGACCAGCGCCGATTCAATTTCCATTGTCCCGATGCGATGCCCGGCGACGTTCAACACATCATCGACGCGTCCCAGAAGCCAGAAATAACCATCCCTATCGCGCTTGGCGCCGTCACCGGGAAAATACAAATCGGGTCGACCTGGCCACTTGGAGAAATAGGTTTGAACGTATCGCTCGTCGTCGCCCCAAATCGTCCGCAGCATCGCCGGCCACGGCTTGGTGAGCGCCAATAATCCTCCGCCCACCTCGATGCGCTTGCCGGCCGAATCGAGGAGATCCGCACTGTAGCCGGGGAGCACTTTCGTCGCGCTGCCAGGTTTCGTCTCTGTGATTCCCGGCAGTGGAGATATCACGATTGCGCCCGTCTCCGTCTGCCACCACGTGTCGACGATCGGACAGCGGTTGCCGCCGATGTGCTCGCGATACCACATCCACGCTTCCGGATTTATCGGCTCGCCGACGGAGCCGAGGAGGCGGAGCCGCGACAGGTCGTGCTTCGCCGGATACTCGTCACCCCACTTCATGAATGCGCGGATCGCAGTCGGTGCGGTGTAAAGAATCGTAACGCCGTGTCGCTCGCAAATGTCCCAGAAGCGATCGCGTTCGGGCCAATCGGGCGCGCCTTCGTACATCACGCAGGTCGCCCCATTGGCGAGGGGACCATAGACCAGATACGAATGCCCGGTCACCCAGCCGATGTCCGCCGTGCACCAGAAGACGTCTTCGTCTTTCAGATCGAATACCATCTTCATAGTGGTGGCGACGCCGGTCAGGTAGCCACCCGTCGTGTGCACGATTCCTTTCGGTTTTCCCGTGGTGCCCGAGGTGTAAAGGATGTAAAGCACATCCTCCGCATCCATCGGTTCGGGATCACACCTGGTCTCGGCCGTTTTCATCAGCCGGTGCCACCAATGATCGCGACCTTCCACCATCTCGGCGAACGCTTCATCGCCCGAGGCACCGGGGCGCCGCTGCACGACGACTACGTGCTTTATCGAGGGCGTACCCTCCAATGCCTTGTCGCAGTTCCGCTTGAGGGGTATTACTTGCCCCCGACGATATCCCGCGTCGGCCGTGATCAGGACTTTGGCCTCCGCATCGTTGATGCGATCATGCAGCGAATCCGGCGAGAAGCCGCCGAAAACAACCGAGTGAATCGCGCCTATCCGCGCGCACGCCAACATTGAGATTGCCGCTTCCGGAATGAGCGGCAGATAGATAGCGACACGGTCTCCTTTTTTTACGCCGAATCCCTTCAGGACATTTGCGAAGCGCGAGACCTCGACGTAGAGATCCCAATAAGTGAGGGTCCGTCGATCACCAGGCTCTCCTTCCCAAATTAGCGCCGCCTTATTTCTGTTCGCTCCACGTATGTGCCGGTCGATACAGTTGGCGGCGACGTTGAGCTTTCCACCGACGAACCACTTCGCGTGCGGAGGATCCCATTCGAGGACTTTATTCCACGGTTTCATCCACTCCAGCTCTCGCGCCTGCTCGGCCCAGAACTCCTCAGGGTCGCGCGCCGCTTTCTCGTAGATCTCGGGCGACGAGACGTTGGCGCGCCGATTAAACTCGGGCGGTGGCTCGAACTTCCGGTTTTCCTCTAGCAGAACATCGATGTCAGTCATCGTAGCGGAGTCGGTGGACGCGCTGAACTGGAGCGAGTCGCAAGGATACTGTGTTTTGCGCCGCTCACGCCAGAGTGGCAAGTTCTAGGCGAATGTTCTCTACAATCTCTACTGGCGCGGTGCCCATCGTCGAGGTGGCGGAGCTCACGCGCGACTTCGGACCCAGACAAGCGGTGGCCGGCGTCACCTTTTCGCTCGCGCCCGGTGAGTGCCTGGCGCTCTTCGGCCCAAACGGGGCCGGGAAGACGACGCTCCTTCGTGTGCTCGCAGGACTGCTCAAGCCGACGTCCGGGAGCGCGCGGGTATCCGGCATCCAGCTCCCCGGAGGACCACTGGCGCGCTCGCGGGTCGGCCTAATCTCGCATCACACCATGCTCTACGCGGCGCTCTCGCCGCGGGAAAACGTTTCATTTTCTGCCCGGTTGTACGGCATCCGCGATGCGAGGGTGCGCGTCGAAGACTCGCTACGACTCATGTCGATGCTGGAGCGAGCTGACGCTCCGATCCGATCCCTCAGCCGCGGCATGCAGCAGCGGGTGTCGATCGCGCGGGCGATGGTACATTCGCCCCAACTCGTGCTGGCTGACGAGCCGTATAGCGGCCTCGACGAAAGCGGTGCGCGCGCCCTCACCGCGCTCCTCCAGGAGCTGCGCTCGGCCGGCACGGCGATCATCATCGTGACGCACAACCTCGTCGAGGGACTCTCGCTCGCGACACACGCGGCGGTTATGCAGCGCGGGAAGTTCTTGCGCTACGATGCCGCCCACCGCATCGACGCCAGCTCTTACGCAACCACTTACCGCGAGGCGCTGGCGGCGAATGGCTGACATTCTGTTCGGAGCCTGGCTCATCGCCCGCAAGGATCTGGCGATCGAGTTCCGAACGCGCTCGGCGTTCCTCTCGGCCGTCGTGTTCGCGCTCCTCGGACTCGTGATTTTTTTCTACGCGTGGGATCCAACGGCTGTCACCGCCACCGATCTCGCGCCGGGAGTGCTGTGGGTCATCTTCACCTTTTCCGGACTGCTCGGACTGCATCGCTCGTTCGGCGTCGAAACCGAGGATCACGCCATGGACGGGTTGCTGGCGTCGCCGGTGAGCAGGGAAGCGATCTTCCTCGGGAAAGCAATTGCGAATCTCATTTTCGTCGGCGCGGTGCAGGCGATTGCCATCCCCGCCCTGGCGCTGTTCTACAATCTCCCCCTCGGCAACGTGGCCGGCCCGCTCATCGCGATCGCCATCCTTGCCGCCATTGGCCTGGTCGCCGTTGGAACCCTATTCAGCGCGATGGCCGTCAACACACGGCTCGCGGAGCTGCTGCTGCCAATGCTCGCCCTTCCGTTTTTCGTGCCGATCGTGATCGCGGCGGCGCAGGCGACGGCGAAACTGTTGAGCGGTCGTCCGGTCATCGAGGTGGGGGCGTGGCTAAAGCTGCTGCTCGCCTTCGACATCGTGTTCGTGGCGGCGTGCACTCTCGCTTATCCCTTCACCGTCGAGGACTAGAAAAAACGGCTGATTCCCGTCCCGGGATTCAAACTGTGGCGTGAATGAAAAGCCCGTTGTATCGTGTGTCGCCCCCAAATCCGGAGAGGTCATGAAAGGGAAATACCTGCTTTATGGCACCCTTGCCGCCGGTATCACGCTTTTCGTGTGGCAGACGATCTCCAACGTCGCGATCCCCTGGCACAAGGCGACGATGACTGAATTCAAGGACAACGCCGCCGCCGTGCAGACGATCCGTGCGCAGGCGCCGACGAATGGAGTCTATTTCTCGCCGCAGGGGATCCTGATGGCGCAGTCGCTCACGGCGGATCTCGCCGACAAATCAAAGGCGATGGGTCCCATGATGGCAAAACAGTTTGTGCTGGACCTGGTCGCCGCGCTGTTGCTCTGCATCGTGCTCGCCGACCAGATTGTGCGCCGCAAACGGGACACGGCCTTGAAGCTCGGGTTGGTCGCGCTCGCAGCCGGAATGATCAAGGAGCTGTCCGACTGGAACTGGTATGGCTTCTCAGCCAGTTACGCGATCGTCAACACGGTCGACCTGGCGATCTCCTTCGTGCTAGCCGGCCTCGTCATTGCTTGGATTCGCAACCGCCAGATGCGGGGAGATGCCGTCGTCGCTTAAATTGGATGGGTCGATGACACGCCGTCACCGACCCATTCGTACGTAAATGCACATCACATCCACATGAAGATCTCCTGGCTTTCGACCGTCGCCGGATTGGCGGTGGTCGGCACTGTAATTCGCGTAGTGTTCTTCACGCCACTGGAAGCGAAGCAGGGAGCCGCACAAAAGATTTTCTACATTCACGTTCCCGCTGCGTGGGTGGCGTTCCTCGCGTTCGGGCTCGTCGCGGTTGCGAGCGGCGTCTTCCTCTGGCTTCGAGATCAGCGGCTCGACCGCTTCGCCGAGAGCTCGGCGGAAGTGGGTGTAGTCTTCACCACCGTGGTGCTGATCACGGGCCCAATGTGGGCCAAGCCGATCTGGGGAACGTACTGGGCGTGGTGGGATGTGCGCCTCGTGTCCACACTCTTTCTGTGGTTCATCTACGTCTCGTACATCGTCCTGCGCGGAGCGATAGACTCGCCTGAGATGCGCGCGCGCTACTCGGCAGTGCTGGGAATTCTTGGCGCGCTCCTGATCCCGTTCATTCATCTGAGCGTTTATCTCTTCGCGACAATGCATCCAATGCCGATCGTCGGAAAGCCAGACCGACCGTCACTACCCAACGAAATGTTGCTGACCTTTTTCATTTCGTTTGTCTCGTTTACGCTTCTCTATGTCGCTTTCGTCCGCTCACGGTATCACTATGCGGTCGCGCGCGATGCGGCGACTGCGATTGCGGAGCACCATGCCGCCTGAGACATCCACTTACTATCACGTCGCCTACACAATCGCCCTCGGCATCTACACCGCGTACGCGGTTAGCCTCTACCTTCGACATAAGCGGCTGAGGGTCAGGTAGTGGCTGCGAATCTGTCGGCGTCCCCAGTGATTCCATCGGGAATCTCCGATCCCGTGAACGCTCGCATCCTGGCGATCTCCGAAGACCGGATCGCCGGCTTCGTCAACGAGCCGTTCGCTGAGATCGCCTTCGCCGCGGAGCTCACCGAAGAAGTGGTGATCGAGCGTTTGCGGGCGATGCTGTCCTCCGGCGTCATTCGCCGGATCAGACAGACATTGATGGCAACCAACCTTGCGCCCGGTGCACTGGTAGCGTGGCGCGTGCCGACCGAAAGGCTCGATTCCGCCTTCAGCTACATGGCGAAGGACGATCCATTCTCGGGTCACGTGGTAATCCGCTCGACCGACGCGGAGACACCGGGCTCGGTGTACAGATTGTGGACGACGCTCAAGGTCCCGCAGGGATTCTCGATGACTCGGCACTGCGATTTTCTGGCGTCAAAGGTCGGCGCCGAGTCGTACCTGGTCATGCCCGCGAAGCGGCTGTTCACGCTCGGCGTCGGTCACGTACGCCGACGTGGAATGGAGCCGGGCTCGCGAAGCGAGGAGCCGGGCCGCGTGCTCGACACCAACATCGTCGAGCTGTCTGCGCTCGACTGGCGTGT
>DASZZU010000034.1:0-4050 GCA_035544855.1 Gemmatimonadaceae bacterium | reverse complement strand
GAGAGGCATCTGGGCTTTCTTGTCGCGTGCCATGATCGCTGTGGCGACGGCAAGCCCGCCTCCCGCGCTCTCGCCGGCGACAGCAAGTCGTTTTGGATCGCCCTTTATCGAGGCTGCGTTCTTGAGCGCCCATTCGTAGGTTGCAAACGCGTCGTCGTGAGCGGCCGGAAATTTGTGCTCCGGACCTAACCTGTAGTCCACCGATACGACGACAGCATTCGCCATCTTTGACAGCGCACGGGCTCCACCGTCGTACACATCCTTGTTGGCAATCACCCAACCACCGCCGTGAAAGTAGACAACGACGGGGAACGGACCCGTGCCCGACTTCGGGGTGTAGATACGAACCGGGAGCGGCCCAGTGGCACCCGGGATAGTGCGATCGATTGACGAAACCGCGGGATCCGGTGCTGCGGATTTTCCGTCTTTCTTCAGTAATGCTTTCACCGCATCGGTTGGAGTCGGCTGCTTCCGCGCCTCAGACGCGCTGAGTGTCTCAATCGGTTTACCACCAAGCACCGAGAGCTGATCGAGAACCGCTTGCATCTGGGTGTTGGGAGCAGCCATCGCGCTGGCAGTCTCTGTGCGCGGGGGCTCGATGGTAAGAGTCGTGTCTCGGTTCATGGTGTCCTTTGAAGGGCATCCAGCAACGCATGCAGCGGCAAGTGCGGGAAGCAGGGGATTGGTGAAGGATCGGAGCCGCATGGGATTCGCCTCGATGGCAGTCGCTGGGGATGAGGGGCGACACGCGCTGCAGAACGGAGGCCGGAATGTGTCTATCAGCTAACAACCCTTCGAATCACGGGGCTGAGTGTAGCAGTTCGCGCTGGCTGTCGTCGACTGCTGCATTTTTGCGGGCGTCTGAGGGTGCTCGTGAGCTGCGAGAGAGGCCGCGGCACGTCCCTTCCTATATAGTCAGGTATGGCCGCACACCGAAGAACCTTCATCGCGAGCACCATGCAAAAGCGAATTGAACATTCGCTGCGCACTCGTGCCATCTCTCCGGGTGATCGTCTGCCGAGCACGCGCGAGATCGGAAGCGAGTTCGACGTGGACCCGCGAGTCGCACTTGCGGCCTATCAGGCGCTCGCTGAAGAAGGCCTTGTCGTCCTCCGACCGCGATCGGGGGTGTTTGTCGCTCCAGCAAGCGCGTTGTCTGGTGAGGAGCGGTCGCCGTCGGCGGACTTCCTCACCGACATATTGGTCGCGGGAGTCGTGCGAGGGTTCTCGCTGCTGCGATTTACCGACGATCTGAGAATCGCCGCGCTTGGCCGGAGGTTGCGCGCCACCGTCATCGCCAAAACGGCCGATCAGGCGTATGGCTTGTCGCGAGAGCTGAATGTTGATTACGGTCTGGAGACCACACCCTTGCTGCCCGAACAGGTGACGGCGGGAAACCTCGTTCGTTCTGCGTTCCAACGCGCGCACCTTGTTGTGACCACCAACGCGCTGGAGACCGAAGTGTCAATGCTCGCTGCCCGACTCGGCAAACCAGTCATTGTTGTGGACGTCCGACCGCCTTTTTTCGAAAACGAATGGAAAACCCTCCTGCGCTCAGGCAGAGCTTATTTAATCGCGGCCGATCCTCGGTTTCTGGAGCTCGTTCGAGACTACCTGCAGAACGTGGTAGATCTGCGGAATGTCAGGATGTTGCTTGTCGGTCGGGATGACCTGACGACGATACCTCCACAAGCGCCGACTTACGTCACCGAAGCTGCGCGCCAGAAATTGGGGAAGTTCCAAATCCCGGGGCGATTGATACCTCCGCCCAGACTTCTCGCCGAGAATTGCGTGCGTGCCATCATCACGTTCATCGTCGCGACGAACACACAGCATGCTAGCTCCTAGACTGTACGCGAGGGTACAGTTGTTGCACCCCATGACGTCCGTCTCGCGTCCGGGTTGAGACCTTCACCTATTCGCCCACAGCTATGCGTGCCAGTCAGAACTCGTCCAGCATTGGCGAATCCCAACCGCGTCACGTACCGCGCAGCAAAACAGCGGAGATCAAAATTGGTGATAGGTCGCCGCCCGCATCGGGATCAACTCCGGTATCCGGTACAGCTCGCGAAAGTCTCGCTCTTCACCGGATTGCAGCAACCACGGGCGAAGAGCCGTACGCCGTTCTTCAAGGTTTGCTTGCGGCCGCGGTAGAGTTATGTGGCGGCGGGGCGGATACAAGTACGGCAGGTGTGAGCCTGGTCGAACCTGCGCCTGATGGTGGCGAGCAATTCCGATGGGTCGCGCTTGCGGGCTGTCTGGCTGCCCACGTAGGGGGCACGACCCCCCGCAATTTCAGTCCTTGCGGCGAGTGTCTCGACAAAGGTGCACCTATCCTTTTCTCTCGCCCCGATCTCAAGTATGACTACTTCAGGGCCGCGGGCATTGAATTCACGGAAGGTCTGGTGCTGCCGTTCAGCACTGACCTTCACCCAACTCCGCTGGGAACGATTTGGGTAGTATCACACCCACCGCGCAGGCATCACTTTGACTGCGAGGATGTCCGGGTGATGGAGAGTCTGGCACACTTTGCGGCCTCGGCTTACTGCCTGGCAGTCGCTCGAGACAAAGCCGACGGAACGAAACGCGAGCATCAGCATATCGTTGCGGCCATGAGTCAGGAAATGAGAACACCGCTCAACACCATCGCGGCGTCCGTCTATCTCCTAACTCTCGGAGTTCATGGTACTCTTACGGACGGTCAGGTAGAGCACCTCGCGAGAATCCAGAAAGCGGTGCAGCTCCTGCTGGCTGGGGTCAACGGCCTATCAGAGTCGGCGCGGTCAGACGAACACTCCGCCGCCATTCCCGCCGAACTCCACGCACCAGGCAACGAGCTGTTTCGCTAGGTCGCCATCGCGACGCTCCGTCGCATCTGTTGCGCTAGCCGCTGCCTGCTCCGCCTCCCTCAGGATCTCTTCCACGGTTTGAATAACGCTCTTGAGCGTCGTCCCTCTCGCTTGCTCGGCGGCTACATACGCGCAAACGGCAGCTCGAAGGATTACGCGGTCACTCGTTGCCGTGCCCGTTCTGTCGGAAAGAGCCTTATTGAGGTCGGCCAACAAGGTCCGATACTCTTTTTCTGTCTTGTCTGTCATGCACGGCTCAGGCTGTCTTCTTTCTGAAGAACTCTTCTATGCACCACGTGCTGATCTTTTCGCGCAGCTCGTCGCCATTCCAGTCCGACGCGTGCGGCGCGATAGCCACGAGGGTTCGATTGTTGATCACGGTTTTGAGGGCGATCAACACGCGCTCAGGAGTGGTTCCGATATCCCGCAGTGCGACTGTGAAGCTCCTGACGGCGAGGCGCAATTCCTTCATCGAACCGGCATCTCTCGCGGCTGCGTCCTCAACCGCCCGACGCACGCGCTCACAGAGCTCTGCTTCGGGAATCGCCAGCTGCAACGCGAGCGTGGCGTGGTGGAGTTCGGCAAATACCGCCTCGGCGTTGGGAGCGATCGCTGACGCGGTCTCCCGCGAAGTTCCGCCCGGGATGTACCGCTCGGAGAAGGTCTCGCGTTCGTGAATCGAAGGCATCTCTTCTTCCATATAACGGTCCGGGTGCTGAACACGGCGTCGCCAGAAGCGCCAGGTGCTGTCCTTCGTAAGTGCTGACAGCGGGTACGCGGGCTGGTGGGGAAACTCCCGCGCGAACGGTAACTATTTCGTCTGCAAATACACTCTCGTCAGCCGGAATGTGGCAAGAGTTACAGGGCTGGAGGGAAGCAATCATGCAGCAGCAGACGAAAACAAACGCAACTGTTACACGTCCACCACCGCAAGCAATGGATTCTTAGCTGTTCGCGTTACCGCGGCCTCCGGTCTGCCTCGTGAGCTGCACACGAAGATGTCGATGCGGCGTCCACTAGCGGCGTTCGCTGGCGCACGAGTGCTAGTAACCGGAGGTGACGCAGATGATTCACAAGAAAACGATGGTGATTTCCCGCCCCGAGCAACTGCTCGAGGGAAGTACGCGACGCAACTTCTTGAAGCTCGTTGGCTTGGGCGGTGCGGTGATCTTCCTGCCGAGCGTGCTCGCCAGCTGCAATG